>CADANQ010000001.1 GCA_902789365.1 uncultured Eubacteriales bacterium
GTTCTGCGCTCTTTTGACACTCTTCTTCCCACTCACGCCAATTAACACTTCCTCTTGTGCTCTCCCTTCTTGTGATCATCCTTCATGAAACAACCCTGGGACCGCCCCGTCCCGGAATTCATGGTAAAGGATGCGGACGGGGTCTGTGCCGCTCTTCGGGAGACAGCGCGGGCGGGCCGGACGCAGGCTGTTCTGCGGCTTGACGAACGGCTGTGGGCCGAATACCTCTCGCCCGCGAATCCGGTATGGGAATGGCTGGATCTGGCAGGAGTCGAAGGGCGCGTATCCTATTCGGACACCGAAAGGAAGCTGATCATCACAGATATTACTCCCCTCGGGGCGGACGTCATGACAGGTGCCGCCGATTCGGAAAGCGGCGTCATCGGTCTGATGCGTTCCGCTTCCGGGGCAAGGGAAATGCGCATTTACCTGTCGCCCGGGCTTTACGCAAGGTACCGGGAAAGCGACAATCCCGTGTGGAAATGGCTGGACATGGCCGGGATTACAGGGAACGTGTCTTATTCGGACGCCGCCCGCAGGGTGATTGTTTCGGATATATCGCCTCTGGGGCCCGGCGTGCTGACCATGGAGGCGGAGACCTCCGGAGAGCTGATCCGCCTCCTGAGCGGCGCCGATAAAACAACGGTGAGGGAAGTCCGCATCTACTGTTCCGAGTCCCTGTTTTCATCCTTTGCGTCCGACATGAGCAGAATCTGGGCCTGGCTGGAAAGCGGCGGCGTATCGGACGCGTCGATACGTTACAGTGCGGAAAGAAGGGGCATCTTCTGCGTCGATATCCAATGGCAGCGCCGATAAGAAGGCTCCGGACGTATTTTTGCATATACAAAAACAGACTTTCATGATAAAATAGCTTGGCCGATTGAATCGGTCAGGAGGCGGTAATGGCAAAAGTCTGCGGCGTCATTGCGGAGTACGACCCTTTTCACAACGGTCATGCCCTGCATCTGAAAAAAGCCAGGGAAGCCGCCGGTGCGGACTTTGTGGTCGTCCTGATGAGCGGGTATGTCACGCAGCGCGGCCGCTTCTCGCTTTTCGATCCCGTCGACCGCGCGGAGATGGCGCTCGACTGCGGCGCCGACATCGTTTTTTCCGTTCCGTTCGATATCAGCTGCCGGGACGCAGAAAGCTACGCCCTGGGCATGGTTTCCCTTTTTCACAGAATGGGCTGCGTGGACAGCCTGTCCTTCGGCAGTGAATACGGGGACGCGGAGATGCTTTCGAAAATCGCCGATTCCCTGGAATCTCCCGAAACACAGGCCCTTCTCGGGCAGCAGATCCTGTCGGGGCTCAGTTATCCCCGGGCGGTCGAAAAGGTCCTGGGCCTCATGGGGCTTGCCGAACCCGGGGTCATCTCCTCCCCGAACGTGATTCTCGCAGTTTCCTATATGCGGGCGCTGAAGCGTCTGTCCAGCCCGATCCGCTGTTTTCCCGTTCCCCGCGAAGGCGATTACCACAGCCCGGTCCTGTCGCCGGCGCATCCGTCCGCCGCCTCCCTGCGCCGGGCGTTCCTGCTCGGCGACCTGGAAGGCATCCGTCCCTGTGTTCCCGCTTCCGTTTTCGAAAGGCTTCAAAAGGCCCGGCATGAAGGAAGCTTTATGGATCAGGAAAAAGCCGATCTCCTTCTGTTCGGATTGCTGCTGAAGGCTTCTCCCTCCGATTTAAGGGAAGTGCGGGGCGCGGGCGAGGGCATTGAAAACCGCATCCTCAGGGAAGCCGGGGCCTGTCTTTCCATGGATCAGCTGACCGAAAGGACCTGTACCGCTCATTTTACCAGGGCGCGTCTCAGCCGGCTGCTGATGCGCTTTTTCCTGAACAAAGCCAGGTTTTCGCCCGAGAGAGATGATTTTCTTTATCTTCGCTCCTTCAGGAGCGAGGCCTCGCCCCTGATCAGAATCATCTCGGAAAAAATCCCATGCTATCAGTCTTTCGCGTCGCTTGAAAAAAGCGGCACCGCCGCCGAGGAATGCTTCGCCGCCAAATGCTGGAGCCTTTGCGCCGGCCGGCCTTCTTCCCTTCTCTACAGCCGGGGCGTAAGCAGAAAGGGAACCTGATTCGGTTCCCCTCGTTTTCCCGGGCCGGGGCTCCGCGGGACGCCGCCTTCCGGAGGCGCATTTTCTCCTATTCAGGATATCGGAAAGGGTATTTAATCCATTGATCAGTCTTGCAAAACATCATTTGACGCGGATATGGCGCCTTGCGGCCTTCATCCTTGCGGCATGTTTCCTTTTTTCCGCCGCCATGGGTGAAGCGGGAGCCTATGATCCGACCCACCCCGAATATCTGGAAGCCGCGCAGCTCAGCTGCACGTCGGCGATATTGATCAACGCGGATACGGGGGACGTGGTCTTTGAGAAGAATGCGGATATGCAGTGCTATCCCGCTTCCACGACCAAGATCATGACCGCGCTTCTGGCCCTGACCATCGGGGATCCCGAGGATATCTGCGTCGTCACGCCGACCGCGCTGGATATTCCCAGCGACTCCTCCGTCATCGGTCTGGCCGCGGGCGAGGAAATGCGCCTGATCGACCTTCTCTACGGTACCATGCTGGTATCCGGCAACGACGGCGCCAATGTGGTGGCGGAAAATCTCGGCGGCACCATTTACGATTTCGTTGATCTGATGAACCGCGCGGCGGAAGCCTTCGGGTGCACGGGCACGCATTTTGCGAATCCCCACGGCTACCATGACGAATATCACTATTCCACCGCCCGGGACATGGCCATTATCGCCCGTGTCGCAATGCAGAACGAAACCTTCCGCGACATCGTCTCCGCCCGGTCCTACATGCTTCCCCAGGACAATATTTACCGGGCCCGTTCCATCGCCAACACCAATAAGCTGATCGCCTACACCGAAAAATACGCCGACCGCTATTACGAGCACGCCACCGGCATCAAGACAGGTCACCATTCCGCGGCCGGGTACTGCCTTGTTTCCTCCGCCACCAAAAACGGGATCAACCTGATTGCCGTCGTATTCAATTCATCCTCGGACGCGGCAAGCTACCGGGATTCCATCCGCCTGTTCGAATACGGCTTTTCGCAATATGTCACCACCAGCATCCGGGAATTGTACGCCATGAATCCCAGAATCATCGATATCTCGGGCTTCGATCTGGAGGATCCGATGCTCGGCAGACTGGAACTGAAACTGGTTTCGGCGGAAGGCTCCGGAAACGATCTGATCGTTACCACCGAAGACCGGATCCAGGCCATGGCGTCCAATTTCAACGCGATGACGCTGACGGAATATACCCGTGAATTCAGGGCGCCCATCAGCGCCGGAGAGGTCATGGGCACGCTTTCCTATTACCCCGCCGACGGTTCCGTCGTGGTCTATAACCTGGTGGCGACGCGTTCCGTGGCGGCGCGGGAAAGCCTTGCGCCTTCAATCTCCGAAATTATGGAGCGGGTGGAAAACGATCCCAACCCCTTCCCCCGCTTTACCTTCGAATTGTTTTTCATGTACATCTTCCTCCCCCTGCTGGCTATCCTGATGCTGATCCTCCTTGTCAGGAAAATCCGCAAGCATATGCGGAAACGGACACGCGTCCATACGATGAATCCCAGGGAACGGTACTACCAGTAACGGGGCGGAACGCTGTTCCAAAGAAAAAAACGCGGACCTCCGCGTTTTTTCTTTTCCGTATATCATTCTTATCCAAGCTTCAGTATGGAAGTTGCAATGGAAAAATAAAGCGTCAGGGAAGCGGCGTCCACGATGGTTGTGATCAGCGGGCTTGCCATCAAAGCGGGGTCCAGGTGCACCCGTTTCGCCAGAAGCGGCAGGCAGCAGCCGATGGCCTTGGCGATGATCACCGTAAGGTACAGCGACAGCGCCACCACCAGGGAGACCGGCCAGTCCGCGCCGTTGATGAACCGGACGCGCAAAAGCGTAAAGACGGAAAGCACCGCCCCGACCAGCAAAGCCACCCTGAATTCCTTCCAGAGGATCCTGAGGATATCCTTTGGCTGCAGTTCGTTAAGGGCCAGGCCGCGGATGATCAGTGTGGAAACCTGAGCGCCGCAATTGCCGCCGGTATCCATCAGCATGGGGATGCACGCGGTCAGCACAATGTCCACGTTTTTCAGCAGATCCTCATAGCTGGTAATGATCATGCCGGTAAAGATAGCCACGATCGACAGGAGAATCAGCCAGGGAATGCGGTTGATGGCCAGCTTCCAGGGAGATGTATGCAGGTAAGAATCCTCGGAAGGGGTCAGAGCGGCCATCTTTTCGAAGTCTTCCGTGTTTTCTTCCTGGATGACGTCCATGATATCGTCCGCGGTAATGATACCCACCAGACGGTTTTCCTTGTCAACCACCGGAATGGCCATCAGGTCATAACGGCGGACGACGCCGGCGACTTTTTCCTGGTCGTCCGTGGTGGTCACGGAAGCGACGTTGGTCTCCATGACGCTGTCAATGACGACGCTTTCATTGTAAAGGATCAGCTTGCGAAGGGCGACGGAGCCCTTCAGATGGCGCCCCTCGTCGATTACATAGATCGTGTAAATGGTTTCCTTGTCGAACCCGACCCGCCGGATATCCGCCATCACCTGCCCCGCCGTCATGCCGACGCGGGCCTCCATGTATTCGATGGTCATGATGGATCCGGCGGAATTTTCGGGATACTGTAGGAACTGGTTAATCAGGTCGCGGGTCTTGGCGTCGGTATTCTGCAATACGCGCTTGACGACGCCGGCGGGCAGTTCCTCAAGGAAGTCCACCGTGTCGTCCAGGAACATCTCGTTGATCAGCGAACGGATCTCGTTGTCCCCGATGGATTCGATCAGCGATTGTTTGGATTCGGACGTCATGTAGCTGAAAACATCCGCCGACATGTCCTTGGGAAGCACGCGGAACAACAAGAGCATTTTTTCCGGGTCCAGGGTTTCAAGAAACTGCGCTATATCCACGGGGCTGAGCATCATAAGCGCGCCCCTCAGTTCGCCGTGGCGCCCCGAGTCCAGAAGCTTGTGGAGGCGCTCCATGATTTGGGACCATTCCATTGGAATACACCTGCTTTCCTGTTATTTATGCAAAAACAACAAAACAACACTTAACCGTCCGATGCCTTCGATTAAGCGCAGGAAAACGACGTGTATTGATGCTGGGCACGCGAAAATCAGCGATCCCTGTCCTTTGCTTCGGGCGATCGCGGTACTGTATCGCTTGCCTGGCATCTTTCGCCGTCATCCATTTACCGCCACCGCCTTTCTTTTGTTGATTCGTAAAAAATTATACCCTTTTTCACACGGGCTGTCAAGAAATCTCGTTTTTGTGCGAAAGATCGCCCCGCCTCGATTCGCATTCTCTCGCCGGTGTCTGTTTTTCCGGAACGGCCGAATCCCGTCTCTTGCCGCCGCGGACTTTTTGCATTCCAAATACGCCAAATTGCATTTTGTTTCTCAGCATCGGCTTGAACGGGACGGGTTTTTACGTTATAATGGTTTTGCATTTTTGCACGGAGGAAAAGTCAGGCATGAATTTTTTGATTTCCAACGATGACGGTGTCTCGTCGCCGGGGATCACGGCGCTTTGCAGGGCCGCGCTGGAGCGCGGGCATCACATCGTTGTTTCCGCGCCCGCGGCCCAGTGCAGCGCCATGAGCCAGAACCTGACCCTGTCAAAGCCCCTGATGGTTCATGAACTGCTCCGCGAAGGAAAACAGGAGGTTTATTCGGTGGAGGGAACGCCGGCCGACTGTGTCCGTCTCGCGCCGCGGCTGACGGCCAACAATCATTTTGATTTTTGTCTTTCGGGCGTCAACAAGGGCGAAAACGTATCCTCCGGCATTCTTTACAGCGGCACCGTGGCGTCAGCCAGGGAAGGCGCCATGATGAATATCCCTTCGATTGCCGTCTCGCTCGCCGCCGGAGGCACGGCGGAGGGACTGAACGCCGTTGCGGCCTTTGCCGTCAAAGCGGCCGAGTTCTACGCGGGCAAACGCTTTCCGCGATACGGAATTCTGAACATCAACGCCCCGAAAGGGCTTCCCTCCCACTGGAAAAAGCCCGTTCTGTGTCCCGTGAGCGAAGCCTATTTCAGAGACAGCTATGTCAAACGCTACAGCCCGTACGGACAGATGTATTTCTGGATCGGCAATGAGTCGGCCGAGGACGAGATTCTGATGGAGCCTCACGCCCCGGGGACCGACGCAGCCATGCTGGAGGCGGGTCATGTCACCTGCTCCTTCCTGGGAGGGATT
This sequence comes from uncultured Eubacteriales bacterium, assembly GCA_902789365.1. Taxonomy (GTDB): domain Bacteria; phylum Bacillota; class Clostridia; order Christensenellales; family Aristaeellaceae; genus RUG756. The sequence continues at coordinate 6,236 of CADANQ010000001.1, forward strand.
ATGTGCTTCAACGGCGAATACCGCTCCAGTTTTGACGATTTCTGCTCCGGATCGGACTGATTCCTTTCTCAAGAACGGAAGTGATACAATTGCAGGAATCCTTTGACCTGATTGCCAAGCTGAACCTCAATGGCAGAAAACTTTCCAAATCGCACCGGAAGATCGCGGAGTACATCTCCGAGCATTACGATAAGGCCGTATATATGACCGCCGTATCCCTCGGCCGGGCCGTCGAGGTCAGTGAAAGCACCGTCGTCCGTTTTGCCGCGGCCATGGGATACGAGGGATACCCTCAGATGCAGAAGGCCCTGCAGGAGCTGGTAAGGCATCATCTGACGGCCGAACAGCGTTTTGAGATGAGCGAAAACATCAATCAGCGCGACGTTCTCTCCACCGTATTGAAGACCGACATGCAGAATATCCGCAACACCATCCACATGATCGACCAGAACGCTTTTTCGGAAGCCGTCTCCCGCCTTCTTTCAGCCCGCACCATTTATATCCTGGGTCTCCGTTCCGCCGCCCCTCTCGCCCAGTTTTTCGGCTATTACCTGCATTTCATCTTCAGCAACGTGATCATCATCGCCGAAGGCTCCACCGATGTATTCGAAAGCATTTCCAGGATCACCGACGAGGACGTTCTGGTGGGAATCAGCTTTCCGCGTTATTCCACCAGGACGCTTGAAGCCATGTATTTCGCGAAAAGCGCGGGCGCGCAGGTCGTGGGCATCAGCGACGGGGAAATGAGCCCGCTTTTCGGCGTTTCCCATGTGTGCCTGTCCGCGCGGACGGATATGGCCTCGTTCGTGGATTCCCTTGCGGCTCCCCTTTCGCTGATCAACGCGCTGCTCGTCGCCCTGGCCCTGCAGCGCAAGGACGAACTGAACGAACACCTGAAACGATTGGAAGATATCTGGGATGCATACAGTGTCTACATCAGCAAAGAGCCGCAATAGCGTCGCTGTCATCGGAGGCGGTCCGGCCGGAATGATGGCCGCCGTTTTTTGCGCCCAAAGCGGCGCCGATGTCTGCCTGTTCGAGAAAAACGAGAAAACCGGGAAAAAGCTGTATATCACCGGCAAGGGACGATGCAATTTCACAAACGCCTGCAATCGTGAAGAGTTTATGCTCCATGTGCCCAGAAACAGCCGCTTTTTATACAGCGCCCTGTCCTTCTTTTCACCGGACGATATGATGGCTTGGCTGGAAAACGCCGGATGCCCGATCAAGATCGAGCGCGGCCGCCGCGCCTTTCCGCGGAGCGACAAAGCGTCCGACGTGACCAAAGCGCTGTGTTCCGAAATGGCAAGGCTGGGCGTTTCCGTACGGACCGGCAGCGAAGCAGCGGACATCAGCGTCGCCTGTGAGGACGGCGTCCGGCGCGTCCGGGGACTGACGCTCAAAAACGGCGCCTTTCTCCCGTTTGACGCCATTATCGTGGCCACCGGCGGCCTGTCCTACCCTTCCACGGGCTCGACAGGCGACGGTTACCGCTTTGCCCGGGAGACAGGTCATCCCGTCACGGACCTGAGCCCTTCGCTGACGGGAATCGAACTGAAGGAAGCATGGCCTTCGCAATTGCAGGGACTCAGCCTGAAAAACGTCAGGATCACCGTTTATGCGGGCCGTAAAAAACGCATGAGCGAAACGGGCGAAATGCTCTTTACGCATTACGGCGTTTCGGGTCCGCTGATCCTTGAAGCGAGCAGTGTCCTCTCCGGAGGGAACACGGAGGATTCCGTCATTTCGCTTGACATGAAACCCGCCGTCAGCGAAGAAAAGCTGATGTCGGACGTCGGCGACCTGATTCGGCTGGGAGGCGCGAAAACCGTCGCAAACGCTGTTATGCCTCTTTTTCCCCGCCGGATGACCGAGCCTTTTCTGATCGCCTGCGGTCTGGATCCGCATGCTCCCGCGTCCCAGCTTTCATCCGCCGGAAGACGCGCCATCGCTTCGACCCTGAAAAAGCTGGACATGACCCCCGTATCCCTGCGTCCGTTCGGCGAAGCGATCATTACCCGGGGCGGCGTTGACATTCGCTCCGTCAGCCCTTCGACCATGGGCTCCAGGCTTGTTTCCGGCCTTTACTTTGCCGGCGAGGTGCTGGATGTGGACGCTTTTACCGGCGGCTACAACCTGCAGATCGCTTTTTCCACCGGTGCGCTTGCCGGCAAATCGGCCGCACTTCAATCATTCACAGCATGAAAGGCGAATATCGATGCAATATATCGTAATGGACCTGGAATGGAACCAGCCGATCTCCTATTCCTCCGCCGCCTACAGGAACGTGGGCGAAAAACTGATCTTTGAGATGATCCAGATCGGCGCCGTGAAACTGGATGAAAACCTTGAGGTTGTCGATACCTTTACCCAATTGATCCGCCCGATTTACTATGTCAGGCTGCACCCCCGGATCAAAAGGATTACCCATATCAGCCAGGAAGAACTGGAAGAAGCCCCGCCGTTTTCGGAAGCGCTGACAAGATTCGCCGATTTCTGCGGGCAGGATTATGCCCTGATCACCTGGGGATGCGACGACGTATCGGTCCTTGAGCAAAACAAGCGTTTCTTCCGCTGCGGCATCGAATTGTCGGATGTTTACGACATGCAGCGCGTATACGGCGAAATGATCGGCAACACCAGGGAGCGTCAGGGACTGCAGGCCGCCATGGCTCATTTCGAGATCGATCCCGACGAGGAAAAGCCCTTCCACAACGCCCTGAACGACGCATGGTACACGGCCATGGTCCTGCGCCGTCTGCCGGATCCCGCCAAAGTGCTCCAGTACCCGCTCAAGCCCAAGCTGCTGCAGCACAGCGCCCGCGCTCGCGAGATGCGCACGGAGCTCCGTCTGCGCGGAAGCGTCGGCTCCGTGCTTTCCAGCGGCGCCGCACAGCAGCCTCCCTGCCCGGTATGCGGGAAAAAGTTGACCGTTCCAGAGGGTTACGTCCGCCTTGGCCCGGACCGCTTCATGGCCCTGGCCGACTGCCCCCAGCACGGTCTTGTATTCAGCACCATCGAAAAGAAAACCGTCGAAGAGGGCAAACAGATACTCGTCCGCACCACCGCCCTTTCCGACGAGCAGTCCAAGGCGTATATTTCAACCAAACATATCCAGTGGCGCAACAAACTGAAGCTGCAGGAAGCATCTTCGACGACCTGACCTGAAAGAGGGATGAAAAATGAACATCACCATCAGGATACGCGATGAAAGCCGCTGTCTTCCCGCCGGAACGCTGCTCTCCGAAGCGATGAAGGCGTTCTTCCCGGATGATTACCGGTCCGTCTATGCCTGCCTCCGCGGGGGCAGCATCGTGGAACTGAGCGCCCCGATCACGGAAGACTGCACCCTTGTCCCGATCACATACACCCACGAGGAAGGACGCCGCATTTACGAAAGGACGCTGCGTTTTGTTTTCCTGATGGCCGCCGAAGTGCTGTTTCCCGGCGCCCGCGTCCGGATAGAGCATTCCATCGGATACGGCATCTTCGTACGCATCAGGGAACGATACCTTTCTCAGGCCGACATCGTTGCCCTTCAGGGAAAAATGGATGAGCTCATCGCTTCCGACCTGCCGATAAAACATGAGAAAGTCGCGAAGGAGGAAGCCTACGCTTACCTGATCGGAAAAGGAGACCTGGCCGGAGCGGAGATCGTGAAAAAAAGCCGGCACACCGAGCTGCCGGCCTATGTCTGCGGGACGATGATGGACTATTTTTACGGCGCCATGCTCCCGTCCACAGGCTGGATTCACGCATTTTCTCTGAGGCTTGTTTACCCGGGCCTCACAATCATGATGCCCTCCCCTGCCGACTGGCGTTTCCCTGCCGCTTTTACGCACCGCCCGAAAAACCTGTCGGCATTCAGCCAGTCCATTCAGTGGTGCGACATCATGAACATCAACAACGCTTCCGACCTGAACCGGCTGGTCCGAAACGGCCAGTTCAGGGACCTGGTTCGCGTTAACGAAGCCCTGCACGACAGGTCCATGTCGCAGATCGCCGACAGCATCATGCAGAGCAAGGCCAAGGCAATCTTCGTCGCGGGGCCCTCCTCCAGCGGGAAGACCACCTTTTCCAATCGTCTGGCCATCCATCTGCGCGTCCTCGGTTTCAGGCCCGTTCTGGTATCGCTGGACAATTTCTACAGAAATCGGGACCAGGTGCCTCTTGACAGCGACGGTAATCCGGACCTGGAAGCGCTGGACGCCCTGGACGTTCCCTATCTGAACGATTGCATCGGCCGCCTGCTGACGGGACAGACCGCCATGATCCCGCGCTACAGCTTCAAAACCGGGATGCGGGAAGAAAAAACCGACCCCGTCACCCTCGGACAGGATCAGCTGATTATATTTGAGGGGATTCACGCCCTCAATCCTGTATTCCATATCGGTTTTGACCCGGCGCTGCTTTGCAGGATTTATATCAGCGAATTGACCTGCATAAATATCGACGACCACAACCGCATTCGCACCACTGACGCCCGGCTGCTCCGCCGCCTGGTAAGGGATCACGCTTTCCGCGCTTCTCCGGCAAAGGAAACCCTCGACATGTGGCCCAGCGTACGCGCCGGCGAGGAAAAATGGATTTTCCCCTACCAGGAAAACGTGGACCATGTGTTCAATTCGGTCCTGCACTACGAGCTTCCGGTAATCAAGCCCTACGCCGAAGAGATTCTTGCCCGGATCGATCCGGACGACCCCCAGTACCTGGTCGCCGGCAGGCTCCTGAACATTCTGAGCTGCTTCGACGCCGTTCCCCGGGAACTGCTGAACGAGATACCGCCGCTGTCGCTGCTTCGGGAATTCATCGGCGGCTGCACCTTATATATGGAAAACTGATTTTTTCAGGCGCCGCCCACAAGACGGCCGGCAAGGGATACCTGGGAACAGATCCTGTCGACGACTTCCTCCGCGGATCCGATGGGAAGCGCCATCACGTCCCCTGCCCCGCGGGTCACATTGTACACGCCCGTTCGTATGCAGGCCGCCTCCCTGAACAGGTGACATGAAAATTCAAGAAAATCGGCGCTTGACAGCACCGCCGACAGCATTTCGCCCATCCGCGTCCCGGCGTTTTCGGAGCTCTCGCAGAAATAGACCCCTCCGGAAACGCCGTACATTTTTCTGACAGGCAGGCACGAATGGGCAAGCTCCTCGGCCGCGGCGCTGAAAACAGCACCGAAGGACGGCGGAAGAACGATCATTCCGTAGTCCTCGGGTTCCCGAATCATTTTTCTGATGGCCTGGTCCGCCGTCATCTCAGACAGCCGATTGTCCCCGTTGAGCAGGCTGGCGGAAAGGAAAGCGTTCTTCCAGACGCTTTCTTTTTTTCCCTGGGGTCTGACAGCCGCGAACCCGATTCCCTTGATCAAAGCAAAATTGCGGACGGCCCTTGCCGCCTCGTCGATCGTTTCCTCGTCGACGGACTGAACGACGGCAATGATATTCCCGGCGGTGTGCTTCCCGTCGGGTGAAATATCCCGGGCATGATCTGAAATCAGGACCGGGATATTCATCGCGTCCGAAATCTCCGCCCGCAGTTCCCCGTCTCCGGTCAGGGCGAGCGTACCGTCATATTCGGCGCACCCGTCAATCACTTCCTGGGTCAGGGACACGCCGTATCTTTCCTGGGATCCCTTTCCGATCAGACCGTATCCCACATTCAGACGGTGCCCGAACGCGGAACAGGTCTCCGAAAGGATTTCTTCCACACACCCGGTGATCCTGTTGTCGGCGGCGTTCTCCCGCAGGATCTTCAGCTTCATTTGACGGATGCCCCTTCCTTAAAGATCATTCCCAGTCCAGCGGGTAGCTTTCAACGGCGTATGTCAGCTTTTTTCCCGCCTGTTTCATGGTGTTGATGACGGTATCGATATTGGTCTGTTCGGTCAGGGGAGTAATGGCAAAATCGTTATAGTCCCTCCGCGAAGAGATACGGCACGGAATGATCCGGAAGGAGCTCTGCAGTATTTTGCCGTTTTTGAAGCGGAAGCGGTTCTGGAAAATGAAGGTGTACATGTCGCTGGGTTTGTTGTTGCCGGCGAAGGAGCAGTTGGCCAGCGAATAAACGATGTATTTCCCCTGATAGCACTCGATGGGATTGATTCTGTGGCTGTGGGACCCCAGGACAAGATCGGCCCCGGCGTCGACCGTGGCACGGCCAAGCTTCACCTGGTTGTCCTTGGGCGTATAGTCCAGTTCGTCTCCCCAATGATAATAGACAACCACCAGGTCGTAGTCTTCCCGTACCCGGGCGATTTCCTCCCTGACCATGACGGCCAGTTCATCGGATGTGTAGGGCTGGTTCAGCGTCTGGTACGCGAAGAGAATCACCCTGATTCCGGCAATCTCATACGAGGCGGCGTGGGTGGAATCCGCCCACAGGACGCCTGCCTGATCCAGCGCGTCCCGGGTCGACTGGGTCCCGGCTTCCCCAAAGTCGCCGATATGGTTGTTTTCGATGGCCGCCATCTCCACCCCGTTATCCGGCAAAACCGAGGCATAGGATACCGGGGCGAGGAAGAGAAAATCGTTGTTCTGCTTTCTTGAAGGGATGGAATAGTTCTCCGCCAGCACGCCCTCGAAATTGACGATGGTCAGGCTGTCGTTTTCAAAGATCCCCCTGACGTTGCGAAAGATGAAATTGATATCATTGTTCTGTTTTTCCAGTTCCTTCTGGAAGATCGATTTACCGCTGCTCTTGACATTCCTGCCGATGGTAACGTCGCCGCAGGCCGTAATGGTGATAAAAATACTCCCGTCCTCGCCGTAGGTAACGATTCCCGAGGTCAAAGCGGCAGGCAGGGGGACGTCCTCCTGTGCGGGCTCGTCATCGCTCGCGGCGCCGCCGTCCCCTTCCTGCCGCCAGACCGGTTCGATAAACGGCACCTCAATCTCACCGTCCGCGCCCCGCTCGTATTCATCGGCAGCCGCAGACACAGCCGCAAAACAGAAAAAAAGCGCAAGAAAAACGACGATCAGTTTTTGCATTGCTTCCTCCGTCACTTTTCCGAGTGCTCCCGCGCCGCGTCATGAAAGGTTTTTTCCGTTTCACGGGGCAGCCTCGCTCACACATCAGGATAATCCGTCTATAAAACGCTTCATACGCGTAAAAGCTTCCGTCATTTTATGAATATCCGTCGCATAACAGCAGCGGATATGTCCTTCCCCGCTCTTCCCGAAGGCGGTGCCCGGAACGCAGACCACCTTTTCCTCCTCCAGAAGCCTGCGGCAGAAAGTTTCGGAATCCAGTCCGGTGGACGCGACGGAAGGAAAACAGTAAAATGCGCCCCTGGGTTCGAAGCACTTAAGGCCCATATCCCCAAACGCCTTCAGCATAACCCTCCGCCTGCGGTCATAGCTGTCGCGCATGACCGCGACGTCTTCATAATTGTTTTCCCTGCCGCGTTTCAGGGCCTCAATGCCTGCCACCTGGCTTTGCCTCGGCGCGCACATGATGCCGTATTGGTGGATTTTATTCATTTCATACAGGAATTCCTTCGGCGCGCAGGCATATCCAAGACGCCAGCCGGTCATTGCAAAGGCCTTGCTGAAGCCCGAGATATAGACCGTCCTCTCGCGCATGCCGGGAAGAGAAGCGATGGAGGTATGCTCCCCGGCATAAGTCAGTTCGCTGTATATTTCGTCGCTGATGACGAGGATATCCTTCCTGATGCAGACATCGGCGATTTCCTTCAGGTCCCCGGCGGGCATCACCGCTCCCGTGGGATTATGGGGGTACGGAAACACCAGCGCTTTGGTCCTGGGGGTAATCGCCTTCTTCAGGTCGTCCGCCCTCAACCGGAAATCGTTCTCCATCACGGTGGGCACCAGCACGGGCGTCCCCCCCGAAAAAGAAACGCAGGGCGCGTAACTGACGTACCCCGGATCCGGGATGACGACTTCGTCGCCGGGTTCGATGCAGACCCTGAGCGCCAGGTCGATGGCCTCGCTGGCCCCGACCGTAATCATGATCTCCTGCTCCGGATCATAGGACAGGGAATAACGTCCGCGCAGATAATACGCGATTTCCCTTCGCAGTTCGATCATGCCCTTGTTGCCCGTATACTGGGTCCCGCCCGCGATTACCGAATCGATGGCCGCGGAACGGATATGATAGGGCGTAACAAAATCAGGTTCGCCCACACCAAGGGATATGGCATCCTTCATCAGGGAGGCGATATCAAAAAAACGCCGTATCCCGCTCGGCGGAACGTCCCTGACGCGTCCGGCTATGAAACGGTCGATCAAGGGCTCACCGCCATTCTCTGGTCTGCGTTGTCACCGACAAAAATAACGCCGTCCTGCTTGTAGCGTTTGAGCACAAAGCTGGACCTGGTGCCGGTCACAGTATCCAGGGGGCTCAGCTTTTCACTTACAAAAAAAGCCAGCTGCTTCAGATTGGCCGCCTCGACCTGGACGAGAAGATCGTAGCTGCCGCTCATCAGGTAAAGGCTTTTGACCTCGTCGAACTGGTATATCCTCCTGGCCACGGCGTCAAAGCCCATGTCCCGCTGAGGAGTGACGCTGACCTCAATCATCGCTTCGACACGCTCGCGGTCGGTTTTTTCCCAGTTGATTACAGGGAGGTAATGAAGAATGATCTTCTCCTCCTCCATTTCGTCCATGGCCGCGGCCACTTCCTGAAGACTCTTCCCCGTCATCACGGCAATGGTTTCCAAAGGCGTCCTGCAGTCTTCATTCAGGATGCCGAGGATCTGCATTTTGAAACTGTCCATATTTTATCTCCTGTATTGGGCGTCCGATCCCTTTCGGGCAAGACGCTCGTGGTGTGCGGATGCGGAAAAAATCGTATAAATCAATATCCCCGGTTTTTTACCGCGTTCAGGCAGGTGTCCTTGCTCTCCTCCAGGTGATGCTGCATCAAAAGCTTCAGGCCCTCAAGATCTTTTTCCTTGAGCAGCTCCAGCATCCTGTGGTGCTCCATGTGGGATACGCTCCGTCTGGAAATGCTGGCGATGGCGATTGCGGAAAACCGGTTGATATACTCCTCCTGGCTGTCGATCACAAACAGGATTCTGTGCTTATCCGAGATGTGTTCGAGCCCGCTGTGGAATTTCCTGTTGTACATGGCCAGGGCCTCGATGTCGTCCCGTTCGAGCGCTTTATCCATAACCTTCAGAATCTCGTCCAGCTCGGCAATTTTTTCAGGCTTGGCGTTCCTGACAATGGACGGCAGCAGAAGCATCATCATCGAATTGCGGATAATAAAAATCTCTTCAATATCGCTGATCGTAAAAGCCTTGACAATTACGCCATGATGAGGGATATATTCCACAAGGCCGTCATGCTCAAGCTTCTGGAGCGCTTCCCTGAGAGGTGTCCGGCTGATATGAAGCTGTTCGGCATACGCAGTCTCAACGATCCTTGACCCCGCGGAAATCTGACCGGTGATGATCGCGTGCTTCAGCTGTTCGTACGCGATCTCCCTGATCGGACGGCTCTGGGTCATTTCATTGAAATGGACCTCCACGCAACTCCCTCCTTTTACTGGGTATATCCATGATACAATCAGGAAAACAGATTGTCAAGAATCTTGCCATGTGTTATACTGTACATAAAAGGAGGGATACATATGTCCTATTGCCCAAATTGCGGAGCGCAGCTGCTCGCCGGTTCCAAGTTTTGCCAGAACTGCGGCACCCCTGTAGCCGCCGTCGCTTACAACGCCGCCCCCGTTTACTCAAACGTCGATACCAGCAGGAATGACTACCGCATCATCATGGTCAGGCGCGATACCTGCTCCAAGGCCAACGCCAGGGAGCTCCTGATGGATATCTTCGGCTACACCGCCGCGGAGTCGAATCTGATCCTTGATTCCCTTCCCGCGGAGATCGCCTGCAACCTGACTTTCCAGCAGGCCGTTTACGCCTCCCAGGCCCTTACGGAATACGGGATCGACGTCAGCGTCATCAATTCCGACGGGTATACCGACATCAACCGGTACGCCTCTTCGTCCGTGTACAACAGCAACGGCTCTTTCCTCAGCAGCGTTCTATCCGTACTGGGCACCCTGACGGTTGCCAACCGCCTGAAGAACCTGACCCAGTGGAACCGTCCCCTTTCCTACACCTTCCGGCCCGCCTACCGCCGGACTGATCCTCTGGCCTATCAGCGCCACTACATCAGGAAGCCGGCGCCGGTGGTCCCCAGCCACCAGAACGTCCCCCGCAGGGACGAACCGCTGCGCAACGCGGTCAGTCCGAGGAGACCGGCCCCCGCCCGGACTCCCGCCCCCGATTCCAACGCCAAAGCCAATACGCCCATTTCCCGCGGACTGCACGCCGATCCCAACGGCGGCGGACATGGCGTCAGCCCCCTCGGCCCCGGTCCCAGCGGCCCCCTCGGTCCCAACAGGCGCAAATAAACAGACAGCCACGCGCTTCAGCCGCCCTTCGGGGCGGCTTTTCGCCGCCTGCGGGGCGCGTTTCTTTTGATGAGCGTCCGACGGGCTTTTCCCGTCCGTCGCACGGTAAAAAGGCCGTGACGTTCGGGACCTTCCCTTCGCATCACGGCCGTTTTATTGTTTTCAGCGTTATTTACTTCAGCCTCGTCCCGTTGGGCACCCGGCTGTCGGCAAAAAGGACCCTGCAGCCGCAAGCATTGTTGGTCGCCGCCAGAAGCATCCCCTGGCTGGTGACCCCGGAAATCCTCCGGGGAGCCAGGTTGACGATTACGACGATTTTTTTCCCGATCAGTTCTTCGCAGCTGTATTCGTTTTTAATGCTGGAAACGATGGTCCTCTTCTCGCCGCTTCCGTCGTCCAGCGTCAGCTTGTAGCAGCTGTGGGATTTGCGGATCTCCTGGCATTTCAATACTTCGCAAACCCTGAGGTCAGCCTTGAAGAAGGTATCGGCGTCAATCTCTTCCCCGAAAGGAACGAAGGGATCCGCTTCCCCGCAAACCTGTTCGTTTTTTTCCTCCGCGGACGCGGCTTCCTCTGTCCCGGCTTCCTTCCCGGCCTCAAGCTCTTCTTCGGTGATCGGATAGGAGAAATCAAGGAGTCCCAGGAAACGTTCCTTCTCAATGGCGTAAAGGAACAGGTACAGACGGGGGCCGGTCTCCTTGCCGATCAGGAGACGATATACGTTTTTGAAGAACCTTCCCTGGGCTTCCTTCAGGGCCTTCTTGTCCGCCTCGCCCTCAAAGGACGCCTTCGGTATATCGTACAGGCGGGTCTGCAGCTCGTCCATGGAATAGTCGTTGTCCTTCAGGTAAGCGTACAGCAGACCGATTTCCGCCTTTTCCGGGTCGGTCAGGGTTTCGTACACGTCCCACGCCCTGCGGGGAAGAAGCCTGTTGGCGTTCTCGGGCGCACAGTACTCCAGCCAGTAACGGGCAAGACCGAGCCGTTCGCTGAAATCCTTGTATTTATAGGGGGTCCCGATCTTTTCGAAAATCACTTCCATCATCGGAATATTGAAATCGACGATGGACCCCAGCTGAACGAGCAGCGGCATGGATACCGTGCTGATTTCCCGGTCCGTGGTCAGGCAGTTTTCGATCACCGTGCGGGTATATTCGTCCGCGGTGCCGTCCCGGTACGCGTTGTACTGTCTGTCGAATTCAAAGTACTGGCGCAGAATCCCGTCGTCAAAGCAGAAATCGAAGGCCTTGGTGGGTTCGGACCTGGAGTAAAGCCAAAGAATCACCTCCGGCTGGTATACGTTCAGGAGGAATTCCGGCGTCAGGTTCAGTCCGGAGGAACCGGACATCTTTCCCGTGGTCCCCTTGATGCCGATGAACTCATACCCCTGGAAAAGCGGCGCTTCGATGTCGAAGATCTCCTTTGCGATCCTGCGGCTGGTGTCATAGCTTCCCCCGGGGCTGGCATGATCCTTTCCGCCGGGCTCAAAATCCACGCCCTCGGCCATCCAGCGCATGGGCCAGTCCACCTTCCAGGCCAGCTTGCAGTTGTGGTCACGCTCAAAATCGAAATCCCCGTGACAGCCGCATTTGCATTCGAATTTGGCCCGGGTGCAGTCCTCAGACAATTCGGTGATGGTCGTGGTGTCCTTTCCGCATTCCGGGCAGTAGATGCTTACGGGGTAATACCTCTCCCTCTCGCCCTCGACGGCGTCCTGGGTCCTGAAGGAATCGAGGATATCAAAGATCTGTCCCCTTTTCCTCAGCGCAGTCAGGATATGCTCTGTGTAATCGCCCCTGCGGTATTTTTCGGCCTGATGGCGGTAATCCAGCTCAATGCCGAATTTGCGTATAGACGCTTCGAATTCGTGCTCAAAATATTCGGCGTAATTCTTATCGTCCGTGTCAAAGGGGTTGGGCACGTCCACATAGGGGCAGCCGATATATTTTTCCATATCGCCGCGCACTTTGGCCACATTGACCGGAACCTTCCTCATCCGGTCAAACTCGTCCCATGAGAAAAGCAGTCGCGCCTTCCTGCCCTTCCTCTGCAGGGCCTTGACCACAAAAAGACTGGTGGCGATATCCCTGAAATTACCGATATGAATGGAACCGGAGGGACTGATCCCCGCGGCGCAGACGTATTCTTCCTTGTCCGGGTTCCGGCTGATCACCTCGTCGGCCAGTTTGTCCGCCCAATACATAAGCATCCATCCTCCATAAGCGAAATATGCGATGACGCGGCGGGTCTCCCATGCGTATCCAAATCATTTTACACTAAAGCGGCAAAGATTACAATGCGTGATTTCCGCATGAACCTTTTTTTGCGTTTTTCCGCGTTTTTATTTTGCTTTTTCCCATGCGCCGTGCCGCGCGCTTTCCGCGGGCCGGGGCATGCCGCGGTATAACCGCAAAAATCAGGAAAAACCCTGTATTTCCGCCGCGGCGTGGACACTGCGGCGCAAGGTGTGGTATACTCTGAAAGGCCCTCCGCGGGCGAAAATCAATCCATTCAAAGAGGAAACGCTATGATCAACCTTGTGATAAAAATCGGCTCGATGGCTTTGATCAGAAAAGAAGACAACGATATCGACTACAATATTTTTTCCCGGCTCGCCTCTCAGCTGCGTCCCGGGATGATCCTTGTATCCTCCGGCGCCACCGAGATCGGGCGGGTGGACTATATCAAGCGCACCGGTCAGGAACTGTACGGGGACGCGGAAATGTGCAAAACGGATTACGCCGCCCAGGGCCAGTCCATCCTGATGGAAACCTACCGCAGGTTCACCGATCCGCGCTACAGCCTGCGGCAGGTCCTTGTGGAGCATAACCACTTCAACGATCCCGCCAAAAGAAAGCATCTGCAGGAACTTCTGGACCGTGCAGCCAAGCAGCATGCCATCCCCGTGATCAACTATAACGACTGCATATCGGATGAAGAGAACCGCAAAATGGAGCTGATGGACCTGCACAATAAGCGTCCGACGGACCAGATCGTCGAATGCGTTGACAACGACGAAACTGCGGCCGTGGTATCGGAATTGATGCACTCCGAAAAGCTGATCCTCCTGACAAGCGTGGACGGCATCATGCTTGATCCCGCAGACCCTTCCACACTGATTCCGGAAGTCGCCGCAAAAACCGAAGACGAACTGAAAAAGGCCATCGCCGAATTGCAGGGGCATTGTCACGGCGCTTCCAGGTCCGGCGCGAACGGCGCCGGAGCCAAGCTGGAATACGCCATGCGCTGCGCCCTGACCGGGACCCATGTCATCATCGGTTCGCCCCGGTTTCGTTTGTCCGAGCTCATTCACCATGAAGTGCCGTGCACGCATATTTTTCTTGCCAGGTAACACCGGGAACACCCGGACCTGAATACATCCTATATTCCGGCAGCCGGCGCAACTCAACCGCGCCGGCTGCCTTATTTCTCAATACAATGAATTCTGTCAAGCATATACGATCAGCGCCGTTCTTCTCCTTCCCGGACATAGTAAAAAATCACCGATATACCGTGCGATCAACTGCGTCGGACTGTTCAAACCTCTAATTGCTATCGATCATATCACGATGGTCAGCCGCTTGACGATATCCAATTACTTGAAGAACAAAAGATACGATGTTATAATAAATCAAATACAGCAAACATCAGACAATGGATGGACTCATTAACGGAGGATGTATGGGAAAAAAAGAAAAACTGTTTATAACGATCATGATGGTTTTTGCTGCTATAATCCTGTTTACACCCGATAATGCCTCCGCGACTAAGGGTTATGACCCGAATGTCGTGGTCCCGGTGAAGGGGAACCTGTACCGGTGCGGCGACTGGGAGTTCCGTGTTCTGGAGGACGGATCGGCCGAGCTGACCGCATACTGGTCCGAGCAAACGACCCTCGAAATCCCCGATCGGATCGCAGGATACAGGGTCAGCGCCATCGGCGATTACTGCTTCTCCAACCGGGGTGAGATGTGCTTCTATACGGACGAGTATCCGGAATACTTCCGGGCGAGGATCTGTACGGTCTTCGTCCCGGAGGGTGTGGTGTCGATCGGGGACTATGCCTTTGAGAACTGTTTCAACCTGCTGGAAGCGGTGCTTCCGGAGTCGCTGGAGCGGATCGGGGAAAGCGCCTTTGACGACTGCGAGATGCTGTCGCTAATCACCCTGCCTTCGGGCCTCACGGAGATCGGGGATTACGCGTTCAGAAACTGCGGCTCCCTGACGCATATCAACCTGCCCGAAGGCGTCCGAAACGTCGGAGTGAACCCGTTCTCCGGGTGCGTACATCTGAACCGGATCACGGTTTCGCCGCAGCACCCTGACCTCGTGTTTGAGAACGGTCTATTGTACGACCGGACGGAGAAGACGCTGATTTGCTGCACGAAGGCGGCATGGGACCGGCCGCCGGTGTGGCCCGCGGACATCCTGACCATCGGGGAATCCGCCTTTAAGGACGCGCCTTACCGCGAGCTCGACCTCCCGGAAACCCTGCGGGAAATCGGCAGCTACGCGTTTAGCGGCTGCGTTCAGCTGCAGGAGCTGTCGATCCCGGAGTCCGTGCGGACGATCGGCGGCAATCCCGTGCGGGGCTGCACCGGTTTAAAGACGCTCCGCACGGCGGCCGGGCAGGACCGCTTCTCCGTGCATGACGACGCGCTCTTCGACGATTATGAGGGAAGGCTGATCGCTTACCTGAAGCAGCCGGTTGCACTGATGATCTACGATTCCACGGAAAGCCTGAAAGAAACCGACCTGCCGGACGAGATCGATGCGGAGGGAACCCGCTACCGTCTGCTGCGCCTGGAGCACAGACGGATAAACCACGATTATGCCGCCGTTCCCGCATATGAGGTGCCGGCCGGCACGGCCGCGATCGCCGGGTACGCGTTTTACGGCTCTCAGATCGAAAACATCCTGCTTCCCGATTCCGTCTCCGAGATCGGCGAAGGGGCCTTCATGCAATGCGGACAGCTCAAACAGTGCGTGATCCCCCCCTCGATCAGGGTGATTCCGGATCACGCCTTCCACGGATGCGGCATGCTCCGCCGGCTCGGCCTTCCGGACTCCCTTGTTTCGGTCGGCGCGTTCGCTTTCTGGGGTGTCGGAAACGGGCTCAGTTACAATGAAGACCGAATCGCCGAGATCACCCTGCCCGACACGTTGACAGAGATGGGCCGGTACGCGTTCTCCTACTGCAGCGCGAACGTGGTCAAACTGAGCGACGGCCTGACGTACGTCCCGAGAGGAGCGTTCGCGTACGGCCGATTCGAGGAGATCAATGTTCCCGAGAGCGTCACCGAGATCGGAGAAGAAGCCTTCGCGTTCTGCTATGGGATCGATACGGTCACATTCCCGTCGGGGGTAAAGGTGATCCCCGCGCTCTGCTGCTTCGCAGGCTCCCTCAGCCGGGCGGTCATTCCCGAGGGAGTGACCTATATCGGGGACTACGCGTTCAGCTCGGACGATTACTACTGCTCCACGCTGGAGAACCTCGAATTACCTGAGGGGCTGCTGTTCCTCGGACACAATGCGTTCCGGATGGCGATCACCGACGGCGAACTCCGTGTGCCCGGTTCGCTCCTCGCCATGGGGAGAGGCGTGTTCAGCCGAAACAATTTCAGCAGGGTGTATCTGGCGGACGGGCTGACGATGATCGGAGAATCCATGTTTGCCTACTGCAGTGTGGGGAGCATCGAGATCCCCGGATCCGTCTGTTACATGGGCGACGAGGCTTTCGCGAGATACAGTTATTATTCACGCGGGTATTTTGCCTCGGTCCGTCTGCCAAACCGGCCGATCGAGATCGACGGGAACCCGTTCTTTGTCTATCGAGACCATCAAACCGTCGTGCCGGACGTGCTGGTGGACGCCGATCACCCGAACCTCACGTTTGAAAACGGCCTCCTGATCGATAGGCCCGGGCGGCGTGTCATCGCCTGGCTGCCGAAAGATGGCGAAACGAGCTGCACCGTTCCCGACGGGATCGAGGTCATCGGGAAAGGCGCTTTCGCATCCGCCGATCTGTCGGGCGGTATCACGCTCCCGGACAGCGTGCGCCGCATTGAGGCCGAGGCGTTCAGATACGCGATCCTGGAGGAGATCCTGCTTCCCAGCCGCATAGAGGTCATCGGAGACGAGGCGTTCGCGGATACCAAGCTTACGCACATCACGCTGCCGGAAGGGCTCACAGAGATCGGAGCCTCCGCCTTCAAATCGACCGGGATCCGGGAGATCACGATTCCCGCATCCGTCAGAAGACTCGGGGCCAGCCCGTTCAGCAGTGATCTGGAAAGCATCGTTTTCGAGGCCGGAGAAGTCTTCCTGAGCGGAGAGCTCGTGGATAATGTCTACGGACACCCCCTGCGGATCGTCGTGCCGGACGGCCATCCCACCCTGGAAATAGACGACGGAAATCTGTACAGCAAAACGGATGCCCGTCTGATCCTGATGCTGAGCGGCCGGCCTGTCCGGGAGGGCACGCGGATCATCGAAAAGAATGCAATGCCCATCGGCAGCGTACCGATCATTCCGGGAAGTGTTGAACTGATCCGGATTTCCGGCGAGGAGGTGTATTACTACCTTATACCGGAATACGTGTATGTCGTGCCGGGCTCGCCGGCGGAAGCCTTCCTGGGATACTGCTGCGGGCAGTAAAGACGCGTAATATCAAAATCTTGACGGAACGTGGAAGACATCGCCATGGACAAGGCCTGGATCACCCTCGGGAGGCGCCGGCTCTGCATCCTCCTGTGCGTGCTGATGCTCCCGGTATGCGCCGCCGTGCGCGCCGAGCCGGTGTGTTTCGGGGGTGTAACGGCGGACACAGAGGCGGAGTACATCGACATGGGGGATGAACAGATCGCGGATTGGGAAGCCTTTTACGCCTTCCTCCGCCGTCTCCCCCACCTCCGTGCGGTGGACCTGTACGAAACGCCGATCGGACGCGACCGGATCGTGGCACTGAACGACGCGTTTCCCGGCGTCACCTTCGGCATGACCATGCGGATCGGGGATCATCTGGTGCGGACCGACGCGACCGCTTTCTCGACACTCCACACATCGCGTTCGCTTCCGCACGGCGACGACGATCTCTCCCTGCTCCGCTACTGCACCGGCCTGTACGCGCTGGACCTGGGACATAACCTGCTGAGCGACCTGAGCTTCCTGAACGAGCTAAAGGAACTGCGGATCCTGATCGTTTCCATGAATGAACTGACCGATATCACCCCTATCGGCAACCTGCGTCATCTCGAATACCTCGAGATGTTCGAGAACCGCATCACGGACATCTCCTGCCTCCGCGGCCTGCCCTTTCTGACGGACCTGAACCTGGTCGGCAACCGCGTCGAAAGCCTGGAAGTCCTCCGCGGCATGCGGAGCCTGAAGCGCCTGTGGATAAGCCGCTGCCACACAGGCCTTCCCGCGTCCGAAATCCGCCGTGAAGCGGAAAAGCTCCGTGACACCTTGCCCGGGTGCCTGGTGGACGCATCCTCCTCCGGCATCGGCGGAGGATGGCGTGAGCACCCCCACTACGATACAGTGCGCCGGGTTTTCGCATCCGGCGTATATGAGCCTTTTGACGACTCGCCGGAGGAGAACAGGCCCTGATGCCGGCAGGAGCATTGGAACATAAAAGGCATCGCCGGAGGCACGTTTGAAAGCGGCGGCTTCCCGCGCGCTTATTTCGGACAGTTTCACAGGCGTCAAGCGAAAAAAAAGAAGGCGCTGCCGCAGTTTTCTTCCGCGGCAGCGCCTTCTCCGTCTGTTTGTTACCTGTCTTCCCTGAAATAGGACCTTCCCAGGCTTTCCGGGGGCTGGGTTTCCCTTTTTTTGCGGATGGAGGAAAGCACCAGAACGATGATGGTCACCACATAGGGCAGCATCTTATAAATTTCCTTGATCGCGAGGTTCATTCCCGTGGGGATATACATATGCAGAATGTACAGACCGCCGAACAGAACGGAGGCAATTACGCCGATATTGGGGCGCCAGATGGTGAAAATAACCAGGGCGATGGCCAGCCAACCGCGATCCCCGAATGCGTCGTTCGACCAGATGCCCCGGGAGTAATCCATCACATAGTACAATCCGCCGAGTCCGGCGATCATGCTTCCGATGCAGGTGGCGCGGTACTTGTAGCGATTGACGTCAATCCCGGCGGCGTCGGCGGTGGCAGGGCTTTCGCCCACGGCCCGCAGGTGCAGCCCGACCCTGGTCCGCTTCAGCACATAGGAGGCAAGCAGGGCGACGGCAACCGCAATGTACGCCAGAAAACCATAGGAAAGGAACAGCTTCCCGAACCAGCCGAGGTTTGCCGCAAAGGGCAGCGGCGCGCTGAAGCATTCGGCCGTGGCGGTCAGCGTAATGGCGGGAACGTCTTTGCCGGAAAGCTTGATCAGCGATCCGCCGAAAAAATTCCCGACACCGATTCCGAAGGTGGTAAGCGCCAGGCCCGTCACGTTCTGGTTTGCGCGCAGCGTAACCGTCAGAAAGCAGTAAAGAAGTCCCATCAGCAGCGATCCCACAAGGCAGCAGACCAGCGGAATGGCAACGGCAAGGAACGGCGCCACGCCTGTCCCCGCGGGCAGGGACTGCTCATAAAGAAATCCGCCAATCACCCCGCTGATCCCGCCGACATACATAATCCCGGGGATGCCCAGGTTCAGGTTTCCCGCTTTTTCGGTCAGGGTCTCGCCCGTGCTTCCGTAAAGCAGGGGAATGCCCTGCACGACCGCCCTGGGAATAAAGGAAAGAAAATCAAACATGGGCTATTCCCTCCTTCGTTTCACTGTGCCTCATGCAGAGACGGTAATTGATAAAGAATTCCCCGCCGATGATGAAAAACAGGATTATGCCCGTCAGGATATCCGCAAAGGAGGAGTTCAGCTTGCATTTCTGAGCCATCTCACTGGCTCCCCTGTCGAGGAAAACCAGCAGGAAACTGGCAAGAATCATCCAGACGGGATTGAACTTGGCAAGCCATGACACCATCACGGCGGTAAATCCCCTGCCGTCCACCAGGGTGGTTGTCAGCGTGTGGTCCGTTCCGCCGGTAAGCATGAATCCCGCGATGCCGCACATGGCGCCCGAAAGAATCATGGTGCGCATGATGACGCGGTCCACCTTGATGCCCACGTACCGCGCGGTCTTTTCGCTTTCGCCCACAACGGTCAGTTCATATCCGTGCTTTGAGAAACGCAGGTAAAAATACATCCCGGTGCAGAGAACGGCCGCAATCAGGATGCTGAGCAGGTACTTCTGCCCTCCCACCACCGGAAGCCAGCCGATGTTCGAGCTCTGATTGATAACCCCTATGTTTCCGGAGCCCTTCGGAGACTCCCAGAACACGCAGAAAAAAGCCACCAGCTGAGTCGCGATGTAGTTCATCATCAGGGTGAAGAGCGTTTCGTTTGTGTTCCATTTCGCCTTGAAAAAGGCGGGGATCAGGCCCCAGACAGCGCCTGCAATAATGCTGGCGGCAAGCATCGCGCAGATCACGGCCCAGTTGGGAAGAACGCTTTTCAGGGTGATCATGCATGCGGCGGATGCCAGGCACCCCATCAGGGCCTGCCCTTCGCCGCCGATATTCCAGAACCGCATCTGGAACGCCGGCGTGACCGCCAGGGAAATCACAAGGAGCATCGCCACGTTCTGGCCGGTGGCCCACATCTTGCGGGGAGATCCGAAGGTTCCGTTGAAGATGGAGGTGAAAATCTGCACCGGATTCTGGCCCGTCATGATCAGCGAAATCACAGCGCACAAAATCATGGCCAGTACAATGGAAAGCCCGCGGTACAGCCACGCTTTCCACCAGGGCATCGGCGCGCGCTTTACAATATGAAACAACGGTTTTTTTTCAGGCTTGCTCATTCGCTTTCCCCCCGATATGCGTCATCAGCATACCTACCTCCCTTTTGTCCGCCGTACGCCCGTCCAGGATGCCGCTGACCTTTCCGTCGCAGATCACCAGGATCCTGTCCGCAATCTCCAGCAGCACATCCAGGTCCTCGCCGACATAGATCACGGCTACCCCGTCCTTTTTCTGCCGATTGATCAGGTCGTAGATGGTATAGGAGGAATTGATATCCAGTCCACGCACCGCGTAGGCCGTCAGAAGGACGGTGGGAGACGCGTTGATCTCCCTTCCGACAAGCACCTTCTGTACGTTGCCTCCGGAAAGACGCCGGACCGGCGTATTCAACCCCGGCGTATTCACTTCCAGGTCATGGATGACGTTCTGGGCCACGTTCCTGGGCGTCTTCCTGTCGGTGAATATCGACCGGCCCTTGCGGAACGACCGGAGCATCATGTTGTCCGTCAGGTCCATGTTCCCCACCAGGCCCATGCCCAGCCTGTCCTCGGGAACAAAGGACAAAACGACGCCCATCTCGGCAATCTTCAAAGGATCCTTGCCGATCAGGCTTTCCTTCCGCCCGTCATCCTCGATATAGTTGACCTCGCCCTCCTGCGTATGCTGCAGACCGGCGATGGCCTCCAGGAGTTCCTTCTGTCCGCAGCCGGAAATCCCGGCAATTCCCAGGATTTCTCCGGAATTGGCCGTAAACGACACATGGTCCAGCTTAAGTATCCCGTCCTCCGTCCTGACCGTCAGGTCCCTGACCTCCAGCCTGGGCTTCGGATTCACCGGTTCGGGCCGCTCAATGTTCAGGGTAACGGAATGACCCACCATCATATCGGTCATTTCCTGGGCATCCGTATCCTTGGTAACAAGATCGCCGACAAACTGCCCGGAGCGGAGGACCGCCACCCTGTCCGACAGGCTGAGCACCTCCTGCATCTTGTGGGTGATGATGATAATCGCCTTGCCGCTTTCTTTCATGGAGCGGAGAACGGCAAACAGCTTGTCTGTCTCCTGCGGCGTCAGCACGGCCGTCGGCTCGTCAAGGATAAGGATATCCGCCCCGCGGTAAAGAGCCTTGACGATTTCGACGGTCTGTTTCTGGGAAACCGACATATCATAGATTTTCTGGGCGGGGTCGACGTCGAATCCGAATTTTGAGCAGATCTCCCTGATTTTTGCGGAAGCGGCCTTCAGATCGAGCTTTCCGTCCAGGCCGAGAACGATGTTTTCAGCCGCGGTCAGCAGGTCAACCAGCTTGAAATGCTGGTGGATCATGCCGATATGATGGTCGAACGCATCCCTGGGGGAACGGATGACCACGGGCTTCCCGTCGATCAGGATCTGGCCCTCGTCCGGGAAATAAATCCCGGCGAGCATATTCATCAGGGTCGTCTTCCCGCTCCCGTTTTCACCGAGCAGGGCCAGGATCTCCCCTTTGTAAATATCCAGGTTCACATGGTCGTTTGCGACCACGTTTCTGCCAAAGACCTTGGTTATGCCGCGCATCGATACGGCAGGCGTTTTTGTTTCCATCGGTTTTTCCGCTCCGTCCGGATAAATCGAAAGGCAGCGCGCCTCTTTTACAGACGCGCTGCCCTTTGAAAGGAAGACGTCAGCCTCCCCTGGGGTTCATTTGCTTAAGCGCCGGTGTCAAGCAGCGTGATACCGTCGATCTGGATGTCAAAATAGGGAGCGCTGCGGAATTCGGACTCATGGAAATATCCGTCGGAAATAACTTCGGTATCGGGGGTGTAATTCTCGTCGGTATCCACGTCGGCCAGGTAGCTGTCCAGGGCGGCGCCGTTCACGGTGAAAGCGGAAACGTCGAACACCTTCAGGGAGCCGTCTTCCAGGGCGGCCTTCGCTTCGGCGATGGCTTCGGCGGTGCCGGGGGCGGCAACAGCCGCGTTGACGTCGGTCAGTTCGACGGAGCCGGCTGCCAGGTTGCCGGTCCAGTCGGCCGCGATGGCTTCACCGTTCAGGACGCAGGTAATCATGTATTCCATGTAGGGCACCCAGTTGATGCGGGAGGAAACGATGAAGGTGTTGGGACCGGCATCGATGGTGGAGCCGTTGTAGGAAACGTTGGGGATGCCGGCGGCTTCGCAGGCGGAGGGAGCGCCGAGGGAATCGGCGTGCTGGCTGATCAGGACGCAGCCGTCGTTAATCAGCTTCTGCGCGCCTTCGGTCTCCAGAGCCTGGTCATACCAGGAGCCGGTGAAGGTCACTTCCATGGTCGCGGAGGGAACCACATGGCGCACGCCCAGGAAGAAGGAGGTGTAGCCGGAAACGACCTCGGCATAGGGATACGCGCCGACGTAACCGATTTTGGCTTCAGCCTCGGTGATCTTGCCGCTGTCGATCATTTCCTTGACCTTCATGCCCGCGGCGATGCCGGCGAGGAAACGGCCTTCATAAATGGAAGCAAACGCGTTGTGATAATTGGGCAGGCCGACGGTGTGGGCCTTGGTGCCGGTCGCGTGGCAGAACTGAACCTCGGGGAATTCCTTGGCGGCCTCGATCATATAGTCCTCATGGCCGAAGGAATCGGCAAAGATGATGGTGCAGCCGCCGTCGCAGAGTTCGACCGCCTTATTGTAGCATTCCTGTCCTTCGGGAACGTTGGTCACAATCTCATATTCAACGCCGAGATTTTCGCAGGCTTCCTTGGCGGCGCGCAGGAAGTTGAGGTCATAAGTGGAGTTTTCGTCGTGCAGGAAAATGAAACCGACCTTGACGTCTTCCTTGGCCATGCCGTCCGCTAGGGCAGAAACGCAGAACAGGCACATCACACACACGGCCAACAGAGCGATCAGTTTTTTCATGGACATAATTTCCTCCTTCTTTCTTTCGCTTGTGCGAAATGAAAACATGAACATGATAGCCTATCAGGTGCCAAATGTAAAGGGAAAATCGCCAAAAAGACGAACTTTAAGAAAAAATACCAAAAAATATTCGTCTTTTTTGCCCGCCTGACGGATATATCCGCCGGGCTATGGCGTATACGTCATTCTTCCCTGAGGCAGACGTTCCCGTTTTCGTCGATACGGTCGACAATGGCGAGGGAATACAGGTCCGTCCCCCGGCGTCTCAGGTTCTCCCCGCCGGGCTGGAAGCCCTTTTCGATCCCGATCCCTACGCCGCATACCCTGCAGCCCGCCTGCTCGCACAGGTCCATCATGCCATGCACCGCCTGACCGTCCGCCAGGAAATCATCGACGATCAGGACGACGGAGCCTTCCGGAAGATACCTGCGGTCCGCGCGGATCGTGCTTTCGGTTTTATGCGTAAAGGAATAAACCTTCGACGTGACCATTTCCTCGTTCTGAACCACAGTGCTCCCTTTTTTGGCGAAGACCACCGGGATATCCCCGAGAGCCCGCGCGCAGGCGAGGGCCAGGGCGATCCCGCTGGCTTCGACCGTAAGAATCAGGTCCGGACGGCAGGACGCAAAATGGTCCGCCAGCGCCTCCCCCATGCGGAACATCAGCCCCGTATCGATCCTGTGGTTCAGGAACATGTCCACCTTGACGATGTCTTTGCCGATGGTTTTTCCCCATTTGCGGATCGCTTCGTTCAGTTCCTTCATAACTTACTCCTCCTGTTCCCGCGTCCGCCGAAACCCGGGCCGAAGTCTCTCTGTTCGGGACACGGTCTTATTGGATACCCGTAATGTATCCCTTCCGGTCACTTTTCCGCGCCGGCGGGACGGTTTTTCATCAGCCACACCATCAGGACGGAAACGTCCGCCGGGGATACTCCCGGGATCCGGGACGCCTGCCCGAGGGACGACGGCCTTTGTGCGGCGAGCTTCTGCCTGGCCTCCAGGCGAAGGGCGCTCATTTCCGCATACGGCGCGTCATCCGGCAAACGGTAGTCCTCCATGGCGCGCATTCGGCTGACAAGGGACGCTTCCTTTTCCAGATAGCCCCCGTATTTGATCTCGATCTCTGCCTGCGCGACCGACGACGCCATGAAGCCGTACCCTTCATCCATTCTGAGATGCCCCTCTGGCTTTCTGACATCCTTCAGGCGTCCCTCCTCGGTCAGGATGCGGATAATCTCAGCCGTCTCCTTCTGTTTCCGTTCCGCCCGCCGCATCCTCTCATCCGACGCGAGCCCCAGGGCATGGGACAGAGCCGTCAGGCGAAGATCCGCGTTGTCCTGCCTGAGGAGCAGCCTGAATTCCGCCCGGGAGGTCATCATCCGGTAAGGCTCGTCGGTTCCCTTGGTGGTCAGGTCGTCGCAGAGTACGCCGATGTACGCCTGGTCCCGGGTAAGGATCAGCGGTTCCTTTCCGAGGCAGTACATGGAGGCGTTGATTCCTGCCAGGATTCCCTGGGCCGCCGCTTCCTCGTATCCGCTGGTTCCGTTGATCTGGCCGGCGAAATACAATCCGGCGATGTCAAGCGCGCCAAGGGAAGGCCTCAGAGCCGTCGGATCGATGCAGTCGTACTCGATTGCATACGCCAGGCGGGTGATGACGCACCTTTCCAGCCCCCGGATCGTGCGGTACATCTTCCATTGCACGTCCTGGGGCATGGACGTCGACATGCCCTGGACATACCATTCCGGATATCCCCTTCCCTCGGGCTCAAGAAACAGCTGATGCCTGTCCTTGTCCGCAAAGCGGACAATCTTGGTTTCGATGGAGGGACAGTACCTGGCTCCGGTCCCCGTAATGGAACCGGTGAACATCGGCGCCCTGTGCAGGTTTTCCCTGATGATCCTGTGGGTTTCCTCGTTCGTCCATGTCAGGTAGCATTTTTCGGTGTTTTCGATCCTGCGGTCCGTCAGAAAGGAAAACGGCACCACGGGCTCGTCGCCCAGCTGCTCCTCCATCAGGTCAAAATCGATGCTTCGCGCGTCCACCCGCGCCGGGGTCCCGGTTTTGAACCGTCTGATGGAAAACCCGAGATCCGCGAGGTTTTTCGACAGGCGCGTCGCCGGCAGAAGCCCCTGGGGGCCTCCGTCCCAGGACGTTTCGCCGATGATGATCCGCGATTTCAGGTAAACGCCCGTGCAAAGGACGCAGGCCCGGCAGGAAATCGTCTCGCCGTCGGCCGTTCTGACGGCGCAGACCCTGCCGTTCTTTACCGAGATCTCCGAACACTCCCCCTGACGGACGGTCAGGCGTTCCGCGGAAAAAACGGCCCTCATCATCCGCGACTGGTAAGCCCGTTTGTCGGTCTGGGCGCGAAGGGAATGGACTGCGGGCCCCTTGGCTGTGTTCAGCATCCGGCTCTGAAGGGTCACATCGTCCGCGGCCAGGCCCATTTCGCCGCCCAGCGCGTCCACCTCCCGCACCAGATGACCTTTCCCCGTCCCGCCGACGGACGGATTGCAGGGCATCAGGGCCACGGATTCGATGTTCAGCGTCAGAAGGACCGTATCCAGCCCGAGCCTGGAAGCGGCAAGCGCCGCTTCGCATCCCGCGTGACCTGCCCCGATAACAACTACGTCGGCCAAAGATAAACCCACCTTTCACGCCTGACCTGGAACAATTTTTGAATTATAGCACGAACTGACAATAAATAAAAGAAAGAAAACCAAATAATCGGGTCATATTGTTCGGGGAGGCAGCGAAAAATGTAACACTTCATGGCTTTTTTATTGCAAAAGTTTTATGCGAGTGTTACAATCTGACTGAATCGATTATTCAGGGCATTTTTCCGCCCGAAAGGGAGTATGCATTATGAAAAAAACCTTGTGCCTTGCGGCGACACTCGCACTGCTTCTTGCCCTTGCCGGCACGGCGTCCGCGGCGACGACAGCCTATACCTTCAGCGGACCGCAGATTGCCCTCGGCATCGATCAGAGCGTCTATGAAACCGTCCTGACCCTGGACAACCTGGCGGAGCATGAGGATTATCTGCTTTCCAACGGGTATACCGTCGAGGGGATGACCAATGTATTCAATTCCAACGGATACCTTGTATACGCCGTCGACGCCGAAAACAACCGAACGCTGGTGCTCAGCGCCCAGATCACCGTGGACAGCGAAATGTACTTCGACCTGAACGAGCAGGACAGCGACATGCGCAAGGAATTCCGCACGGCGCACAGGGGCGACGCCTACACTCTTCTGGGCTACTCCTATTCCCAGGCGGAATGGAACAATTACGGCGGCACGCTCCAGCGTTTTCTGCGCACAAAATACGCCTTCAGCGAAAACGGCGAAATCGAGCACCGCGGCTATCAGCGCAAAACAATCCGCAACGGCTATACCATCACCCTGGATATGCAGGTCCGCGACCGGGACCTGAAATCCTCCGACGAAAAAGCGCTTGAGCAGGCCATGGACAATTTCAGCTTCATTACCATCGCCCCAATGCCCCTTCTGCCCGCAAAGCTGTCCGTTTCGTCCGAGCCGCCGGCCGCCACGTCTTCCGATTCCTTTACGGTGAAAGGAACCACCGAAAAGAAGGGCAGCATCACCATCACCGTCGTTTCCCTGACCTCCTCTTCCGGCAACGTCTTCACGGGAACGGCCAACAGCTCAGGCAGTTTTTCCGTGAAGGTCACCCTTCCGGAGCCCGGCATCTATTCCGTGGTGGTCGAAGCGTCCGCCGACAATTCCCTCAAGACCCAGTTCTCATACACGGTGAACTACCAGAACCAGAAGAAATAACCTGCGTCCCGATAATCCGCGGCAGCCCTTTCGGGGCTGCCGCTGCTTATGTTTTGATCCCCCGCAAAAAAAACGGCCCCGTTCCGGGGCCGGATGAACGAAGCCGTTTGCGCCGCTTACTGCGCAAGAAGGGTCTGCAGATTCGTCAGGTGCGTCAATAGCAGCGTCTGCGCGTCCAGCGTGGAGGCCTTCGCTCCGGAAAGAAGCATCTCGAAATTGTCAATATCGCCGTACAGCGCCGTGAATACGTCGTCGCTGATCAGGCGGTTGTTGTCCAGGGCGATGCTCAGCTTGTTCATTTCTTCGATCGCGTAAACGTACTGTCGGATCCTTCCGATATCGGACATCGTTTTCGATGTGGTGGACCGGTCCATCCGGTTCAAAACGATAATTGCGCTGGAAAGATCGGAATTGATGCGCGCCATAATTTCCGAATGCACATTGACCCCAGGGGTCCCGGTCCTGATCAGGACGATGACAAGAACCAGCACCGCCACGGACAGCACCGCCACGGCGGCGAGCAGCAGCCTGCGGACGGTTTCGCTTTGGCGGCTTCCCCCGGCATCCATTCTTGCGGAATACCGATACATCTGTCCCTTCATCTTTTCCTCCGTTAATCAGTTTTATTCATTATAGCACGAAACCCCGAAGACGTAAAGAGAACGCATTTTTCAGTATCCTTACATATTCGTGACAGCAAAAACCCTCCTTTTTACAATTTGTTCATCATCTCTTCATATACGCGTGGTAACATACTGTTATTAATCTTTGAAGGAGACGTTATGGTCAGACTGGAGCAGGTCCGTAAGTATTACGGGGAACATGCGGCTCTGAGCCCCATTGACCTGTC
This sequence comes from uncultured Eubacteriales bacterium, assembly GCA_902789365.1. Lineage (GTDB taxonomy): Bacteria > Bacillota > Clostridia > Christensenellales > Aristaeellaceae > RUG756. The sequence continues at coordinate 33,971 of CADANQ010000001.1, forward strand.
CATTCCGGATGGGCAGACGATCGGCCTGCTCGGCCCCAACGGAGCCGGCAAAAGCACGCTGATGAATATCGTCACCGGATGCCTCGCTCCCAGCGGAGGGAATGTTTTTATCGGTTCCTTTGACCTGATGAAGGATCCCCGGCGGGCCAAGCGGCTGATCGGGTACCTTCCGGAAACCAACCCTCTGTATGACGAGATGACGGTTAGGGATTACCTTACCTTCATCTGCCGCCTGCGCGAGGTGGACAAGCGCTCCGTATCCTCGCATATTTCGGAAATCGCGGAAATGGTCTGCATCGGCGATATCATGGACCGCCGCGTCGGCAACCTCTCCAAGGGCTACCGGCAGCGGGTGGGCCTCGCCCAGTCGCTGTGCGGCGATCCGCAGGTGCTGATCCTCGACGAGCCCACTTCGGGCCTGGATCCCCTGCAGAGCGCCGAATTCCGTAAGATCATTTCCTCATTTTCCGGGGAAAAGACCATCCTGTTTTCGTCCCACCTGCTCAGCGAAGTCCAAAACCTCTGCTCCAGGGTGGTCATCCTCAACCACGGCAACCTGATCTCGGATACGAACCTCCGCGACAAAGCCCGCCAGAGAAAGCTCCGCGCAACCATCGACATGGAAAAAAACGCTCTGGTTTCGGCTTTGGCGTCCCTGGATGTTTTCGAGCAGGTCCAGCCTGTCCGGGACGGTGAAGAGCCCGGCCTGACCACCGTGATCCTCACCTGCAAAATCGGTTCTTCCGCCCCTGAAAAGGAGCTTTTCACCCTCCTCAGCGGTCTGAAAGCCCCCCTGATCCGCCTGATGCCGGTCGAGGACAGCGTGGAGGACATTTTCTTTAAAGTCACCGAATCCAATCAAAGAAAGAACGGTCGGGTGTCATGAGAACCATCTATGCCAGGGAATTGCAGGGCTATTTTTTCACGCCCATCGGATACGTTTTTATCGGCATTTTCCTTTTGCTGTCCTCGGTCTTTTTCGGTGTCGGGAACCTGACGGAAAGAAGCGGGAACATTCTTTACCTCCTTCGGAACATGAGCTACCTCTGGATGCTTCTGTGCCCCGTGCTCACCATGAAGCTGGTGGCGGGCGAGAGGCAGTCCCATACGGATCAATTGCTTTATTCCAGTCCATGTTCCCTGTCCGGCGTCATCACGGGGAAGTTTTTCGCCGCGTGCACGGTTCTTCTGACAGCCATCATCCTTTCCTTTGTCTATCCCGCACTCGTCGCCGTTTACGGAAAGCTGTACCTGGTTGAGACGCTCGTGGGCTATCTCGGATTCTTCCTGACGGGCTGCACCTTCATCGCGCTGGACATTTTCGTTTCCTGCTTTGCAAGGTCGGTCGTCACTTCGGCGATCATGTGCTTTGGTGTCAATCTGCTTGTCTGGTTTTTTGATGTGATCGCCCTTGCCGCCAAGGGAACCGTTATCGCCGACTTTTTCGTTTTTCTCAGCCCTTACCAGCGTTTTACGCCCTTTACCCTGGGCCAGCTCAGTTGGGCCAATCTGCTCTACGGGCTTCTGATCTGCGCCATCATGATTTTCCTGAGCATCCGGGTCCTGGATGCGCGTCGTTGGAGCGAGGCGTGACCGAATGAAGAACAACAGACTGCGTTCCCTTTTTTCCGACAGAAAATTCAGGAGCGGCGCCCTGTCCGCGGCGCTTTCCCTGCTGGTGGTATTCAGCCTGCTCGCGGCGGTTTTTGTTATGGACACCGTGGAAAAGAAATACGCCCTGCAGGCGGATTATTCCTATAACGGCGCCACCACCCAAAGCCGGATCACAACGGAGATTCTTTCCTCGCTGACCCACAATGTCCATGTTTACGTCGTCTCCTCCCTGGGAAATCAGAACAACACCATTCTTTCCCTCCTGGACAGATACAAAACCGTCTCTGACCACTTTACCTACAGCGAAGAGTCCCTTGCCAGGTCCCCCTATCTTCTGACCATGTTCGCCGGCAGCGTCGGAGACGACCAGGTTTCCAGCGACTGCATCATCGTCTACTGTCAGGATACCGGCCGGGCCCGGGTCCTGAAAAGCGGGGATTTCCCCGTATACGAATATTCCACCGAGACCGGATATTATATCCAGACCGGCTACAACTATGAAAAACCCCTCACCGAGGCCGTCGTTTACGTGTCCCAGGATAACCCGCTGACCGTCCAGTTCCTGACCGGGCATAACGAATTGAGCGGTGAAAACATAACCAACCTCGAAGCCATCCTCTCCGGGGCCAATTACTATATCCGTCAGGTCAATCTGCTGAACGGGGACACGCTGGACCCGGCCAATCCGCTGATGATTATCTGTCCGAAGCTGGATTTCAGTTCCAGGGAGCTGTCCCTCCTGACGGAATTCGCGGAAGACGGCGGAAAATTCATGATTCTTTCCGATTATGCCGATCCGCTGGACCTCAGCAATTTCAATTCGCTTTTGCTGGAATACGGCGTCGGTTTTTTCCCGGGGCTGGTCATGGCGGAAAGCGCTGAACGGTCGGGATATTACGACGATCTCCAGGCCTTCCTTCTCCCGTACATGCAGCCCTCCGAGCTGACGGATCCGCTGATCGAAACCAACAAGGACATTCTGATCATGCCGGGCACGCGGGCGCTGCGCATGCCGCAGGTCACGGACACCTCCCTGACCGTCGACCCTCTCCTGATTTCCGGAAAAGCGTACATCCGCGATTATACGTCCTCCGCCCCCGACAGCGCCGAAAAGCAGCCGACCGACGAAGAAGGGTATTTTGCCCTCGGCACGCTCTCCACAAGGCTGACCGGCAGGGGAAATGTTTCAAAGGCCGTGATCATCGGGAATCACCTGATGTTTACCGACTACTGGGTGGAAAGCAACACCTACGCCGCTGATTTCCTGCTGCGCTCGCTTCAGTTCCTTCAGGGAGACGCCCCCGTCAGGCTGGATATCTCATCAAAAGCCAACCGGGAACCGCTGGTCATGGGTTCACGCCTGCCCGCCATCCTGGTGATTTCTCTTCTTCCCCTTTTAGTCCTGGCCGTCGCCCTCTTTGTTCTTCTGCCGAGGAAACATCGCTGACCATGAAACAGGTACGGAAAAAGCAAAGCCGGATTATTCGTCCCCGCACGGTCCTGATCCTTGCCGCCGTCGCGGCGCTGATCATGGGGGCCGCGGTTTTTTTTGTACTGCGCGAAAACACGCAGGATTCCCCTCCCCCGGTCCATACGGCGTCGGAATATGTCACCGTCCTCGGGACCTATACCCCGGACGATATCGCGTCGGTCACGATAACGTCTCCCGGCGGGGAAGCGTATACCCTCCTTTCGCGGGACGGGACCCTGGTTTACGCGGAGGATCCGTCCTTTCCGCTCCGCCCGGGCATCACGGAACTGGTTATAGCCAATGTCTGCGCGGTGCGCGGCGAATACACCGTTCTTGATACGGCGGAGCACCCGGTAAAGCTTTCGGATTTCGGCCTGGACCCCTCAAGATGCGTATGTTCCTTCCGGCTGACGGACGGAACCGAAAATACCATCCGGATCGGAAACCAGATCGCGGGAGGGGATATCCCCTACTATTATTTTATGTGGAACGACGACAGCAGGATCTTTGCCGGCGGAACGGACATGTACTCCGCCTTCAGTTATGACCGCAGCTTTCTCCATACGGTAACTCAGCCCTCGGTCAACACGGATATCCTGGATGCCGTTGAAATCACGGGACAGAATACCCTTTCCCTCCGGTATACGGATATCGGCTGGCAGATCGACGCCCCTTTTTCCTATCCCGCCGATCCGTCTCTCATGACGGGATATCTCACAAACCTGTCGCACGTCCTTTTTTCCCGGTATATATGCCCAGCGGAGGAAGCGGACCTTGAAGCCCTGGGGCTGAAGGACCCGCTGCTTACGCTGACGCTCACCGAAGCCGAGAGCGTCCTGACCGTGCCCGATGCCTCCGGCAGTCTCCATACCTGGCCCGTCCCGGAGGCCCGTTACGTGTTTCGTTTCGGAGCGGATTATGACGAATACAACAGATATGTGGAATATGACGGCGTTGTTTATACCGCCACACGCTATCTGACCGATTTCCTGTTCAGTGTCGGGGCGAAGGAGCTTTGTCTCTCCTCCCCGTTCCGCCTGGACATTTATCAGCTGACCGCCCTGGAAGCCGTCTCCCCTTCCGTCCGGGTCCGGTACGATATCATCCTGACAGAACAGGTCGGGCGCAACGGCGCCCTGATTACGGACGAATTCGGAAATACGCTTTTCGACTGCGCCGTCCTCAGAAACGGCGAGGAGACGGATACGGACACGTTCCTTGCATGGTATGCGGCCGGCCCGCGCCAGGTCAGCCCCTCAGGTGTTTTTACCGGTTCTTCACCGCTGGAAGGCGAGCCGGCGGCATCCTTTACCCTGTTCGGTGAAAAAAGCAAAAGGACCGTTTTCTTTTACAAAAGCGGCCTTCAGTATCTGATGTATGTGGACGGCACCTGCCTGTTTTATATTTCTTCCCAGGTCTTTGAGCAGCTGTTTCCCCTGCCGTAAGGCACGGGCCGTTTCCCCGCAAAAGAGGCGCGGCGCTATGCGCGAAAAGGGTCCAGGGCGAACCTGCGGATGGCCTGCGCCACCCCGCCGGACGCGTTGTCGGCCGTGACATGGCCGGCCATGGCGCGGACCTCCGCGGCGGCGTTTCCCATGGCGACGCCGACCCCGGCCGCCCGGATCATCTCCAGGTCGTTCATTTCATCGCCTATGCACATCACCCGGTCCATCCCGATCCCGTAGTGTCCGCATAAAACCGAAATTCCCCGCGCCTTGTTCACATGGGCGGGCATAATTTCGATATTTCGCCGTCCGGACCGGGTGATGGAAATTCCCGGAATCCCTTTCAGTATTTCCATGATTCTCCCGGGCTGCTCCATTTCGCACAGAAAATATTTATAGGTCATTCCCTCCCGCGCAAAGGAACGGAGTTCATCCAGCCCGTGCGCAAAGCGGTGGCCCATTTTTCTCATTCTTTCCCCGTATTTTTCTTCGCTGTGATGGGGAAAATCTTTTTCGCTGGTGCAGATGGTCTTATCCCCCAGGAGAACAAATTTCAGCTTTTCTCCCGCCAGCGTATCGCAGATCCTCACCGAGAGCGTCCGGTCCATGGGGAAAGAAGCAAGGACCTCCCCCTTTTCGTCAATGACCAGCCCCCCGTTGAGAGCGCAGGCGGGGCAAACCAGGCCGGCGTCCCGCAGCATCAGGATCACGTTTCCCTCCGCCCGTCCCGACGCGATGGCGCAGACGACGCCCTCTTCCTGGGCCTTACGCACCGCGTCCGCGTCCGTTTCGGAAATGCGGCCGCCGGGTCCCAGGAGCGTTCCGTCCAGGTCCATGCAGACCAAACCTATTTTTCCGGTCATTTGATTTCCTTCTCCGGGCCTTCGCTCCCGGTATCCTGAAAAATCGGCGTACGCTTTTCAAAACGGCGCGGCCACGGTAAACTCCCGCCCGTCCAGGTATCTCAGCGGCGACTCCGGACCGAACCGGAGCGTCAGGGATACCGCGCACAGCTTCAGGCTGCCCACGGATCCGTTCCTCCGGCTGAATTCCCTGTCGCCGTAAATATCGTCGCCCAGGATGGGATGCCCAAGGTAAGCCAGATGCGCGCGGATCTGGTGGGTCCTGCCCGTCAGAAGCCGTACCCGCAGCCTGCTGATCTCCCCCCGCATCGAAAGGGTACGGTACGAGGTTCTGATCTCCCTGGCACCGGGCGTACGATGGGATATCACCCGGACCCTGCCGCGTTCCGCGTCCTTGATCAGATACGCTTGGCACAATGCTTCCTTCGGCCGCATCTCTCCTTTGACAAGGCATTCGTATTCCTTTGTAACGTCGCGGCTTTTGAAGGATTCCGTTATTTCCCGTTCTGTTTCGTCATCCCTGGCGATCACCAGCAGCCCGGACGTCCTGGTATCCAGGCGGTGGCACAGCCGGGGCAGGCAGTTTTCGCCGCAGTGCGCCTGTGCCAGCGTCAGCACCGTCATACCGCAGTACTCGTCCATGACGCACAGCCCGGCGGGCTTGTTGATCACAAGCACCCGTTCGTCCTCATAGACCACCGGCAGCGGCGCCTCCGCAGCCGAATAGACTTCCATCAGGGCGCCGGCGACGACATGATCCTCCGGGGAAATCCTGACGCCGTTCATTTTTACGTCCCTTGAACGAAAAGCGTTTTTCAGGGCGGATTCGGGGATCAGCGGAAGACTGCGCCTAAGATAGTTCAGCGCCTTTGTCCCGGGCTGAACGGAACCTGTTTCCCATCTGTAGACATTCATTCAGTTTCGTACCGAGGACAGGCACCCGGTCCACAGGACCGCTTCCTGCCGCACCCTTTCCAGCGCGTCGATCATTCGTCCGGACGGCATGACAGCCAGGAAGCTCTTCATAATCCGGGTCATATCCTTCAGTCCCGCCCCCTGCTTGGCCATGAAGCGCAGATCATCCACCGCCTCGTTCAGGTCGCTTTCCGGACGAATGCCCCCCGCAAGGACCCCCTTAAGGCAGGTGACCGACGGCACCTCCTCCGGAAGGATCCCTCCCATGCCGCCGAGCATGTTTTCAAAGCTGATCTCCGCGGACGCGAAGCCTGGGATCCCGTCCGCGGCAAGAATCTTTTCCGGATGCGCCAGAGCCGGATGCGGCAGGAAAAGCTGTCCGTCGCCGGTGTACATGTAATCGAATTCCGCCATGATAAAACGCTCCGTCAGTTTTTTGTCAAATACAATCCCCTTTTTTTTGCTTTCGGCGGCGAACTGGTCCACCAGAGGGCACGGAAAAACAAAACCGTAAATATATCGAATGGAGTGGAGCATCGCTCCCAGGCGGAAGAGGGCGTCCCTGGATGGAAGATATCTTTCGTTTTTCATTCCTTCAAGGATGATTTTCCTCATTTCGGGAGCCACCGTCATCACCGGCGTATCGTCGTTGGAAAAACTGACGGAACACCACATGCGTCTGAGCAGGGATTCCAGGGCGGGCATCTGTTCCCACTCGTCCACCGCGGCACTCCAGCCGCCCGCAATCGCTTTTTTGATCAGCTCATCCTCGCCCCGTCCCAGGCACATGACTTCGTCAGGGGCCCGGGACAGAACCTTTGCCCTCAGCTCTTCGATGCCGCCCGCAAGGGCACGTTCCCGGATATCGTAGGATCTCTGCCGGATCATGGCGTATTCCACGGGCCCGAGATCGTCAAACAGGCCTCTGGTTCCCCAGGATAACACCCTGTCCCGGCAGGCGTTCATCTGCTTTTCTTCTATAACGGATTTCAGGTGGTCTTCCCACGCGCCCGATGCGCAGTCCGAATATCTGATCAATTTTCGATCTCCTTTTCATACGTTTCGCCCCGGGCTTGACCCCGGCCGCGCGCCATTTTATAATATGATTCGCCCGGTGGGAACGCCCGGGCGAAAGGCCGCTTCCCTAACCCGCGGGCGCTGTCCGCAGTCATGAAAACCCTTTGGGGGCCGCCCCACTTCTTTCCGGAGGCCGAAATGCCAACGATCAAAACCCAGGCCATCATTCTTAAGAAAACGGACTGGCGGGACAATGACCGCATCCTGACCCTCCTGTCCCCGTCCCATGGGCGGATGGAAGCCCTGTGCAGGGGCTGCCGCAGGACAAAGTCGCCTCTTTTGGCCGCGAGCGAGAGCTTTGCCCTGGGAGAATACGTCCTGTTCAGCAGCAACGGACATATAACCGTGACCGGATGCATGCTGGCGGACAGCTTTTATCCCCTGCGCCAGGATTATGATCTGCTGAAATACGCATCGTACATCTTATCCGTATCCGAGATCGTTTCCAGGGACGGGGAGCCTGCCCTGGAGCTGTTTACCCTGCTCACACGTTCGCTGTCCCGTCTCGCCTATAAAAACATGGAACCGCGCTCCGTTTCGGGCGCTTACCTTCTTCTGCTGGCCGCGCTGGAGGGCTGGCGGCCGCGCCTCGGCCACTGCGCCATGTGCGGGAAAAGCCTCGAACCGGACAGTCTGCCCCTGTTCAGCATCGCCGAGGGCGGCGTTGTATGCCGCTCATGCCCGCGTCCGCTTGCCGGAGCCATCCCGGTGTCCCCGCGGGAAATCCGCTGGATGAAGGACGTTCTTCTTGTGGGAATCGAAAAAACCGCCTGCCCCCCGGAAGACGCGCCGCTCCGTCTTCTGATGTCTTATATCGAAAGCCGTCTCGAGCGACGTCCCCCGGCCGCAAGGCTGATCCCCTGATCGATAACCCGAAAACCCTTTCCGACAAAAATCCGCTGCGCAAGGCAGCGGTGTTTTCAGTAAAGGCGGTCCCAGGACATTCTCCGGTGCCTTTCGGTAATCTTCTTCTTCGCCGCGCTGCGGATAACGTACAGGTACGCGTAATCCTTGTCTCCGCTGGGACGTTCCAGCTGGATCCGGTCAAATTCATAATCCCTGACCGAATCAAGCTGCGGGATATCCAGCGCGAGAACGTTGGCCAGAGCACGGACCCTGTCGCCGCTCAGCAGCTGGTAACCGTTTTTATTCAGGTCAAATTCCGCGATTCTGGTCCTGGGCCATACGCCGATGACGACGACCCGGTCCCTTTCCACCCGAAGTTCCTCGATATCCTCGCTCCTCGCCTTTTCAACCACCTGGCGGTATATATCCGCGTACATCCGGCTTCCGCGCATCTTATGCATGGCAAGGATCTGTTTTGAGGTACGCCTTTTTTCAAGAACCATCAATACGAGAGCGGCAATCACGCAGAACGCGCAGATTGCCCACAAAATCGTGCTCATCGGCACAAAAACCTCCGATCGCTGATACATACATGTTGTATCTTATCAAAAGACAGCCACAATTTCAAGGAGCGGGTCAATTTGTCCGTAATTTGTAATATTCCCTCAGGTCCGACGGCCCGGCGCTTTCCCGTCGGCGCGGACCGTTTCGCCCGCGAAATCCGTAAAAAAACTTTTCTTTCCACAGGTTATGTGCTATAATCAAGCCAGTCCAATTAATGAAGGAGGTTTTTTCCTATGCCATTGGTAACCACGAAAGATATGTTCCGCAAGGCTTACGAAGGCGGATACGCCATCGGTGCTTTCAATGTCAACAATATGGAGATCGTCCAGGGCATCACCGAAGCCGCCAAAATGGAAAACGCGCCTGTCATCCTGCAGGTCAGCAAGGGCGCCCGCGCTTATGCCAACCATACCTACCTGGTTAAACTGGTCGAAGCTGCGGTCAAGGAAACCGATCTTCCCATCGTCCTGCATCTTGACCACGGCCCCGATTTCGAGACCTGCAAGAGCTGCATCGACGGCGGTTTCACCTCCGTCATGATCGACAAGAGCGGTGTCTCCTTTGAAGAAAACATCAAAGAAACCCGCCGCGTGGTCGAATACGCCCACGATCACGGCGTGGTCGTCGAAGCCGAGCTGGGCACCCTGGCCGGCGTTGAGGACGACGTGAAGGTCTCCGCAGCGGATTCCTCCTACACCCGTCCCGAAGAAGTCGAAGAATTCGTTTCCCGCACCGGATGCGACTCCCTGGCCATCGCCATCGGCACCTCTCACGGCGCTTATAAGTTCACTCCCGCCCAGTGCACCCGCAACGCGGACGGCGTCCTGGTTCCCCCGCCCCTGCGCTTTGACGTTCTGGAAGAAGTGTCCAAGCGGCTTCCCGGCTTCCCCATCGTGCTGCACGGCTCCTCCAGCGTTCCGCAGGAATTCGTGAAGATCATCAACCAGTACGGCGGCCGGCTGCCCGACGCGGTGGGCATCCCCGAGGAGCAGCTGCGCAAGGCTGCCCGCAGCGCGGTCTGCAAGATCAACATCGACTCCGACCTGCGCCTGGCTTTCACCGCCATGATCCGCAAGCACTTTGTCGAGCATCCCGATCACTTCGATCCCCGGCAGTACCTCACCGAAGCGCGCGCCGCGCTCAGAGACATGGTCCGCCACAAGATTGTGGACGTGCTCGGCTGCAACGGCAAGGCCTGATCTGTCCTTATAACAGAGCATAAGCCGGCGCTCCGTCAGCCTCCTTTGAGAGACCCGGAGCGCCGGCCTTTTTTCACCGGCGTCCCGCGGGGCGCCGACGCATCCCGACGGCTATTCAATTAACGGCGCCTGCGTCCCGAAACACCGGCGCTATACGGGATCTTCCCGAAAACGAACCAATCGGAGGGAACACCATGATCGACAAATCAAGCGCATCCGCGTTCGTGAAAAAGGAGCTGGACGCATCCGTCCGCTTCTGGCTGACCCACGGGATGGACAGCGTCAACGGCGGCATTTATACCTGCCTTGACCGTACCGGAAAGATCTATTCCACCGACAAAAGCGTCTGGATGCAGGGCCGCTGCGGATGGACGTTCAGTTATCTGAGCAATACTTACGGTCCCCGCGGAGAATGGCTCGCCGCAGCGCGTTCCTGCATCGATTTTATGGAGCGTTTCTGCGTCAACCGCGGCGCGGGCGGCAGAATGTATTTTACCGTGACCGGGGACGGGAAACCCCTCCGCCAGCGCAGGTACTGCTTTTCGGAGGGCTTTTACGCCATGGCCAACGCGGAATACTACGCCGCGACCGGCGACAGGGTCTGTCTTGAAAACGCGCGCCGTGCCTACGACCTGATCTGGGATCTCCATCACGGGATGCCCGACCCCACCGGTCTGGGCCCCAAAACAAACCCGGAGACCCGCACGGGACGCGCCCAGGCCGATCCCATGATCTACCTGAACCTGACCCAGGTCATGCTTCGCTGCGATCCCGAACAGGCTGAAAAATACAATGAACGCGCGCGCGCTTCCGCCGACGCCATCATTCGCTACCACTACAAGCCGGATCTGAAGTGCTCCCTTGAAAACGTCGGCCCCAACGGCGAAACACGCCTTGATATCACGGAGGGCAGAATCGTCAACCCCGGTCACGACATCGAATGCTCCTGGTTCCTGATGGAGCAGGCCAAACGGACCGGCGACCGCGAACTGATGAACAGCGCGCTTCAGATCTTCCGCAACGCGGCGGAATCGGGCTGGGACAGGGAATACGGCGGCCTTCTCTACTTTATCGACTGTCTGGGCAATCCCCCTGAAAGCTACGAGCACGACATGAAGCTCTGGTGGCCCCACAACGAATTGCTGATCGCCTCCCTGATGGCCTATCTCGAAACCGGCGACGAGTACTTTGCCGACTGGTTCAACCGGGGGCTTGATTATGTGAAAAAGGTGTTTGTCGATCCCGCATACGGCGAATGGTACGGCTATCTCCGCCGTGACGGCAAGCCCACCGAGCCGCCCTGCAAGGGGTCCACCTTCAAGGGGCCCTTCCATGTTCCCCGCTGTCTGATCATGCTGGATAAAATGCTTGAAAAACTTCCCTGAAGATCGTCACCCCCAACGATTATCATAAACAGGAGGAACCGTTCCATGCCCGGTCTGAGAAAGGAGACCATCTGCGTCCAGGGAGGCTATACGCCAGGCAACGGCGAACCGAGGCAAATCCCTGTGATCCAGTCCACCACATTCCGTTATGAAAGCGGCGAAGAAATGGGCAAGCTGTTCGACCTGGAGGCTCCCGGATATTTCTATACCCGCCTCCAGAACCCGACCAACGATCATGTCGCCGCGAAGATCTGCGCCCTGGAGGGCGGAAGCGCCGCCATGCTTACATCCTCCGGCCAGGCGGCCAATTTCTTTGCGATGTTCAACCTGGCCTCCTGCGGCGACCACATCGTCGCATCCTCCAGCATCTACGGCGGCACCTTCAACCTGATCAGCGTCACCATGGCCAAAATGGGGATATCCGTCACATTCGTTTCCCCCGACTGCACCGACGAGGAACTGGACGCCGCTTTCAGGGACAATACCAAACTGGTCTTCGGCGAGACCATCGCCAACCCCGCCCTGACCGTACTGGATATCGAACAGTTTGCCCGGGCGGCGCATGCCCACGGAGTCCCGCTGATCGTTGACAATACCTTCGCGACCCCGATCAACTGCCGTCCCTTTGAATGGGGAGCCGACATCGTGACCCATTCCACCACCAAATATATGGACGGCCACGGCGTCGGTGTCGGCGGCGCCATCGTGGACAGCGGAAATTTCGACTGGATGGCCCACGCGGACCGTTTCCCCGGGCTCTGTACGCCGGACGAAAGCTACCACGGGATTACCTATGCCGAGAAATTCGGCAGGGAAGGCGCGTTCATTACCAAATGTACGGCGCAGCTGATGCGTGATCTTGGTTCCATCCAGTCGCCGCAAAACGCGTTTTACCTGAATCTGGGGCTGGAAAGCCTCCATGTGCGCATGGCCAGGCACTGCGAAAACGGTCAGGCCGTCGCGGAGTACCTCGCCTCTCACCCGAAGGTCTCAAGGGTCGTTTACTGCGGCCTTCCCGGTGACCCGTATCATGAGCGGGCGAAAAAGTATCTCCCCAACGGCTCCTGCGGCGTGGTCAGCTTTGAACTGAAGGGCGGCCGGGAGGCAGCTTCCGTTTTTATGAACAGCCTGCGCCTTGCCGCCATAGAAACCCACGTGGCCGACGCACGGACCTGCTGCCTGAATCCCGCGACCACCACCCACCGCCAGATGACGGACGAGCAGCTGCTTCAGGCGGGCGTTCCCGCCGGCCTGGTCCGGATAAGCTGCGGCCTTGAAAACGCCCGGGACCTGATCGACGATATCGCTCAGGCGCTGGAGAAAGTCTGCTGAACCATTCCGCTTGAGAAGGTGACTTTATGCCCATCAAAATACCAAACGGCCTGCCGGCTGTAGATGTCCTGAAAAAAGAAAACATCTTTGTCATGACATCCGAACGGGCGACCACCCAGGACATACGCCCGCTCCAGATCCTCCTGGTCAACCTGATGCCCAAAAAAATCCAGACCGAGGTTCAGTTTTCCCGTCTGCTCGGCAACACCTCCCTGCAGATCGAGCTGGAACTGGTAGCGCCCGAAAGTCATACCTCGGTCAATACCCCCCAGGAGCACCTGCAGGCCTTTTACAAAACCTTTGCGGAGGTTCGGCACCGCAACTTTGACGGATGCATTATCACCGGGGCCCCGGTGGAGCATCTTCCGTTTGAGGAAGTGGACTATTGGGACGAGCTTTGCGAGATTATGGAATGGACCAAGGTTCACGTCCATTCCACCTTCCACATCTGCTGGGGAGCGCAGGCCGGACTGTATTATCATTACGGCATTCCCAAAAAGCCCCTTGACAGAAAAATGTTCGGCGTGTTCCCGCACTGTGTGGATTACAGGAGGAGCATCCTTTTCCGGGGCTTTGACGACGTTTTCTTCGTACCCCATTCCCGGCACACCGAGGTCGCGCGCGAGGACATCGAAGCGGCGGAGGGCCTGCAGATCCTTGCCTCCTCCCCCGTCGCCGGGGTCTATGCCATTTATTCCAAGCGCAGCAAGCAGATCTTCATCACCGGCCATTCCGAATACGACGCCGATACCCTGGACCAGGAATACCGGCGCGACGTCGCGGCGGGAAAACCGATCGCCATTCCCGTGAATTACTATCCGGACAACGATCCTTCCCGGGAGCCCCTGGTTTCCTGGCGGGCGCACGCCAACCTGCTTTTCTGCAACTGGCTGAACTATTTTGTCTACCAGACGACGCCTTACGACCTGAACATGATTCCGCAGGGCTCCTCCACGGAGGAATGACCGCGGAAGCATGCCGATCAAAGGAGGCCGCCGCTCTCTCGGCTGCGGCCTCCTTTTTTGTTTCACCGTTTTATTCAAACCACTTGCGGGGGAGGTAAGCGCGCTGGTTTTCCAGCATATCGTCAAACAGCTTCTTCCCGTCCCCGGGTGTAACCGAGGCCATCTGCGGATCGTTCATGAAAGTGGTGAAGCCCAGCTTTCTGTCGCAGGAGAGGGCCGTACGCAGGGTATTTTCCTGATTGAACACATGCCTTGCGACCAGCGGGAATACGCCGGCGGGCAGCGGCCCGGCGTAAACCGGCTCGATGCGGTCCCTGCCGAACAACGCGTTGGTCTCCACCACCGCGCCAAGCGGAAGACCGGGCACCTGACCGCGGTTGGGAACGTTTACATTGGATACCATATCGCCCATGCCGAGCACCGCCTTCAAAAGCAGGTGTCCCTCCTCGCCCGAGGCGGTCAGTTCGATCGTTTCCCGGCCGGAAATCAGGTCGTCAGACCGGCGCAGCCTCGCCTTCAGGTCTTCCACCCGCCAGTCGACGGTCGTCAGGTGAAATTTCCACCGGCGCACCGTTTCGGGGTCCTTTGTATACCAGGGAGCCACAAACTCCGCCAGATGACGGTCCCCGGCCGCGGCGATGGCGCCGTACCGGCGGTAAAGATCGAATTTGACCATCTGGGCGCAGGTAAAATTGGAATTCATCCAGTTGTCGTCCCCGCCCGCGTCGTAGCCGTCCGCATATTTTTCGCAGGCCTCGGCGTACATGGGCATCAGGTCCATGCCCTTCCAGGAAGCGCGGGTCAGCCAGGTGAAATGATTGATGCCGTTCACCGTGGTGTACAGGTCCTGCCTTTTGACGTTTTCGATGCCTTTTTCCGTCTTAAGAAGGCTGCACAGGAGCTTTTGCGTTCCGAAGACCTCATGGCAGCAGCCGAACGCCTTAATTTCCGGATAGACCTCATAGAGCGTACGAACACAAAGGCTCATCGGATTGGTATAATTGATGACCCACGCGTCCGGCGCGTAATCCCGGATGGCCCTGCCGATCTCGACAAACATCGGAATCGTCCGCATGGCGCGCATGAAGCCGCCGGCGCCGACCGTATCGCCCACGGGCTGCCAGACGCCGACCCGCTCCGGCAGATGAACGTCGCTGCGCATCTCCTCAAATGTTGCGGGGAGGATCGATATCACCGCAAAATCGGCGCCCGTCAGGGCTTCCTTCAGGCTTCCGGCCACCGTATATTCCCAGCGGGACTTTGCGTCCGGGTGAGCGCTGATCTTCCTGCCGATAATCTCGTTTCTTTTTGCCGCGGGTTCGTCGATATCGTAAAGCCGTACCGTCCCGCACATGTCCCCGTCCATGGCCAGATCCTTCATAAAGCCCCATGCCCAGCCCCGGGATCCGCCGCCGATATAGGCGATTTTCAGGTCCTTCGCTTTTCCGTCGATCCTGTCGGTCATGTTTTTTCCTCCGTTTCCCCCGCAGGTTTTCAAAATGTTTTTCCCGGTTTCACCGGCACGCTGACATTCACGGAACCCTTTTCTTCATTTCCGGGTCCCTGCAGCAGAATTATAACAAACACCCTTTTGCAAGTCCACGGCATGGGACGGGTTTTTTCTTACTTATTTGTGATTTCACCTTTATCGTTATTGACGGACAGCTTCTTCGGCATTAAAATAAGCTTATCATGTAAATCCGGGAGGATTTGCGAAGGAAAGGAAGGATACATCCCCATGTCTCTCTGGTACATCATTGTGTTTTGTGTGGTAGCGCTTGCCATCGCCTACGTTGCCTACAACTACACACGCATCAAAAAGATGAGTGAAGGCACCGCCGAAATGGTCGAGATGGCCGGCATCATCCGCAGCGGCGCAAACACCTTCATGAAGACCGAATACCGCACCATCCTGATTGTGGTGGTCTCCCTGGCGCTGGTGTTTTCCTGCTTCATTGAAAAAACCAGCGGCATCACCTTCCTGATGGGCGCCCTGATGAGCAGCTGTGTGTGCGTTCTGGGTATGCGCAGCGCCACCTTCGCCAACGTCCGCACCGCCAATAAAGCCCGTGAATCCAAATCCATCGGCGAAACCGTCAAGGTTGCGCTGTGCGGCGGTTCCATCTCCGGCCTGTCCGTCCAGGCCTTCGGTCTGCTGGGCCTGGTCCTCGTGCTGGTCATCTTCGGCAACGTGCAGCACGACGCGGAAGGCGGCGGCCTGATTGCCTCCCTGGGCGGGGTCAATCCCACCATCATGAGGATTTCCACCTATTCTCTCGGCTGCTCCCTGGTGGCCATGTTCAACCGTGTCGCCGGCGGCAACTACACCAAAGCCGCGGATATCTCCGCCGATATCCTTGCCAAGGTCCGCAACGACCTGCCCGAGGATGACAGCCGCGTTCCCAACGTCATCGCCGACTTCATCGGC
Organism: uncultured Eubacteriales bacterium; assembly: GCA_902789365.1. Classification (GTDB taxonomy): domain Bacteria; phylum Bacillota; class Clostridia; order Christensenellales; family Aristaeellaceae; genus RUG756. The sequence continues at coordinate 50,075 of CADANQ010000001.1, forward strand.
GACAACGTCAACGATATCGCCGGCAACTGCTCCGACCTGCTGGAGTCCTTCGTGGCGACCGTGGCCGCCGCGCTGATGATTGCGGTCATCCTGTTCAAGCAGTACACGGGATCCGTCGACAAGGAGGCCCTGGAAGCCGCTTTCAACGCCATGACCACCTACCCGATCGTCCTGGCCTGCATCGGCCTCTTCTCCTGCATCGGCGGCCTTTTTTACGCATCGGTCAAAAAGATGGGCAACGATCCTTCCAAGGAACTGAACCTGGCCACCTGGATCAGCGCCGGTCTGACTCTGGTGCTCGGCTTCTTTGGCGCCATGATCATTTTCAAAAACGAAAACTTGCCCGCCTCCATCCTGAAGGACACCTTCGGCTGGGTCCTCGGCTGGGTCTCCCCCTGGGTATGCGCCCTGCTGGGCATCGCCAGCGGCGTTGCCATCGGCTCCATCACCGAATACTATACCAGCACCGATTTCCCGCTCTGCAAAAAATTACGCAAAAAGGAACCCACCACCAAGCTTGCGGAAATCACCCCCGAGGGTGAAGCCTTCGTCATCACCAAAGGCGACGCCATCGGCAGCCGTAGCGTGCTCCTGCCCGTCCTGATGATCGGCGTGGCGCTGCTGGTCTCCGGCAAGCTGGCCGGCATCTACGGCGTGTCGCTGGCCGCCCTCGGTATGCTGTCCTTCGTAGGTGCCACCGTTTCCATCGATGCCTTCGGCCCCATCGCCGACAACGCCGGCGGTCTTGCCGAAAGCTGCCACCTGCCCCATGAAGTCCGCGCCATCACCGACAAGCTGGACGCCGTAGGCAACACCACCGCCGCCGTGGGCAAGGGCTTCGCCATCGGTTCCGCCGCCTTCGCCACCGTGTCGCTGATTGTTTCCTACGTGGGCAATTTCGACCACAACATGATCCTGAATATCGCCTCCTTCGTCGTGGTTGCCGGCGCCATCATCGGCGGCGCGCTGGTGGAATACTTCTCCGCCATGCTGACCGACAACACCATCGAAGCCGCCAAGCAGATGGCGGACGAGGGCGACAAGCAGCTGACCCCCGAAGTTCTCGCCGGCAAGAAGACCCCCGATTACAACCGGATGATCGAACTGGCCGCCAAGCAGGCCCTCAAAAACATGCTGATTCCCTCCATTCTGGCCATGATTATCCCCGTTATCGGCGGCTTCCTCTTCGGTGTTCAATTCGTCGGCGGCCTGCTGATCGGCGCGACGATCGTCGCCATTCCGAGGGCCATTTTCATGGGCAACTCCGGCGGCGCTTTCGACAACGCGAAGAAGTACATCGAGAGCGGTTCCCTGCCCGGACACGGCAAAGGAAGCCCCGCCCACAAGGCCGCGGTCACCGGCGATACTGTCGGCGACACCCGCAAGGACGTGGTCGGCGTGGCGCTGGATATCTTCATCAAGATGATGTCCACCGTGGCCAATACCCTGGTTTCCCTGATCAGGAACTTTACCCTCTTCCCCTGATTTTCAATATTCCGCGCCCGGCGGGCCTACCCGCCGGGTTTTTCTTTTCCCTTTTTCGGCGCTTTGTTTATCTTTCCCGTTGACATCGCGGTTTATATGATGTATTATTGCATATGTAATATGGTTTTAATTACAACATTACGAAAGGCAGCAAACATGATGCGTGATATCCCCGCTTTCGCCGAAGCTCCGCGCGCACACCGCAAGCCATGGAATGAGCCCCCTGTTCGTCCTCTGCTGGAGGAGATCGGCAATTCCGTTACTCATGGGATCGGGGCCCTTCTGGGCATCGCCGGGCTGATCCTTCTTCTCTTAAAATCTTCTTCCCCCGAAAAAACCGCCGCGTCCCTTTTTTACGGCATATGCCTTATCCTTCTGTTCCTGATGAGCTGTCTGTACCACGCCTGGCCCGCGGGAAGCATGGTTAAATATGTCTGGAGGCGCTTTGACTACTGCTCAATTTACCTGCTCATCGGCGGTACCTTCGCCCCGTACTGGCTGGTATGGGTCGGGGGCTTGCGGGGAATACTGTTTTTCTGCATTCAATGGGCTCTGATTATTACGGGCATCACCTTCATCGGCATTTTCGGACCGGGCAGGCTTAAACCTCTTCATATGACAATGTATCTGGTCCTTGGCTGGTGCGCCCTGGCTTTTTTCCCGTCCATGCTTCAGACATCCCGCGGCCTTACCCTGATGACACTGATCGGAGGCGTCGCCTACACCGCGGGCATCATCCCGTTCGCCTTAAAAACCCGCGGCGCGCATTTTATCTGGCATATATTCGTCCTTCTCGGGGCTTTATGCCATTTTATCGGCGTCTTTTGCTTCATGTACTGACCACTTCTCCGATTTATTTTGCATAAACACGCTTTTAGCGATATAATGATACCGTAAATACCATTCTCTGATTATCGGAGGCCGTTTATGCAAAAAGCGCTTCGAATCGTTTTCCGGGTCGTCATCTGCCTTGTTATTATCGCAATACTGTTTCTCGGCCTGATAACAGCGGCCGAATACCGTCCGAAAGAAAGGGAAACGCTGGCTTCCGCCTCCCCAGTTTCTGTGCCGCTTCAGGCAGGGCAGAGCATCCGGATCCTCTCATGGAACACCGGCTACGGCGCCCTTGGGGACAACGCCGACTTCTTTATGGATGGCGGCAGGGGCGTCATTACCGCCGATTCTCCCCGGGTCCTCGCCAATCTCGGCGGCATCGCGGAATTCATCGCCTCTGAAAATCCGGACCTGGTATTGCTGCAGGAAGTGGATCTTTCTTCCAAACGTTCCTTCTATATCAATCAGACGAAGTTCTACCGCGACCGTTTCCCGGACTGTCAGAGCTCCTTTGCGTATAACTACAGGGCCCTGTACGTCCCGTATCCCCTTCCCACCCTCGGAAAGGTCGAAAGCGGACTTCAGACCCTCAGTCGCTTCGGTTTCCGTGAAGCCGAACGTATTTCCCTTCCCTGTCCGTTCTCCTGGCCCGTATCCGCCGTCAACCTGAAACGCTGCCTTCTGGTAACAAGAATTCCCGTTTCAGACACGGATAAGGAACTGGTCCTGGTCAATCTTCATCTTGAAGCCTATGACAGCGGCGAAGGCAAAGCCGAACAGACCCGCATCCTTGTCAGGTTCATGCAGGAGGAGTACGATAAGGGCAATTATGTCATTGCCGGCGGCGATTTCAATCAGTTGTTTTCCAATATCGACGCCTCCGCTTATCCGGTGCTGGAAAACCGCTGGCAGCCCGGCCTGATCGACGCTTCCTCGTTTTCCGCCTCTTTCTCTCTCCTGATGGACCCTTCCTCGCCCACCTGCCGAAGTCTTGACCAGCCTTATGCCGGCGCCGAGCGGGACGGATTCCAGTATTACATGATCGACGGTTTTATCGTATCCGACAATGTCTCTGTCGCTTCCGTTGAAACGCGGAATCTGGATTTTGTGTGCTCCGACCACAATCCCGTGATTCTTACCGTTTCCCTGAACTGATCGTGGAGGTGCGGAATGAAATCAAGAATCTTCTGTTTTATCCTTTGCTGCATATTCCTCCTTTCACTCCCATGCCTTGCGTCCGGCAGCGCCGAAACGGACGGGGAGCTTGTCCGTATCAGCGGCGGCACAACGTTATACGCCGACGCGGACCTGACCAAAGCCATCGGCATCTTTTCCTCCGACGTCTATGTGTATGCCGGTGAAGCCCGCGCGTCCTCGGCGGGAGAAGTCATTGAAATCATCTACCTTCGTGATTTCATCGTTCGCTATGCCTATATTCCGCTTTTGTCGGCGGCGCCTCTTACCCCCTCCGAAAAAGCCGCTTATGCCGCGGATTCCGCGGACGGCATCCTCATCAGGCCCGGGATAACGCTTGTGAATATTGATTTGTCCCCGCTTCCCTCCGCCGCGGATTCCGCCATCCTTCAGGACTCCTCCGCCGTCCCGGAACAGGCCGAAGAAACAGCCCTTCCATCCGCCGGCCCGGTTCTGACGCCGGCTCCGGTCCCGGCGGCGGACGAAACTTTCCGGGAAACCGGCGCGGATGCTCCTTCGAATATGGCCGGTTCCATTGCTCTCCTGCCGTCCGGTACACCGCTCTATACCGATTCCGGGCTTTCCGATATCATGGGATGGCTTGCCCGGGACGCGTATGTCTATGTAAACACGGACCTGACCGCTTCAGGCGGAGGCTCGATCGAGATCGTATTCTGCCGTGATTATATCATTCGCTATGCGTATGTTTCCCCTTCCGCAGCCGTTTGGCAGGATGCCGCGGATGAAAACATTATGGCGGAAGACGGCATCACCTTCAAACCCGGAGTAATCCTTTCAAACGCGAGCGTGCTGGACGCTCCCCCTGTCCCCGGCGCTCCTTCCGAAGCCGCGGTTTCTGATTCCTTCCCCGCGTCCGAAGCGCCTTCCGAAACCGCCGCCCCGCCGGAGCCCGTTTCCGATGCTTCAGACATCGAGGCCGGAAATACCATTCACGAAAACAATGCGAACGAAACGTCTTTCCTCCCCGCAGATCCTATAGAGGAACCGTCCCTTCCGGCGGAAGCCGTTCAGCCCGCGGCGGATGCCGGCGCTCCGGAAAGCGCCGTCCCCGCACCGCGTCCAGCGGAAACGACGGTTGTTTCTCAGTATGCGGAAGTACGCCTGAAGGCCGTCCCGATGGGAAAGCATTATCTTTTGAACGCGGCCGATCCGGTCCCCGCCGGCAGCATGATCCGGTCGATCACCCTCTATCCGATGAGCACCGGCAATGCGGAAGGCACGGTCTTCGTACTGTATCTGACAGACGGGAAATACCATGCCGCCTTTTCTAAGGCCTTCTCGCTTTCCGTTCCGTACGGCGACCCCTGGGAAACGATCATTCCGCTGGATACATTGTGCGAAAACGACGCCTACGTCACGGTATGTTTCAGCTCCTCCTGTACCGCAAGATTCAGCATGGCTGCCGACGAAAGCAGCCTGCTGCGTTACTTCAGTGAAATCGGCGATGATCCTTTGATGCTCACGACCGAAGGGTATGCCGTCAATTACGAGATCCGCTTTGAATGAAATTATCATCATTATATACGCGATAATCGCTCCACTACAAAAGTCAAACGCCCGGCTTCAGCGGCCGGGCGCTTGTTTACGTTATCGTTTTATTGCTGACCTGTAAGAATCTTGATCCTTTCCCATTCGGCGAGGATGCATTTCTGATGGCTTACGGCATACGGACCTGTCTGCTCAGCTTCGGACATAACCCTGGGAAAATGAATGCAGATATGTCCTTCAAGGTTGTTTCCGGCGGTATGGTCCACACCGTGTCCGTGACTGTGCGTCGATGCCAGATAGACCGAACCGTCGTCGAAGATGACCCATACCGCGTGAGGATTCCAGGTGTCATCACCGACAACCTGCCGCATCAGAGCCGCGTCCACCGCGGTGGGCGGTTCCGCGTCAGCGTGCTTTCCAAAGGAGAACATGTGAAGCCGATAAGTGACTCCGGTATCGGGATCGTAAATCGTTACGTCGGGCATCATTTTCGCCTTTGCGCGTATGCCGGTAAACCAGTTCGTGTTAATCACATTGGCCGCGGTCGGGGTGAAAGACTCGGAAGCGGGCTTCACCGTTTCGTCCGGGGCCAGCGTGATCACCGGGATCGTGGAGAGCGGAGTAAACAGCGCTTCAGCGGTTGCGCCGGCTGAAGGCGTCGGCGAAGGTGCGGGCGTCACGGGGACCGCGGTTACAGCGTGATACCTGACAGCGTCATTGGAATACAAAAGCGTCAGGGTCTCTTTGCCGGCAATGCCGTCCGCCGTCAGGCCGTTCAGCTTCTGGAAGTCCTTAATCTGCTTTTCGGTTGTGCTGCCGAAAATACCGTCATCCGATACGATATACCCCAGGCTTGTCAGACGCTGCTGAAGCAGTTTTACCTGTATCCCGGTATTGCCGCGCTGCAGGACCGTGTTCAGTTTAGGCGTCGGCACGGCGGTGGGCTTGGGTGTTCCCGGTGTCTTCGTGGGTTTGGGCGTCGCTGTGGGTTTCGGCGTCGCCGTGGGTTTCGGCGTAGGCGTCGGTTTGGGTACCGCGGTCGGCTTGGGCGTCGCTGCGGGTTTAGGCGTTGCCGTCGGCCTGGGCGTGACAACAGGCGTTGCGGCAGGTTTCGCGGAAGCCGTGGGCTTGGGTGTCGCCGTGGGTCTGGGAGTTGGGGTGGCGGCCGCGTTGTTCGCTCCCTTTGCGGGAACAGCCGGCGCGGGGGTGGCCGTCTTCAGGTAAATCACCGTTGTAACCGGTGTACTCTTGGCGCCCGCCGCATTTTCCCCTGCTGCCGTGGCCGCAGCGGCCGGAGCCTTTGTCGGCCTCGGCGTCGGCGTTGCCTTCGGCACGGAAGGCGTCACGGATTTGTCAGCCGGCTTCATTGTCACCGCCGGAAGGGGCGTGGCGACCGCTTTGGTCGGTTCGGCGGTTACCGAACCGTTGTTATAAATCGCCGCAAGCGTTTCAGAGGCGACGATGCCGTCCACCTTCAGGCCATTCGCTTTCTGGAATTCCTTAACCGCTTTTTCGGTGGTTGCCCCAAAGATTCCGTCAATCACACCGTTAAAGTATCCAAGGGTTTTCAGCTTCATCTGAAGAGCTTCCACTTCGTCGCCGGAGGAGCCGCGGCGCAGAGTTACGCTTCCGAACGGCGCGGGCGCGCCGGATATCGCTTCCGGAGTCGCCGCGGCTTCCGTCGCGGTCGCGGCGGGAACGGCGATATCCGAAAACATGATGTTCTGCGTCGCGAGGCCCGCAACCCCGTCCTCCGTCAATTTGTTCATCCTTTGGAATGCTTTGACCGCTTCAATATCGTCGTCATCATAAATCCCGTCGGGTTCACAGGTATAATAGCCCAGTTCCATCAGCCTTTCCTGAATCGCCCTGACAACGGTCCCCTGCATGCCTTTGGTCACGATGACCACATTCTGCTGGGTAATCGGTGTCGCCGCGGGAACGATGACCGCAGGCCCAGGGGTCGTGATTGCGGGAACAGATGAGGGGATGGGCGTCGCGATCGCCGCGTTGTAGATCTTTTCCAGCATTTCCAGGGTCTTCGGACCGGCGTATCCGTCCACCGTCAGGTAATACGCCGTCTGGAAAGCCCGCACTGCTTTTTCCGTCTCATTATCGTAAATACCCGTAATGCCGGCCGTATAATAGCCGAGCACCGTCAATTTCTGCTGGAGCACGGCCACCCCGTCGCCGGTGTCGTCCGCCTCAAGGGGCCACATGGCGATGTTCGGCACGGTATGGACGGTTTTTCTCTTTCCCGACGAATTTTTCGGAGACCCCGAAAAGAGCAGTTCCTGGGTACTTACATCGGCTGTTCCCGTGGCTTCAAGCCCGTTCTTGCCCTGGAACGCGGATACGGCCTTTTGTGTCGACACTCCGTAAATGGAATCCACCGCTCCGGAATAGAACCCCAGTTCCTTCAGCGCGCTCTGAAGCGCCTTGACGCTCGCTCCGGTGTCGCCTTTCTGAAGAAGAGTAAAATCAAGAGCCGCTTCATTGTCGACGATTTTGTAGGATGTGAGGACATCCACGTATTCTTCGGGGACATACCCGGTCTGACTTCCGTAGGAAAGCTTGATATATCCGTCTTCCGAGGCAAGAACTGTAACCTTGGCTCCTCTCGGGATCGTGGTCAGCTTTTTTGTGCCCGTCCCCTTGCCCCTGCGCAGGTTGACATTGGCGTTAACCGTTGTCTGGTAAGGATACGAGACAGGCATCACGGCCGCCGCAGCGGTTGGAATCGGGGAAAAAGTGGGAAGCGTTTCGGCATAAAGCATTGCCAGGGTCTTGGCGCCTGCTTTTCCGTCCGCATACAGTTTGTTCGCTTTCTGGTATGCTTCAATCGCCCTGACGGTCGCATCGTTAACCGTTCCCGTGATTTCTCCCGAATAATATCCCAGCCGGCTGAGAACAGACTGAAGCATTTTTACTGCTTCGCCCTTCTTCCCGGCTTTGATTTCCGCCGTCTTCAGCGGCGCGGTATAAGATACTTTGGTCTTTTTTCCCGAGGCGTTTACTACAGTCTCTTCATAAAGCCTGCGCTGCGTGGCCGCGTCGGCGATCCCGCTGGCGGCAAGACCGTTTGCCTTCTGGAAAGCCATCACCGCGTCGAAGGTGTCCCCGTCATACGCGCCATGAACCTCGCCCCGGTAAAACCCAAGTTCGCCCAAAGCGTCCTGAAGAGCCCTGACCGCAAGACCGCGGTCGCCGTTGAGCAGCGTCACATAATCGTCAAGCAGGACTTCATCGGATGACTGGCTCACCGACGCGCCGGCTGTCAGATACATATGGGAAACATAACCCTGTTTCCCCTCATAGTTTACAAGGTCGAAATTGCCCGCCGCGCCGTTGACCACCACGGCGGATCCCTCCGAAAGCGTCATAAGGGCCGCGGAAGTTTCCGAAGCGCCGGAACGCAGAACCACCTTGGTCGTGGTGTAAGCCACATAGGGATAGCTTTCAGCGGTTGCGGCCGGAAGCATCGCGCAGACCATCGCCAGCACTGCCAGAATCGCAAATGTTCGCCGCAGCATAATCGTCTGCCTCCGAATTTAATGATTCATTTTATTTTATTTCATTTATGTTACAATGTCAAGTCAGTTCTGTTAAGTAACGCGTAACATCTTTCCGCGTTATTGACAAAACCGGCCCTGATTGGTATCATGACATAAAGCTATGCGGGGACTGCGGCTTTAACAGCAGAGAGCGCACACACGGTGAAAGTGCGCGGAAAGCCTTCCCACCCCCGGGCTGCGGCCAATCACCGCCGGCGGACCCGATATCGTCCATTGAAGCGGACAGAACTCTGTCAAGCAAGGTGGTACCGCGAAAGCATGCTTTCGTCCCTGCGAGACGGATTTTTTATTTTTGTTTAGGAGGGACCAGTTTATGGCCAAGGAAGCCAAGCAGGAATTTGTCCAGCACATCACACCCCGCAGTGAAAATTTTTCCCAGTGGTATACCGACGTGGTCACCCAGGCGGAGCTGATGGATTATACCCCTGTCAGGGGCTGTATGGCCATGAAGCCCTACGGCAACCGCATCTGGGAGCTGATCCATGAGCATCTGGACGCCATGTTCAAGGAAACGGGACATGAAAATGTCTCCATGCCCATGCTGATCCCCGAGTCCCTGCTGCTGAAGGAAGCGGAGCATGTGGAAGGCTTCGCTCCCGAGGTCGCCTGGGTCACCCAGGGCGGCGTGGAACCCCTGCAGGAACGCCTTGCGGTCCGGCCCACCAGCGAAACCATCTTCTGCACCATGTTCGCCAAGTGGGTCCATTCCTGGCGCGATCTTCCGATGAAATACAATCAGTGGTGTTCCGTCATGCGCTGGGAAAAAACCACCCGTCCGTTCCTGCGGACCGCCGAATTCTGGTGGCAGGAGGGCCATACGGTCCACGCCACTCCCGAGGAAAGCGAAGAAGAAACACAGCTTATGCTGAATGTATACAAAACCTTCTGCGAAAACAAGCTGGCCATTCCCGTTTACGCGGGACGCAAATCGGACAAGGAAAAATTCGCCGGCGCCCAGGCGACCTATTCCGTCGAAGCCATGATGCAGGACGGCAAGGCGCTGCAGGCAGGCACCTCCCATAATTTCGGTACCAACTTCTCTGTGCCCTTTAACATCCAGTACCTTTCCAGAGACGGGCGCCTTGAATACTGCCACGAGACCAGTTGGGGCTGCTCCACAAGGCTGATCGGAGCGATTATCATGACCCACGGCGATGAACGCGGACTGAAACTGCCCCCCGCCATCGCTCCCTTCCAGACCGTCGTGCTTCCGATCGCGGCCCATAAGGGCGGCGTGATCGAGAAATGCGCCGAGGTCGTGGACGCGCTGAAAAAGGCCGGCATTCGCGTCAAATTTGACGACAGGGACAATGTTTCCCCCGGCTGGAAGTTCAACGAATGGGAGCTCAAGGGTGTGCCGCTTCGTCTGGAAATCGGTCCCAAGGACATCGAGAAGGGACAGGTTACCGCCGTACGCAGGGACACCTTCGAAAAAGCCACGCTTCCCCTGGATGAGCGGCTTCCCGCAGCCGTCGGCAAAATGCTCGACGACATCCAGGATAACATGTTCCGTATCGCCCTTTCATTCCGCGAAGCCCACACAAAGGACGTTTCCGACATGGACGAACTCAAGGCCCAGGTGGACGGCGGCTATGCCCGCGCCATGTGGTGCGGCGACAGGGCCTGTGAGGACCGCATCAAGGAAGAGACCGGCGCAACCTCCAGGAACATGCCCTTCGACCAGACCCCCATCGGGGACAAATGCGTCTGCTGCGGCAAAAAAGCCGACCGGGTCATGTATTTCGCCAAGGCTTACTGATATCCGCCGATAACACGGACCGCGATAAACCTTCCTACGCGGGTTCATCTCTCACATGAAGGGAAACAATCATGGCCAAACTGTATTTCCGTTACGGCGCAATGGGTTCCAGCAAAACAGCCAACGCCATTATGGTGGAGTACAACTATCACGAACGGGGTCAGCGTGTCCTTATGCTCAAGCCCCGGCTGGACAATCGCGACGGGGAGAGGACCGTCCGCAGCCGTTCCGGGCTTGAAACCGAATGCCGCTTTGTGGAAGAGCTTGACGAGATCGACGTTTCTTCCTATCACTGCGTTATTGTGGATGAAGCCCAGTTCCTGACGAAAGCGCAGGTTGAAAAGCTCGTTGATATCGTAGACCGGTTAAACGTCCCCGTCATCGCGTACGGCCTTCGAACCGATTTCAGAAACAATCTTTTTGAAGGAAGCCAGTGGCTCCTTGCCTGGGCGGACACCATCGAAGAAGTCAAGACCATTTGCTGGTGCGGGAAAAAAGCCATCTGCAACGCGCGGGTCATTGACGGAAAGGTTGTTCGGGAAGGAGCTCAGATTCTCCTCGGCAGCAACAGCTGCTATGTTTCCCTTTGCCGCAAGCACTGGCAAACCGGTCTTTTAGGACGCGATTGACCATTTATCCTTGTTCTCCCGCGGCTGCACGGATTGCTTTTCCTGCAGCCGCTTTTTATGGATAATCGAGGGAATCCGTCCTTTTTCGCGCCTCGTCATATGAAAAAAGAGTCTCTCCTCGTCCATTTTTCAGATATTTTGTTAAAAAAGAGGCACTCTGTTGCGGCTCACAAATATGAGCGGTATAATAAATATGTAACAAACCAGTCGTTTCGACCGGCCTGTAAGCATCGGAGGTAGTTTATGTCCTGGAAGATCGTTGCCGATTCAGCCTGTGATATCATCGATTTGGACAGGAAATGCCCCGGACTGTCTTATGCCAGTATTCCTTTCGTTTTCACCGTGGATGACCGATCCTTTACGGATGACGAGCATTTTGACACCCGCATCCTTCTTGACGCGCTGGCAAAAGCCAGGACCCCGAGCAAGTCCTCCTGTCCGTCTCCGGACCTTTGGGCGGATGAATTCAAAACCGCCGATTATTCCATCGCCATCACCATTTCCGCCGAGCTTTCCGGAAGCTACAACAGCGCGTGCGCCGCAAGGGAAATGGTGCTTGAAGAATTCCCGGAAAAAAAGATCGCCGTCGTCAACTGCCGTTCCACCGGCCCCGGCAACATCCTCATCGCCGAAAAAGCCGCGGACCTCATTGCGGAAGGCATCGGCTTTGATGAGATCATCCAGAAACTGAACGAATACGTATCGCACGTCCACACGGTCTTCGCCCTCTGTTCTTTTGATAACCTGATCAGGAACGGAAGGATGCCCCGTCTGGTCGGCATCGCCGCCAGGGCGCTTCATCTGTGGGGGATCGGCATCGGCACGCCCGGCGGCAAAATCGAACTGATCGGCAAAGCCCGCGGAGGCGACGGCGCGGTCAATTCGATCATAAAGGATTATTCCGAAAAACGCCAGGGCGGCAGATGCCTGTATATTTCCCACTGCCGGAATCCCAAAGTTGCCGAAAAAATACGGGATCAGGTGATGAAAATGCCTTCTCCCCCCAAGGTCAGGATCTTTGAAACCCGGGGGCTCGACACATTCTATGCAGAAAACGAAGGGATTATTGTCTCCTATGACGGTATCCTGCAAAAGCATAACCTTTTCTCCCCCATCCTGGATCGGATTTGAAAAGCAAAGACAAGGCGCGGAGCAATCCGCGCCTCTTTGTCGTTTTTCCCTTTTTATACGCTTTCCTGTATGCTTTTCCCGCCGTTTCCCGTCTTCTTTGGCTTTCCCGATCTTGGCCCTGTCCGCCGCAAAAACCCGTCGCTCGGATCCTTCCCGTTTTTTCCGATCGTGCGGCAGCCCCATTCCGTTTACTCAGGATTCCGGGAATTCCGAATTATCTCGGCTCCGGACGTTCCCGCAGAAAAGCTCACGGAGGTAATAAAATGCAGATCGAACAGGCAAATGACCGTCTCATCATCCGCAGCGGAATCTCCCAATTATGGGTCGACCCCTGGGGGGAGGACGGTATCCGCGTCCGAATGACCAACGATAAGGAAATGGATCCGAACGACTGGGCCTTAAGCGAAAAGCCCTCCGCTTCATTCCCTGTCGTCTCCTGTCGGGAAGTCGACATCACCGACCCATGGTACAAATCCGATGAATACTCCGGGTATCACATGACAGGCAGGGAGTACACCTTTACCAACGGAAAACTGACCGCGCGGGTCAATCCCGAAGGCTGGATCTCTTTCTTCAACGAAAAAGGACAGCTGCTGACGGAAGAATACTGGCGCAACCGTGACCGCATCAACCGTTATTCCACATCCCTCAGGATCCCCGCCCGGCTGCTCAAGGCGATCCCGGGCACCTCAGACTGGTCGCTGACCGCCCGTTTCGAGGCCTTTGACGATGAAAAGATCTTTGGTATGGGCCAGTACCAGGACAGAAAGCTCGACAAAAAAGGCGCCGTCCTGGAGCTTTGCCATCGCAACTCCCAGGCCAGCGTTCCTTTCTTTGTTTCCAGCCGAGGGTATGGGTTTTTATGGAATAACCCGGCCGTCGGGACATGTTTCTTCGGGACCAACCGCACGGAATGGACGGCGCGTTCCACAAAGAAAATGGATTACTACATCACCTGCGGCGATACCCCTGCGGAGATTGAGCGTAAATATTCCGCGGTTGTCGGCCGCGCGCCGATGATGCCAGAATACGGCCTGGGCTACTGGCAGTGCAAGCTCCGTTACCGCACACAGGACGAATTGCTTTCCGTCGCCCGGCGGCACAAAGCCCTTGGCCTTCCGATGGACGCCATCGTCGTGGATTTCTTCCACTGGACCCGTCAGGGCGACTTTAAATTCGAGCCGCTGGACTGGCCGGACCCTGAAGGAATGGTCCGCGAACTGAAGGAAATGGGGATCGAAACCGTGGTCTCCGTGTGGCCGACCGTCGACGAGCAAAGTGAAAATTACCGGGAGATGGCCGATCGGGGCTATCTTGTCAGGACAGACCGCGGCAACGACGTCAGCACCTGGATGGGGGCGGCCGTCTATTTTGACGCGACTCATCCCGGCGCCCAAAGATTCGTATGGGAAAAGTGCAGGGAAAACTATTACAAAAATGGGATCCGCTGCTTCTGGCTGGACGTGGCCGAACCGGAATACGGAAGCTATGAGTTTGACAATTACCGTTATTGGGCAGGTCCTGCCCTCCAGACTTCAAATCTTTACCCTGTGGGCTATGCCCGGGGCTTCTACGAGGGGCTGAAGGCCGAAGGGGAAGAAAACGTTATGAGCCTGGTCCGCTGCGCATGGGCCGGAAGCCAGAAATACGCCGTTCTTGCCTGGTCGGGAGATATTTATTCCTCCTTCCGCGCGATGCGCGAACAGCTTCAGGCCGGCCTTTCAATGGCAATGGCGGGTATCCCCTGGTGGACCTGCGATATAGGCGGATTTATGGGCGGAGACAATTCCGATCCGGCCTTCAGGGAGCTGCTGCTCCGCTGGTTTGCGTGGGGGTGTTTCCTGCCCGTCTTCCGGATGCACGGAGAACGCAGTCCGTGGCATGAACGCGAACAGGAATACCGCAACGGCGTCAGGCAGCTTACCTCCGGACAGGACAACGAGGTATGGAGTTTCGGGGAAGAAAACACCCCCATTCTATGCAAATACCTTTTTATCAGGGAACGCCTGCGTCCTTATATCCGAAGCCTGATGCGGGCCGCTCATGATACCGGCGCGCCGGTCATGCGTCCCTTGTTTTACGATTTTCCGGATGACAAGCAGGCATGGCTTACGGAGGACGCGTATATGTTCGGCCCGGACCTCCTCATCGCGCCGGTCATGGAAGCCGGCGTGACCCGGCGGAGCGTTTATCTGCCGCAAGGCGCGGTCTGGAAGGACGCGTATACCGGAAAAGTATATGACGGCGGACAAACCGTCGACGTTCCCTGCCCCCTGGACGTGATTCCGGTAATGCTGCGCGACGGAAAGGAACTCCCTGTCTATCACGAAGAATAAGCTTTAGTCAAAAAGCCGGCCATGAAATTCATCATGACCGGCTGTTTTTCATTTGAGTCAAAGGCGCATCAGGCTTTTTTCAGGCGCGCGACAGCCGCGTCCAGTCTGCGCAGGGTTTCTTCCTTCCCCAGCAGATAGGCGATCTCGAACGCGCCGCCGGGCGTGTTGGCCAGGCCGGAGATCGCGATCCGCAGAGGCCAGAGCACGGCGCCGTTTTTCATGCCGCTTTCCGCAATCTTTTCCATGACCCGGTCGTGGATGACGTCTTCCTTCCAGTCGTCGATGCCTTCCAGAACGGGCCGGACCATTTCAAGCGTAGGTCCCGCGGTTTCCGGCGAAGTCTTCATCTTTTTGTTGAAATACAGATCGTCGCCGTATTCCGGCATATACCTGAGGAAGGAAACCATCCCGGGCACCAGGCCGAACACTTCGGTGCGGCCCTGCATCAGCTCCGCCAGCCTGCGGTAGTCCGGCTTGTTTTCCATGCCGTCAAAAACGGAATCGAACCAGGGAGTAACCATCCCGAGGTATTTTTCAAAGGGCAGCTCACGGATGTAATGGGCGTTGAACCAGGTCAGCTTATTGACGTCGAAAATGCCGGGAGCCTTGTTGATCCCCTTGACGTCAAACGCTTCGATCAGTTCGTCCATGGTGAAAAACTCGCGGTCGTCCCCGGGATTCCAGCCGACCAGGGCCAGATAGTTGATCAGCGCCTCGGTCAGGTATCCCTTGCTGATAAAGTCACTGTAATAAGCGTCTCCGTCCCGCTTGGACAGTTTGTGGGACGCGTCGCGCATCACGGTGGGCAGATGGATATACTTGGGAATATCCCAGCCGAAAGCCTCGTAAAGAAGATCGTATTTCGGCGTGGAGGACAGGTATTCCATGCCGCGGATTACATGGGTGATCCCCATCAGATGATCGTCGATCACGTTGGCAAAATTATAGGTGGGCATCCCGTCCTGCTTGATGAGGACCATATCGTCCAGGGTATCGTTGGGCATGGAAATATCCCCGAATACCATGTCGTGATAGCTGCTTTCGCCTTCGGTCGGCGCGTTCTGGCGGATAACGTACGGCATGCCGGCGTCCAGACGTTTGCGCACCTCATCAGCGCTCAGGTAAAGACAGTGCTTGTCGTATTTGAAGGTCTCTCCCCTGCTTTCCGCGGCCCTGCGGCGCTCGTCCAGTTCCTCCTTGGTACAGAAGCAGTAATAGGCTTTCCCCTTGCGGATCAGCTCCTCAGCATAAGGCAGGTAGATATCCTTCCTTTCCGACTGGATGTACGGGCCGTAATCCCCGCCCACGTCCGGGCCTTCATCCCACTGCATGCCGCAGGCCTTCAGCGTATCGTAGATTACCTCGGTGGCGCCTTCCACATAACGCTCCTGGTCCGTATCCTCAATGCGGAGAATAAATTTTCCGCCATTTTTGCGGGCATAAAGAAATGCGTACAATGCCGTCCTGACCCCGCCGAGATGCATGAAACCCGTGGGGCTCGGAGCAAAACGTGTCCTGACTTCCATGTTGATTATCCTTTCTGTTTTGCAAAGGTATCCCTGAGCCCCACGGTACGGTTATATACCGGCAGTTCGGCCGTGGAATCCGGATCCTTGCAGAAATATCCCGTGCGCAGGAACTGGAATGTGGTCCCGTCGGGGCAATCCCGTATACAGGGTTCGGCTACGCCGCGGAGCACTGTCAGGCTGTCGGGATTCAGGCGGCTGATAAAGTCTTTCCTGCCGGAACCGGCATTTTCTTCCTCGCCCTCCGGCATTTCGTCGGTTTCCGGTTCCTCGTCCAGGAGCAGCGGTTCATACAGGCGGGCTTCAAAGGGCACGGCGTCCGCTTCGCTGACAAAGTGCAGGGTTTTCCCCTTGATCTTCCGGTCCGCCCCGGGAGTGCCGCTGGCCGAATCCAGGTCCACAGTGCACAGAACCTTCGTCACGTTCCCGTCATCGTCTTTTTCGCAGCCGTCGCAGCGAACGATATACGCGCCTTTCAGGCGGACCTCGAAACCGGGATACATGCGCTGGAATTTTCGGACCGGTTCCTCCATAAAATCATCCTGCTCAATCCAGGCAAAACGGGAAAAGTGCACGGTACGGGTTCCCATCTCGGGATGATCGGGATGGTTTTCCACCGTCAGCTCTTCCACCCTGTCCTCCGGCCAGTTGGTGAATTCCACCTTCAGGGGCCTCAGGACCGCCATGGCGCGGGGGCTCTTGTCTCCCAGATCGTCCCTGACACAAGATTCAAGCAGCGCAACGTCCACCACGCTGTCGGCTTTGCTCATGCCGATGCGGTCCACAAATTCACGGATGGCAGCGCCGGAATACCCCCTGCGTCTGAGAGCGGAAAGCGTGGGCATCCGCGGATCGTCCCATCCGCGCACATAGCCGCCTTCGACCAGCTGACGCAGATAGCGCTTTGACATGACCGTCCTGGTCATGTTCAGCCGGGCGAACTCGATCTGCCTTGGCCTTGAAACAAGCATATTCGCAGCATGCTCCACCACCCAGTCATACAAAGGGCGATGAATCTCGTATTCCAGGGAGCAAAGGCTGTGGGTTACGCCCTCCAGGGCGTCCCCGATGGGATGGGCAAAATCGTACATCGGATAAATGCACCACTTGTTTCCCGTACGCCAGTGTTCCTTGTAAAGAATCCGATACATGGCGGGATCCCGCATGACGATATTGGGGCTTGCCATATCGATCTTCATGCGAAGCGTAAGGGTCCCTTCCGCGAATTCGCCGGCCTTCATCCTGCGGAACAGGTCCAGGCTTTCCTCCCACGGGCGGTCCCGCCAGGGAGAATTCCTGCCGGGCTCGGTCAGTGTGCCGCGGTAAGCGCGCATTTCCTCCTTGTTGAGCTCGTCCACGTAGGCCAGGCCTCTTTTGATCCAGTCCTCGGCGATCTCATAGCATTTATCATAATAATCACTGGCGTAATACAAGCCCCCGGTCCATTCAAAGCCGAGCCAACGGATGTCCTTCTCAATGTTGCGGACATACTCCATGTCTTCTTTGGCAGGGTTGGTGTCGTCAAAACGCAGATTGCATTTGCCGCCGAATTTTTCGGCCGTCAGGAAATCCATGATCAGCGCTTTGCAGTGGCCGATGTGCATGTATCCGTTGGGCTCGGGAGGAAAACGGGTGTGAACCTCAGTGTACCTGCCTTCCTTCAGATCCTCTTCTATGGCGTCCCAGATAAAATTGGTGCGGGAAGTGTCGTTGGCCATTGTCTGCCTCCTGTCGCGAGAATCTTGTACTTATCAGTTCGTCTCATGCCGTTCAGTCATTGAAAATCAGGAATCTGTTCCGGAATCTGTCGAGCGTGTCCGGGCCGCGACGCCTGCCGGGAGTTTTTGTTTAAGTTCGGACAGGAGCTTCCTGATTCCTTCCGGCGAGGCATGATTCAGGGGTGAAAAATTGCCTTCAAGCGCGGTGTTCAGTTTTTGCACAGCCTCTTCTTTTTTTCCTTCTTCGATATCGTAGAGAGCGAGGAAATAGTTGGTATCGATCTGCGTTTCCTTCAGTTCGTACGCTTTATCGAAATATTCCCTGGCCTTTTCCTTATTGTTCATCAGCCGGTAATAAAACTGTCCGAGGTTGTCCAGCACCACCGGGTCCTCTTCGTCATATTCCAGCGCCTCAAGATTGTATGCCAGCGCTTTTTCCTGATCGCCCTTCTCGATATACAAAAAACCAAGGGCCTGATAGGTCATGCCGCAGGGGCTTTTCTTATGACTGGCTTCCAGGAGATTGATCGCTTTGTTAATCTCGCCCAGCTTGTAATTCGCCACGGCGTAATTTACAAAAAGCTGCTGTTTTCTGTCCGGAGTCATATCCGGGGCCTTTTCGGCTTTTTTAAGAACCTCCTTCACCAGATGGTAATTATCCTCTCCGCCCTTTTTGAGCAGCAGGACTGAAAATGGCAGCATGTATGCGGCCGAAATGATGCCGTTTTTATACAGTTCGGTGTATTCGGCCAGCGCCTCCTCTTTTCTGCCTTTCTGATGCTTCATCAGCGCGGCCTTGACCTTGAATCCGTCGAAGAAACCCATACGCGTCCTCCCTTTCGATCAGCTCCCCTTATTTAACCATCCATCGCAGAAAAAGTCAATGATGCGCATGGTATAACGGGAATAAAAAAGTCCCGCGGCAATCTGACAGAAGCCTTTGGAATCCGGCAATATAAAAACCGCCGTCCCGGGACTACCCCAAAGACGGCGGGCGCGGATACCCGAAACAGGTATCAGAGGATGAGTTCTTTCAGGTCTGTATATTCGCGTCCGTGAGCGAGGGCCACGTTGCGGTTGGTAATCTTCCCAAGATAGGTATTGACGCCCAGGGCGATGGCGGGGCTATCCATGGCCGCCTTTTCAAGGCCCTTGGAGGCAATCTCCAGACCATACCGTACGGTCGCGTTGGTCAGTGCGATGGTGCTGGTCCGCGGGACGGCGCCGGGCATGTT
Source organism: uncultured Eubacteriales bacterium (assembly GCA_902789365.1). Lineage (GTDB taxonomy): Bacteria > Bacillota > Clostridia > Christensenellales > Aristaeellaceae > RUG756. Next base: position 69,006 of record CADANQ010000001.1, read on the forward strand.
GCCCACGCAGTAATGGACCACGCCGTCCGTCACATAAACCGGATCGTCATGGGTTGTCACATGGCTGCTTTCGCCGCATCCGCCCTGGTCAATGGCCACATCAACAAAAACCGCGCCGTCCTTCATTTCCTTCAGATATTTTTTCTTGAACAGCTTGGGAGTGGAACCGCCGGGGATCAGCACCGAACCGATGACCAGGTCCGCGTCTCTGAGGACCCTTTCCACATTGCTGTCGTTGCTGACCAGGGTCTGGATATGGGCGCCGAAAAGGTTGTCCAGTTCCTCCAGCCGTTTCAGGCTGATATCCAGGATGGTGACGTTGGCGCCCATGCCGACGGCAATCTTGCAGGCGTTCATGCCAACGGTGCCGCCGCCCAGAATAACGACGTTGGCCTTGGGCGTACCGGGTACGCCGGCCAGAAGAATTCCTTCCCCGCCGAAGCGTTTTTCAAGGTATTTGGCTCCTTCCTGGATGGACAGACGGCCGGCAATCTGGCTCATCGGGGCAAGACACGGCAGGGAGCGGTCCGATTCCTGGATGGTTTCATAAGCAACGGCCTTCATGCCGCCTTTCAGCAGGGCGTCCATCTGTTCCCTGTCCGCCGCCAGGTGCAGATAAGTATACAGAATAAGGCCTTCCCTGAACAGGGGGTATTCGCACTCCAGGGGCTCCTTGACCTTGATCATCATATCCACCAGGCGCCAAACGTCCGCGGCGTTGTCAAGAAGGGAAGCTCCGGCATGTACATATTCGTCGTCCGAAAAACCGGAGCCGATCCCCGCGCCGGCTTCCATATACACATGGTGTCCTGCGGCGACATAAGCCTTCACATTGTCCGGGGTCAGCCCCACGCGGTACTCGTTGTTCTTGATCTCTTTTACACAGCCGATCTTCATACGTTCGATTCCTTCCTTTGATTCCGGCTCTTTTGTCCGGGATTCTTCTTCTAGCCCTGTGCGGAATAAAACATCGGACTGAATTCCTGAGGTATTATACAGGAAACACAGCGCTTTTACAATATCGGCCGTCGGGGGTATGAAAGTGCGTACAGCTGTGATATAATAAAAAACAGCAAAAGAACAGGCGGGCAGGGCGTTTTGCCGCGCGTGTTCGTCTCTCCGTTTCCATTTTCCGCTTTTTCACAAAGCAAAGCCAAAGAACGGGAGGAATAATAATGATCCATAAAAATCCGCTTTCCGGGAACGAAACCGGTACGCACTTCATCACCATGGGCGAGATCATGCTGCGCCTGACCCCTCCGAATTACGACAAGATCCGTATGGCCAATTCATTCGAGGCCAGCTATGGCGGAAGCGAGGCGAATATCGCCCTGGCGCTTGCCAACCTGGGGGTGGATTCCACCTTTTTTTCCGTGGTCCCGAACAACTCCCTGGGCAAAAGCGCCGTCCGTTGGCTGAGATCAAACGACGTTCACTGCACCCCGGTGATCCTCTCCACCCCCGAGGAAACGCCGACCCACCGCCTTGGTACGTATTACCTGGAAACCGGTTACGGAATCCGCCCCAGCAAAGTAATCTACGACCGGAAGCACAGCGCGCTGACAGAATACGACTTTTCCGGCGTGGACCTGAAAAAGCTGCTGGAGGGCTTTGACTGGCTGCACCTGAGCGGCATCACGCCCGCCCTGAACTCAAGCCTCAGAACCCTGACCCTGGATATGCTGAAGGCAGCGAAAGATCTGGGCATCACCGTTTCCTTTGACGGCAATTTCCGGTCCACCCTGTGGACCTGGGAGGAAGCAAGGGATTTCTGCACCCAGTGCCTCCCCTACGTCAACGTGCTCCTCGGCATCGAGCCGTACCATCTGTGGAAGGATCCGGAGAATCACGCTCTCGGCGACGTCAAGGACGGCGTGCCCCTCCAGCCCTCCTATGAACAGCAGGACGAGATCTTCCAGGCCTTCGCGGAGCGGTACCCCAACCTCACCTGCATTGCCCGCCATGTCAGATACGCCCATTCCGGTTCGGAGAACAGCCTGAAAGCCTTCATGTGGTATCAGAACCACACCTTTGAAAGCAAGCTTTTCACATTCAACATCCTGGACCGGGTCGGCGGAGGCGACGCTTTTGCCAGCGGACTCATCTACGCAATGATCCGGAAGTACAAACCGATGGATATGCTCAATTTCGCCGTGGCGTCCAGCGCCATCAAGCACACCATCCACGGCGACGCCAACATCACCGACGACGTAAGCGTAATCAAAAACCTGATGAACATGAATTACGATATCAAGAGATAACCGTCCCCCCCGACGCGCGGGATCGGCCCGCAACAGCGCGTTGCTTGAAATAAGCCTTCATCCGGCATATGATTTATACATCAAAGGCAACGAAAGGAAGGATCACCTGATGGAAACATATGCTATTCTTAAAAAGCTGCGCGAAGCCCACCGCCTGACACAGGAACAGCTGGCCGAACGGGTCCTGGTCACCAGGCAGGCCGTCAGCCGCTGGGAAACCGGCGAAACCCAGCCGAACACCGAAACCCTCAAGCTCCTGTCCAGGGAATTCAATGTGACCATCAACACACTGCTGGGCTCTCCCCGCGCCCTCTTCTGCCAGTGCTGCGGAATGCCTCTGGGCGAGGATGAAATGGTCAGCCGGGAACCGGACGGCTCGTTCAACGAGGATTACTGCAAATGGTGCTATGCGGACGGCCGTTTCGCATACCAGTCGATGGATCAGCTGGTGGATTTTCTTGTCGCCCATGTTCCGGACGGAGACGGACTTCCGGAGGAAGAGCGCCGCGGCCGGTATGCCCGGAGCCTCAAAACGCTGAAGCACTGGGCGTAAAATTTTTCAATGTCTTTTATCCGCGGACGGTCTGATCGGCAAAAGCGTGTTCGGCCCCCGGACGTCCTCGCCAATGCCATATTTCATACGGCGCGCCGTTTCCGGATTTCCGGGAAAGGCGCGCCGCTTTTGCCAAAGAAAGAAACGGCCCCTCCGAAGAGGGGCCGCGGGCATTGTATTTCAGATCAGTACATTCCGCCGCCCATGCCGGGGTTTGCCGCGGGAGCGGGTTCGGGCGCGGGGATATCGGTGACCAGGGATTCGGTGGTCAGCACCATGGAGGCCACGCTGGCGGCGTTCTGCAGGGCGCTGCGGGTTACCTTGGTGGGATCGATGATGCCGCGTTCGATCATATCGGTGTATTCGCCCTTCAAGGCGTCATAGCCGTAACCGGCCTTGCGGGAGCGGCGGATATTTTCGATGATCACGGAACCGTCGATTCCGGCGTTGGCGGCAATCTGGCGCAGGGGCTCTTCCATGGAGCGAAGCACGATCTGCACGCCGGTGCGGGCGTCGCCGGTATGCTTGGCGATCTGGGCTTGCACCTTGCCGAGGCAATTGAGCAGGGCAACGCCGCCGCCGGGCACAATGCCCTCTTCCACCGCGGCGCGGGTCGCGGCCAGGGCGTCTTCGATGCGCAGCTTGCGCTCCTTCATCTCGACTTCGGTTGCGGCGCCGACGCGGATGACGGCAACGCCGCCGGCCAGCTTCGCCAGGCGCTCCTGCAGCTTCTCACGGTCATAATCGCTGGTGGTATCGGCAATCTGGGTCTTGATCTGCTGCACGCGGGCTTCGATCTCACCCTTGTCTCCGGCGCCGTCGATGATGGTGGTGTTTTCCTTGTCCACCTTCACCTGGTGGGCGCGGCCCAGCATGTCAACGGTGGCTTCCTTGAGCTCCAGGCCCAGCTCTTCACTGATCACCTGGCCGCCGGTCAGAATCGCGATGTCGCGGAGCATTTCCTTGCGGCGGTCGCCGAAGCCGGGGGCCTTGACGGCAACGCAGGTGAAGGTGCCGCGCAGCTTGTTCACGACCAGGGTCGCGAGAGCTTCGCCTTCCACGTCCTCGGCAATGATCAGCAGCTTCTTGCCCTGCTGCACAACCTGCTCCAGAACGGGCAGAATCTCCTGAATGTTGCTGATCTTCTTGTCGGTAATCAGAATCAGCGGATCGTCCAGAACCGCTTCCATCTTATCGGAATCGGTAACCATATAGGCGCTGGCATAACCGCGGTCGAACTGCATGCCTTCCACGGTGGTGAGCTCGGTCTTCATGGTCTTGCTCTCTTCGACGGTGATAACGCCGTCCTTGCCGACCTTTTCCATCGCGTCCGCGATCAGTTCGCCGATCTTGCTGTCGCCGCCGGAAATGCTGGCGACCTGGGCGATGGCCTGCTTGCCGCTGATGGGCTGGCTGATTTCCTTCAGGCCTTCCACGGCCGCTTCGGTGGCATCCTCAATGCCCTTGCGCAGCACCATGGGATTGGCGCCGGCAGCCAGGTTCCTGAGGCCTTCACGGACAATGGCCTGCGCCAGAAGGGTCGCGGTGGTGGTGCCGTCGCCGGCGATATCGTTGGTCTTGGTGGCGACTTCCTTGATCAGCTGGGCGCCCATGTTCTCAAAGGGATCCTCAAGCTCGATTTCCTTGGCGATGGTCACGCCGTCGTTGGTAATCAGGGGCGCGCCGTATTTCTTGTCCAGAACCACATTCCTGCCCTTGGGGCCCAGGGTGATTTTAACGGTATCCGCGAGGGCGTTGATTCCTTTTTCCAGTGCGCGGCGGGCTTCCTCGCCGTATTTCAGCTGCTTAGCCATAGTACATCCTCCTGCTTAAAAATGAATGTTTATTGTCCGACCGGCCGTAATCCCGCGCCGGCCGCTGAAAAATGACCCTCCCGCGGTCTTATTCGACCACGGCCAGGATATCGCTCTGACGAACAAGGATCAGGTTTTCGCCGTCAATCTTCACTTCGGTGCCGGCATACTTGCTGTAAATGACCTTCTGGCCGACAGTGACTTCCATTTTGACTTCCTTGCCGTCCACCATGCCGCCGGGGCCGACAGCCAGCACTTCGGCCATCTGGGGCTTTTCCTTGGCGGAACCGGGAAGAACGATGCCCGATTTGGTGGTTTCTTCATTTTCCACGTTCTTAATAACAACACGATCACCCAAAGGCTTGACTTTCATGATGCTTCCTCCTACAGACCTTGTGCATCGCACTTGGTTTTCTTTTTGTTAGCACTCACAAGGAAGGAGTGCTAACATCCTCATGTAATATACAGCAATTCCTTTAAAAGTTCAAGGGGTATTCCAAAAAAAATTGTTAAAATTTCATTACATCGCGTAATCTGTCAGACCCGTTCCGCCGTCGCTCCGTTCATGCGGGATTGTCACCGGAGAAAAACGGGGTATAATGATTTCAGTCGATTTCTTCGGAGGCAGTATGAACGACAGCATTTCCGCCCTGATTCTTTCATGGTATGACTTAAACAAACGGCGTCTGTCCTTTCGGGACACCGGCGACCCTTATCGGGTGCTGGTCAGCGAGTTTATGCTGCAGCAGACCCGGGCCGAAATGGCGGAGGCATATTTCAGCCGCTTCATCGCCAGGTTCCCGGACATCCGCTCCCTTGCCGATTCCCCCCTTGAGGATGTCCTGAAAGCATGGGAGGGTCTGGGGTATTACAGCCGCGCCCGCAGTCTGCGCCGCGCAGCGGAGATCATCCGGGATCAATACGGCGGAAACGTCCCCGACACCTGTGACGCCCTGCTCTCCCTTCCCGGCGTCGGCCCATACAGCGCCGCGGCTGTCGCCAGCATCGCTTTCGGCGTCAGGACGCCCGCGATGGACGGAAATCTGTACCGCGTCTTCGCCCGCCTGTACGACGAGAGAGGATGCGTGGACCGGGACTCCGTCAGGCGCCGTCTTTCTTCTCTTGCCCTTGCCGACATGCCGGAAGACAGATGCGGGGATTTTAACCAGGCCATGATGGACCTGGGAGCGGCCGTCTGCGTTCCCGGAACGCCCGACTGCGCCGCCTGCCCGCTTTCATGCCTGTGCCGCGCGTATATCGCCGGTCATCCCGAAAGCCTGCCCGTCAGGGCAAAAAAAAGACCGCCGGCGCAGAAAGACTACGCGGTGGTGATTCTCCGCCGTCAGGGGCGGATATGCCTCTTCAGGCGCAGTGAAAAGATGCTCAATTCACTGTATGTGTTCCTTTTGATCCCCCTCCCGGAAGAAACCGGAATCCGGGAAGTCCTCGACAGGGCCGACTCCTTTCTTCTCAGCCGCGTCCCCGCGAAGCCCGCTTTTTACCTGGGCAGCGCAAAGCATGTTTTCACCCATCAGGTGTGGAACATGGCCCTGATCACGGCGGAATGCGACGCGGAATCATGGTCCGGCCCCGAACAGCATGTGTGGACCAATGTGGAAGGGCTTGCGTCGCTGCCCATGCCGGGCGCCATGAAAGCGGCCCGGGAAAAAGCCCTTCAGCTTCTGTCCGGTCCGGCGGAAGAGGGTAAAATAAACAGCCGTTCCCTGTCCCTGAACCTGATGGCGGAAAACACCACCGGGTCGACCGTCGGATGCGATTCAAAATAACGGATGATCAGGTCCTGCATCGGCACCGGCACCTCCCTGACGATCGGCTTGTCACGCAGCATATCGAACCCGCCGATTCCGGTCGCCCTGTAGGAGCTGAAGCAGACCTCCGCCTCGTCTTCTTCCCCGATGGGCTTCCCGTCCGAAAGACGTATAATCCTTTTTACCCGGTCTCCCCCGCAGCATTTCAGGTCCACCGTATACGCCAGACCGTACAGATAATCAAAATGATAATGATGCGCCTTCGGGACAAGGTATTCCCTCGAAATGACGACCTCCCCCGTTTCAAGCAGCGTAAAATACCTGGCGCACTGTTCAAGATAGCTCCTGATCTCGGCGCCGGTCAGGCGCAGCACCACCAGAGTATTCGGAAAACGGTACGCCTTCATCACATCACGGACCGTGACCGTTTTGCCGAACCCCCGGACCTCGTTGTAAAGATTGCACGCCGAAATGCCGCAGCCTGCGGCCTCGCACTGAACGATATTAAAAAAATTGGCAAGGCAGCTGCCCCGGCACGCGCTGACCAGATGCTCTTCAGCCTCCAGCGGGCGGCTGAACGCGCCGATGGGCCGGTCAAGCTGACCGTTGACCCGGTCCTGGATTGAATCCAGGGACGTTTTTCCCGCAAGGAACACTTCTTTCCCGGGTTTTTCCGAATGGGATGCGATCCTGATGTTTCCGTCGTCCGAGGTTATGTCGGTCACGGAAAACTCCCTGCCCCGGTTCATGACCTGCACCGCCCAGGATCCGCCGATTTTTTTCCCCGGAAGGCTGCGGTGCTGATGGGCGCAGAGCACCAGGTCATACCCAAGGGCGCAGATCATTTCCGCCCGGTTCTCAATCCCGGAGGAAAGCCTTTTCCCGGTCACGGGGTCAAATTCAAAGCCGCCGTGATAAACGCAGACGGTCACATCCGTCCTGCCCTTTAAAAGGTCCAGGACGTTTTTCGCGCTTTCGACCGCGTCCCCCACGTCCAGGTCGTCCATCACGTCCCGGTCCTCCCATCGCATCAGTTTTTCCGTGCAGACGCCGCACAAACCGACGCGCAGGCCGTTCCTCATCGTATGGATCGAATAAGAAAAGACAGGGAGCCTGTGCTCCCTGTCCCTGATATTTGCGCAAAGGCATTTGGCGGAAAGCGTGCCCAGATAGTCGCCCAGATAGCCGTTCCCGTAATCGAAATCGTGGTTGCCCAAAGCGATATAATCGTAACCCGCCATATTCATCAGCCCGGCCAGGGGCTTCGGGCCGATCCCGCTGCGATTCAGATAGGCGGTAAAGGGCGACCCCTGGATTGTATCCCCGCCGTCGATCACCAGGGTGTTTTCATCCCTGCGGAAAGCGGCGATTACACTCAGCAGCCCCATGCGTTCTTCCTGCGCGTCAAAGTAATCCGACGGATAGAGGTATCCGTGGCAATCGGCCGTAAAAATCACGCGCAGGGTCCTTTGCATGAGTCATCCTCCCAAAGATGATATCGGATCGATCTGAAAGAGAATGCGGAAACCTAAGTGTTCCACGCGGACGAGGGCCTCCTTCCGCGCAGGGAATGATTACGCCTTTTCCAGGGTCCGGAGGATCTCCTCCGCCGCGCGGTCCAGCCACGAACCCTCAAACAGTTCGATCAGCCCGCGGTCGCAGGCTTCGGACAGACGCGTATCCATCGGAATGCTTCCAAGCAGCTTCGTATGATGCTTTTCCGCCGTTTCGGCGGCATGGCTCTCACCGAACACGGGGATAAGCTTCCCGCAGTCGGGGCAGATTACGCCGCTCATGTTCTCCACAAGGCCAAGCACCGGCACGTTCATCATATCGGCCATGTTCACGGCTTTTTCCACAATCATGCTGACCAATCCCTGGGGGGTCGCGACGACCACCGCGCCGTCCACCGGGATGGACTGGAACACGGTCAGCGGTACGTCCCCGGTTCCCGGAGGCATATCGATGAACATGATGTCGATATCGCCCCACTCCACGTCGGTCCAGAACTGCTTGACCGTCCCCGCGATAATCGGCCCGCGCCAGACGACCGGACTGGTTTCGTCGTCCAGGAGAAGGTTGACGCTCATCATTTTAATGCCGGTTTTGGTCAGAGAAGGAAGGATGGCTTCGCCCGTTCCCATCGCCGGGTCGTGGATCCCGAAAGCCTGGGGAATGGAAGGCCCGGTCACGTCAGCGTCCAGGATGGCCGTTTTATATCCCGCGCGCTGGCTGATAACGGCCAGGAGGCTGGTCACAAGGGATTTGCCGACGCCGCCCTTGCCGCTCATCACCGCGATGACTTTTTTGATCCTTGTCCCTTCCCTGGTCTTTTCGATCAGGGACGCGGGATCCCTGCTTGAGCAGTTTGCACTGCAGCTGGAACAGTCATGCGAACATTCGCTCATTCAAAACGTCACTCCAATTCAGTTTGATCGGCCGCGCGGATAATCCCGCGGACCTTATGCCGATTATAATTCATATCCGGGCGGTTTTCAATTCTTTTTATTTTTCACGTCCGGCGACATTTTTTATGCATTTTTGCCGATTTTGTTTTTCCCGCGCTTCCGTTTCAGCAGAGCCGTTCCCGGTCCTATTTGTCCACCCTGTAGATACCGCACTTCAGGTATTCGGTTTCCGGGGCTGCCGCAAGGATCGGATGATCCCTTCCCTGGGTGCGCCACTCAATCCGCATCAGCCGGGCGTGGGCATCCGAAGCCGCACTGCGGATTACTTCCCTGAACTGCGGGGGCAGCATATGCTGGCTGCAGGAGCATGTGACCAGGATACCTCCCGGCCGGACCAATTTGATTCCCCTCAGATTGATCTCCTTGTAGCCCCTTTCGGCGGAGGCCACGGCGGACCGCGTCTTGGTAAACGCGGGAGGATCCAGGATCACAACGTCATACTGTTCTCCGGCGTCGGACCTTTGCCGCAGGAAATCAAAGGCGTTCGCGCATTCAAACCGGACCTGACCGAAGCCGTTGCGTTTTGCGTTTTCAGCGGCGCATTCGCAGGCAAAATCAGAGATATCCACACCCAGAACCTCGGCAGCGCCGTAATGCGCCGCGTGCAGGGCAAATGATCCGATATGAGTAAAACAATCCAGCACCCTTTGGCCCTTTACAAAAGGCGCGATGGCCGCCCGGTTCTCCTTCTGGTCCAGGAAATACCCGGTTTTCTGTCCCCTGCGCACATCCACCAGGAAGCGTATGCCGTTTTCGATCAGTTCCACCCTGTCCTCCGGCACGCTTCCCCGCAGCACGCGGCTTTCCTGGTCCAGGCCCTCGAGAAGGCGTACCGGAACGTCCCCGCGCTCATAGATCCCGCGGGGATGGATCTCGTCCTCAATGGCGTCGCAAATCGCTTCTTTGTATTGTTCCATTCCCAGGCTCAGGCACTGCATCACCACAACGTCCCCGAAGGAATCGCAGATGACCGCGGGAAGCCCGTCGCTTTCGGCAAAAATCAGCCTGCAGGATTTGAGATCGGCAAAGAGCTTCCGGTATTCTATGGCCTTCCGGACCCTTTCACGGATGAATTCGCCGCCGCAGCTTTCATCCTTCCATGTCAGGATCCTCAGGGCAATCTGCGAACGGGGATTATAGACCGCGCGGCACAGGAATCTGCCGGAGCGGGACGACACGGTGACCGTATCCCCCGGCTTCACATCGGCATCCACATAGGAAATATCGCTTTTGAATATCCAGGGGTGACCGGAATACACGCGTTTTTCCTTTCCGGGCAGCAGGACGGCAGACTTCATGGCGTTCCCTCCGCTTTGTTTTCATATTTGCATTATATCACGGAATTGCATATAATAAAACCGAAATCCAACGGCGGAAGGAGAAAAGGGTCATGGGATCTTCGTCAACCCGGAAGGAAACGGTATGGCTGACAGGCGCTTCCAGCGGCCTGGGGCTCAGCTGCGCCCGGGCTTTTGTGAAGGCCGGCTTCAACGTGGCCGCCGGAGCGCGGAGCTTCGCCGCCTCCGAAGGCGTCACGGATGAAACGGGATACCATATTCCCCTGGACGTTACAAAAGATGAAAGCGTCCGCAGCTTTACGGAAAAGGCCCTCGCCCTGTACGGCCCGCCGGACATCCTGGTTTTGTGCGCCGGCATCCTGGTTCTCGGGCCATACGAGGTATATACCATGGACGAGATTCATCGCGTCATGGACACGGATTTTTACGGCATGGTCCGCTCCGTGCAGGCCGCGCTCCCACTGATGCGCGAAAAGGGAAGCGGGAAAATCATCTGTTTTTCTTCCGTCAACGGCCTTCTCGGCATTCCCTATCAGGGGGCATATACCAGCGCCAAGCACGCCGTCGAAGGCTTCTGTGAATCTCTGTCCATGGAGGTAAGGCCCTTTGGCGTCCAGGTAACGCTTATCGAACCCGGCGACCACCGGTCGGGATCCTCCGCTTACCGCGCGCACGCAGCCCGGGCCGCGGAAAGCGCGGCGTATCATCCCTCCTTTGAGAACGTGACCGCCGTCATCCGCCGCGACGAAGAAAACGGAAGCGATCCCGAACGTCTGGGCGAAAAAGTGGTCCGGCTCTCCCGCCGCAAAAGAATGCCCCTTCGCAAACGAATCGCCTCCCCCGATCAGCATTTGGCCGTCTTTCTTCACCGCATTCTTCCCGGCAGGCTTTTTTCATCCGTCATCGCGTCCTATTACCGCACCTACCGGAAATAATCGGCGCATCGGCCGCGCCGTCGCTCCCCCGCGGGACAGGGCCCGTCCGTCCGCGGCGCCCGCAATTTAATCATTGTCAATCCGATTATTTAATAGTATAATAAACTGATTCCGCTGTTAAGGAGGAGACCCATGTACAAGCTGCTTCTGGCAACCGACCGTGACGACATAGCGACTCAGTTCAAGAGCATCAAATGGGCATCCCTCGGTTTTCATGAGCCGCTGTACGCCAGGGATTCCTCCCAGGCCATCTCCATCCTGCAGACAAAAGGGCTGGATGCCGTCGGTTTCTATTTTCTCGACAGGGAAGCCAAGCTTCTTTCCTCCTACCTCCACACCGAAAGGCCGAGCCTGCCCGTATTCAGCGTAACGGACGACGCGGAGGCGCAGGTCGTCTACCTGATCGAGCTTCGTTCCGTCCTCAACCGCCTTCACGCGGACATGTCCGATATCCCCTATGACGATGACGCGATGCGGCTTCTGATGCGGGACGAACTGGTCCACAGCCTTCTTTGCGGGGAAATTGTAGATTATTCGGTTGTGGAACGCCAGCTGAAGCTGATCCGCAGCCACGTTTCCTCCACCAGGCCCTGCATGGTGTATGAAATGGACATGCCCCAGGGCGAGATTTACGTTTCCCAGCACATCAACGCGGTCGACCGTCTGGAAAGGGCTCTGCGCAACAATTTCTTCGGCGGGTACGTGGATCACATCTATTACGCCGTGGCGGTGCTCACACCCAGGCACATCCGTGTCGCCGCCATTCCGGAAGCCGGTCTGGAGCAGGACCTGGCCGATTATGAAAAACGGGCTACGGAGCATGTGAACAGATCCATTGAGATGATCAAGGAATACCTCAATCTGGACATCGATATCGCGGAATGCGGAATGATCCGCAGCCTGCGCTCATTTTGCGAAGACGAACAGGATCAATAAAGGAGGTACTGTTTTTATGGGCATCTTATCCAGACTTGCAGGGCAGTTCATCGACGTGATCGAATGGACCGATTCCGGCAGCAACACCATGGTTTACCGCTTCAACAAGGAAGGGAACGCCATCATGATGGGCGCCCAGCTCATCGTACGCGAAAGCCAGGTCGCGGTGATGGTCAACGAAGGCCGGATCGCCGACGTCTTCGGGCCCGGAAGGTACGAGCTTTCCACCCAGAACATGCCGATCATGACCATGCTCCAGTCCTGGCGCTACGGTTTTAACAGCCCCTTCAAGGCGGAGGTATACTTTGTCAATACCCGCCAGTTCCTGAACATGAAATGGGGCACCAGCAATCCCGTAATGATGCGCGACGCCGAATTCGGTATGGTTCGCCTGCGCGCCTTCGGCGTCTATTCCTTCAGCGTTGCCGATCCCAAGGTCTTCCTGCAGCAGGTCTTCGGCACCGCCCAGCTTTTCACCACCGAAGGCGTCTCCGAATATCTGAAGCGGGTCATCGTATCCAGCCTGTCCGATGTTCTTGCCGAAAGCAAGATTCCCGCCCTCGACCTGGCCGCAAACTACGGCGAGCTGGGCGGTTACGCTCTCTCCGTGCTCGGCCCCAAATTCACCGCGCTCGGTCTTCGCCTTAACAGCTTCTCCATCGAAAACATCTCCCTCCCTCAGGAGGTCGAGCAGGCCATCGACAAGCGCAGCAGCATGGGCGTGGTGGGCGACCTGAACAGGTATACCCAGTTCCAGACCGCCGAAGCGATTCGTGACGCCGCAAAGAATCCGAACGGAGTCGCGGGCATGAGCGCCGGTCTCGGCATCGGAGCCGCCATCTCCCAGATCATGCAGCAGGCGCAGGCGCAGATCCAGCCCCAGGCCCAGAACAGCCAGCCGGCCTACAGCGCGCAGACCGATCTGAACGCCCTCCAGAGCACGCCTCCGAGCGACACCAAGTTCTGCCCCGAGTGCGGACAGAAGATCCCTCGCTCGGCCAAGTTCTGCCCCGAGTGCGGCACCAAACAGTCCTGAGTTAAACAACCGCGGACCGGCCGCAATGCCGGTCCGTTTTTAAATTCGCTGAAGGAGGTCATCAAAGAATGTCCGAAAAAACCACAAAGAAAAAGGAATACGGCATCGGCAGCGTCAAATTCGACATGAACGCCGAAAGCACGTCCAGCCGTAGCATGTATAACCTGGCCATCGGCCTGACCGTCGTCGCCGGCTGCGCTCTCAACTACCTGATGAGCAAATTCGTCGGCCCCGGCATCTCCGATTATCTTTACACCAACCCCAAAGTGGGCTTGATTGTAATCCTTGCCCTTTATCTGGTCGGCAGCTTCGCGGGAATCGCGATCGTCAACAAGGCTCAGAGCCCCACCGTCGGTATTATCGGCTTCGGCCTTCTGGCCTGCGCCATGGGTCTGGTTCTTTCGGTCATCCTCCCGCTTTACACCGACGTCAGCATTACCACGGCATTCCTGATTACCATGGCGATCACCGCGGTGATGACTGTCGCCGGAGCCCTGTTCCCGGCCTTCTTCTCCAGCATCGGCAAGGGGCTGGCCATCACGCTTCTGATCACCATCATCGCGGAGCTTTTGTGCAGCTTCGTTTTCTTCCGCGGACAGAACCTGCAGATCTTCGACTACGTCGTCATCTTCATTTTCTGCGGATACATCGGCTTTGACTGGTCCAGGGCCCAGCAGCGTCCCTCCACCATCAACAACGCCATCCGCAGCGCCGCCGCCATCTATGTGGACGTCGTCAACATCTTTATCCGCATCCTTTCCATCATGGGTAAGCGCCGCGACTGATAAAAATATTTAATCAGGCCTCCGCGAACAATGCCGCGGAGGCCTGTTTTTTTGCTCTTTTTCCGTTCCGCCGGATCAGCCGAAAATCAAAAGCGTAACCCCGACGATCAGCAGAATCAGTATCAGGCAGGGAAGGCCGATCACCAGCACGCCTGAAATCCACATGGCCAGCTGGTCTTTTCTTTCAACCACGGGCCTTTCGTCATTGTCTTCACGCATTGGAAGTATCCTTCTTATCCTTCAAAAGGGAAGCGGTGTTTTTTTTGAACAGGAAGTTCTTGTGTTCGTCCAGCTTCCTTTCGGGATAATGGCAGGCGCAGAAATGGTTGGGCTCAATCTCGACAAGCGGCGGGGATACGCGCCTGCATTTTTCAGTGGCAAGATAGCAGCGGGTACAGAACTTGCATCCGGGGGGCGGATTCACGGGGCTGGGAATGTTGCCCTCCAGGATGATTCGTTCCTTGTCCGCGGAGCCCTGTTCCGTTGTCGGAATCGAGGAAAGCAGCGCCACGGTGTACGGATGCCGGGGATCGTCAAAAATGGTCTTTTTGTCCGCCAGTTCCACGATGCTGCCAAGGTACATAACCGCGATGCGGTCCGAAATAAACTTGACCACCGACAGATCGTGGGAGATGAACATATAGGTCAGGTGCTGTTTTTCCTTCAGTTCCTGCAGAAGATTGATGATCTGGGACTGGATGGAAACGTCCAGCGCCGATACGCATTCGTCGCAGACCACAAAGGACGGCTGAACCGCCAAAGCGCGCGCGATGCAGATGCGCTGACGCTGACCGCCGGAAAACTGATGCGGATACCTGTGCAGCATGTATTCCTGCAGGCCGCATTTTTCCATCGTTTCCACGATATAGGAACGCAGCGCACCGGACCCGTGCTTGAAGAAGTGATGGGTCACAAGGCCTTCCTCAATGATCTGTCCGACGGTAAAGCGCGGGTTCAGGCTGGAATACGGATCCTGGAAAATAATCTGCAGGTTTTTGCGAAGGCTGCGCATTTCCTTGACGTCAAGCCTCGCCAGGTCCACGCCGTCGTCGCGCATGGCCTCATATTTGAGGAATTCCGGGTCGTTCTGATATTTTGCCTTGACCTTTTCCAGCTTTTCCCGAAGCGACGAAATCTCACGGTTATGTCCCAGAATCACTGATTCAAGCCTGTCGACGGCTTCTGTGGCTTTGGCTTTTTTATTTTCCAGTTTTTCCCTTTTGTTCTCGTTCTCTTTGATTTCGTGTTCGTAATGCTCCAGATTCACCTTGTATACTTTTTGCCTGCTGACAACACGGTTGCGCTTTTTGTTTTCCCGGTAGAGAGCCATCAGCAGGGACATCCCCTCGGAATCGGGCTTCGCGTAAAAACCGCCGAGAATCTTTACGATATTGCTGAGGCATGTGCTTTCATTGCACCTGGCGATATTCAGGTCCTGAAGCAGATAAAAGTCCGCTCCGTCTTCCCCGCCGGCGTCGTTCACCCTCTTTTCAAGGGCGGCGACCTTTTCGGACGCCTTGTTAAGCTGCTTTCGGAAGCTGTTATGCTCCCTGATGGTCTTGCTTACGTACTTCGGCGTCAGCTCGTCCAGAGTGGAACCGTAATACAGCGTGCAGCCGGCCGTCTGGGAATACAATTGCAGCAAAACACGGCCCAGGGTCGACTTGCCGCATCCGGATTCACCGACGATACCCAGCGTTTCTCCCTCATAGATATCGATCGTGATGTCTTCATTGGCCCGGACATACAGCTTGTTTTTCTGGAAGATGGAGGATTTGGCAACCGGAAAATACTTTTTCAGATTAGTAATGGACAATAATTTTTTTGTGTTCGGCACTGTTCCGCTCCTCCTTGTCTGGATAGAAGCATCTGATCGACTGCTGATCGCTGACTTTGACCAGGTCCGGCTCCTCGTCTATGCATTTCTGTGTGCAGTACTTGCACCTGGGACCGAATTTGCAGCCCTTTGGCAGCGCCAGGGGATGCGGCACGACGCCGGGAATCGGCTCCAGCCGGTCGCTTTCAATCTCCAGCCTGGGGATGGAAAGCATCAGTCCCTCGGTGTAGGGATGGCTCTGCTTCGAATCCCTGAAAATGACTTCGGACGGCGCGTGTTCGACGACCTGTCCGCAGTACATGACCGCCACATCGTCCGCCATCTCGTTGATTACGCCCAGATCGTGCGTGATGAAGATGATGGCGGTGCCTGTGGTCTTTTTCAGGTCGTTCATCAGTTTCAGAATCTGGGCCTGGATGGTCACGTCCAGGGCAGTGGTGGGTTCGTCGGCAATCAGAATCTTGGGCTTGCAGGCAAGCGCCATGGCGATCATGACACGCTGGCGCATACCGCCCGACAGCTGATGGGGATACTGTTTGATGACCACTTCCGGGTTCGGAATCTGGACGTCGTACAGCATCTGCAGGGCATGCTCATGTGCTTCCTTCTTATTCATCCCCTGGTGGATCATAAAAGGCTCGGAAAGCTGCTTGTCTACAGAGAATACGGGGTTCAGGCTGGTCATGGGCTCCTGAAAAATAACCGATACCACGTTGCCGCGGATATGATAAATCTCCTTCAGCGGAAGCTTGGTCAGGTCGCGGCCTTCCAGGAGGATCTCGCCGCTTTCGATGTATCCGTTCCCATCCAGCAGCTGCAGGATACTCATGGCCGAAACCGATTTTCCGGAACCGCTCTCCCCCACAATACCGATGGTCTTGCCCGCTTCAAGGCTGTAGGACACGTCGTTGACCGCCTTGACGATCCCTTTCTTCGTTCTAAAGAAGGTATGAAGATGTTTTACTTCCAGCAGCGGCATTTCTTCTGTCCCTCCTTATTTGTCGTTGGATGATTTGGGATCCATAACGTCGCGCAGCGTATCGCCTATGGTGTTGATGCAGACCGTCGTCATGATCAGGATAGCGGAGGTAAACAGCCACTGCCACCAGAAATTAATGGCCGCCACCGCGTTGCTTGCCCGGGACAGCATATTGCCCCAGCTGGGCTGCGGATAGTTGACGCCGAATCCCAAGAAGGACAGAGAGGTTTCCGTCTGCATGGACGCCGCGAAGGACAGCGTCATATTCACCAGAATGACCGAAACAATGTTCGGCAGGATATGCTTGAAGGCGATCCGGCTGGGCTTGACGCCCATGGCCTGGGCGGCGGTAACGTACTCGCTTTCCCTGGCCACCAGCACCTGGGCGCGGGTGATGTACGCGAATCCCGGCCAGCCAAGTACGCCGAGAATCACCATGATCATATACAGCCTCTGGTCCGTGGTCATGGATACCTGGGCCAGCAGGGAGCTTAAGATCAGCATGAAGGGATAAAGCGGAATGGATGAGAAGACCTCCGCGACACGCATCAGGAAAATATCCACCGCGCCGCCGGAGAAACCGGCCGCCAGACCGATGCTGACGCCGATGATGATTTCGATGATAACGGCGATGGCGCCCACCGTCATCGTAATCCTTCCGCCGGCGACCACACGTTCCAGGATATTGGCGCCGCGGTCGTCCGTACCGAACAGGTAGCCCTTCAGGCCCCATTTGTTGAGCAGCTTTCCGTTTTCATCCACCGCGTAGCTCTGGAAGGAACCGGCAAAAATCTTCTTGGCGCCATTGACCTTCGGCGCTTCGGCCTGACGGTAATGGTCTCCGCCGAAGGAATACACATGTCCAAGATTGGTCAGGCCGGAATAATGATAGGTACCGGCCTCGATATCGATGAAATATTCGCCCTCCGCGAGCGTCGGGATCTCAACGACGTCGGAGGGAAGGTCGCCGGTAATCGCGATGCTGCCGTCGTCCAGCAGAAGGCATACGCTGGTGGAGCAGGCACGAACCTCGTTAATCTTCCTGCCGTCCAGGAAATCCGCCATTTTCTCGGTTTTGCTGCCCGCAAGCTGAGTGCGAACCTTTGCGTACAGGCCCTTGGTGCCGGTATAGACGCTGTTCTGCTTGGCATCCAGGCCCACCACATAGTTCAGGGTGAAATCCACGTCCACGATATTGGTGCGTCCGATGAACTTATCCATGTTTGCGTAGGCCTGTTTGTTGCCCCAGATATACAATGTGCCGTCGTCCATCAGAATGGCGGACGCCTGATAGCCGCAGGTCACCTTCTTGATATGACTCACGTCCAGGGTGCCGTTGACCACGGCATCGGGTACGGGCTCCAGGTTGGGGTTGGACCTTACGGTATCCGTCGCCTCATACTGCCCGAACCGGTTGCTTCCCCATCCATAGAAGGTCCCGTCCTCGCCGATGGCGATGATATGGTCCTGTCCGGCGGCCACATACGCGATTCTGGCGTTCTTTACCGCATCCGGAATGTTTTTGATATTTATGCCCGTGGCTCCGATATTGCCGACGCCCCAGACATATACCTTCCCATCGTTGGAAAGGCCCACCGAAAAACTGGAATAGCTGTCGATCATTTTGATGTTGCCGGCCAGATCTCCCGGAACTTTCATCAGGCTGAGGGTCGGCGGCAGATCCTTCTGGGTGGTCTCGGTGAAGGCGTCGTAGTATTTGGTCATGAAATGCGGCGCGATGAAAACGATGCAGAACATAACAAACACCACAATCACGGAAAAAACGGCGAATTTCCGTTCCATGAAGCGGTTGAAGATCTGCCTGCCGGGGCTTACGATCAGCTCGGAATCGTCCGGCACACCGTCCTTGAACTTGATCTCCCCGGGACCTTCCTTTTTCTTTGAATAGAACCACTTTTCCTCGAACTTGGGCCCGAGGAAGCAGCGGACGAACCAGCGGGCAATGATATGAAATATGTTTTCTTTCTTCTTGTTCATTTCTTTTCTCCTTACTTGCTGATGCGTACCCGGGGATCGACGATACCGTAGCAAAGGTCGATCACCAGATTGGAGAAGAGGCCCAGGAAGGTGTAAATGACCTCAAGGAACATAATCATATCATAGTCCGCCGTGCGCGTCGCGTTCAGGAACAGAAGCCCCATCCCTTTGAACCCGAACATCTGCTCCAGGATCATCGCGCCCGATATGGTGCCGAAGAAACCGCCCACGATGATCGATACCATCGGGATCAGCGCGTTGCGCCAGGCGTGGCTGTAGATGACCACCTTTTCTGTCAGGCCTTTGGCGCGGGCGGTACGGATGCAGTCCAGGTTCAGCGCGTCGATCATGGAAGCCCTGGTGATTCTCGTAATGGATGCCAGCGAACCGAAGGTCAGGCAGATGGTCGGCAAGGTCACATGGTGCAGCACGTCCAGCACGTTTTTGAATCCGGTATAGTTTGCGCCCGGAGTTTTCATTCCGCTCACCGGGAACCATCCGAGGATCGAACAGAAGAAAACGATAAAGACAATGTAAATGATGAAACTCGGCGTGGAAAAGCCGATCAGCGTAAAGAACTGGGTAAACCGGTCAAACCGGCTGTTCTTTTTCACGGCGCACTTGATGCCCAGGGGAATCGTGATCCCGAGAACGGCGATCTCTGTAATCAGACCGATAATAAAGGAGTTGCGCATGTGTATGGGCACGATCTGAACCACCGGGGCGTTGTAATCATAGGAGAAGCCGAAATCGCCCTGGAATATCCCCGAATAATGACCGTCATAGAAGGGATACAGACCGAGCCAGCGAAGATACAGGACCAGTTTATTGTCCGTATCCGTTCCGTAAAGCCGCTGGTACTTCAGGTACAGTTCGTCAAATTTTGTCGCCTTTTCCTCTTCCGAGAGCCGCTTCATCGTCATGATCTCGTTCTTGGCATCAGTATACGCCCGGTTGGCGGGCATCATCTGATACAAAACAAAAAGGATAAAGGTCAGCAAAAAGAAAACGAGCACCATGTATACCAACCTTTTTGCGATGTATCTTGCCATGGTCACTAACTCCTTTTATTTTTGTTGAACCGTGTATCGCTTTTGATCCGCATTCGATCTATCTGTAATCCGCTTGTTTCGAGGCGGACGTTGCTTTCGCTTTTAAGGCCGTCAGAAATGCCTGCTTATCATTTCGTTTTTGAATTCAACACCAAAGGGTTATCCCGTTGTGTTTATTCCCGGCCACAATCTCTATTTTTTCGCAGTCGTTCGGAAAATTTACGGCTGGATACCTGTGCCGCGAATAATGCATCCGGCGGCGTAAAGCCGCCGGATGCATGCCGAGACTTTTTCAGACTTCAGGGATTAATTATTTCAGCCACAGGATGTCCGCATAGTCCTTGATGTAGTAGGAAGAATAGTCGTCATACATCGAAGGATCGATGGTCATGTTCCAGGAATAATCATACGCGGCGCTGTTGAAGCCGGTGGCGAAGTTGAACGCGCAGTACATGGGGGTGCCGGCATAGAAGCCATACACAGCCGCCTGATACAGTTCGTCCAGCATCGGGGCGAAGTCGCCGATGGTGTTGTAGACCACCATGCCGCACTTGGCCACGTTCTCGTTGGCCTTCAGACCGGTCTGGAGCAGATCGGTGAAGGGGTTGTCGGCAGTGCCGTACCAGTTGATGACCAGGGGCATCAGGTACACGCCGTTGACTTCTACGGTCTGATAGGCGCCGTCGACGGACTTGTAATTCTTGTCGTTTTCGTTGATCACGTCAGCGGGGATCGCCTTGTAGCGGACGCCTTCGCCGGTGTAGGGTGTGCCGTCGGCATTCCAGATCCAGCCGTCGTCTTCCAGCACTTCGATGGCAGCGTCGGCGGAAGTGGCGTAGCTGTCCAGCAGCATGCCCTGCTCAACAGCGGCCTTGTACATCCAGGAACCGGTGTAGTAGGGGCCGTCCACGACGCCGCCGTAGCCGCCGGTGAAGTCCTTGGCGAACTGGGCGCGGTCCATGCACAGGGCAATGGCCTGACGGACGGAGACGAACTGCGCGGGGCCGAAGTCGGCGCGGAAGCCAAGCTTGCCGTAGCCGGCGCGGCTGTAATGGGTATACACATAAGCGCCGTTGGATTCGTCAGCCAGTTTCAGGGCTTCGTCGGTCTCGGCGCCGCCGGTGATGGCAGCAATGACGTCCAGGCCGCCGGCCTTGAAGTCTTCCAGCTGGGTGGAGGAAACAACCCTCTTGTAGATGATGGTGCCGATCTTGGGGGTGGCGCCTTCATAGTTGCCCTTGAAGTATTCATTCTTGACCAGGGTCGCGGTGGAGTCGGTGTTGTCGAAGGACTTCACGACATAGGGACCGGACCAGGGATAAGCGGCGTAGTTCTCTTCGGAGGTATCGGTGCACAGCTTGCGGATGGCGGCAGCCTGGATGTACTTGCCGTCGGCGTCCTTGGCATAGAATTCGTCGGACAGATAGCAGCCGTTGCCGTCGTCCTTGACTTCGACGCCTTCGCCCAGCCAGGCAGCGGCGTACTCAGCGGAGAACCCGCCGTAGGTGATCTTGTAGAAGTAGTTGGCGTAATCAGAGGTAACGGTCACGGAGAAGGTGTAGTCGTCGATCAGGTGCAGGCCGGCCAGTTCCTTGGTGCCCTGTTCGCTGTCAGGACCGGTGTAGAGCTGATAGGCGCCCTTCCAGCCGACGATGGTCTGACCGTTGGTTTCACGGGCAGCCGCTTCGGTGTAAACCGGGGAGAGGCTGGCCATGGTGAAGGCCACGTAATCCTTGGCGGTGACGGGGCTGCCGTCGGAGAAGAGCAGGTCTTCCTTGATCTTGATGGTGTAGGTCAGGGAGCCGTCCTCGTTGAGGGTCTCTTCGTGGGAATCGACCACGGTCTCGTTCCAGGTGTAGCCGCCTTCCTTGGTAACGCTGACGGTTTCCAGACCGGAGGTCAGGCCGCCGACGTCGTTATCGGAAGCACCGGGAGAGCTCTTGCCGAAGGAAGGAACGCGGAACTGACCGGAAAGCTCGGTGGAGTTGCCCAGGATGATGGAATCATCGGCCTTCTCGGAGGACCAGTCGATCAGAGCGCTGGAGGGACTCCAGAAGGGGTTGGTGGGATACTCGGTAACGCCCTTGATCTGCGCGTTGTACAGGTCATAGTATTCGTTGCTGTACAGCGGGACTTCGGGGAGCAGGTAGTTCCAGCGGGTGATGTACAGCCTCCACCAGGCGGCGTAGACGTCGTCTTCAGTCTCATACTCGCCGGCGGGGGTGGTGTTGTAAACCATGGCCATGGTCAGGAAGTCCAGACCCAGCTCATAGTCCACACCGTCCACGGTGATGTAGCCGAAGCCGTCGTCGTCCTCTTTTACATCGGCGATGGTGATATCAGCGCCGTACTTTTCGTACAGGGAGATGTAATCTTCGCCGTAGGTGTAGTTGCCCAGCACCATGACCTTGAATTCTTTCGAATCCGGTACATTGGCGGCGTCGACGCTCTCCGCGGCAGCAAAGCCGACGGCGGTGAAGACCACGGTCAGAGCCAGAAACATAGCCAACAGTTTCTTCATTTGAAATTGTCCCTCCTATAGTGATTTGTACAAATTCAGCGATCTGCGGCATTTGCACTTGCAGATATCTTAAGTCATTCCATGATAATTGTCAAGGCGAAAAATGAAATTTTGAATGTGATATTATTCAGTTTTATTTACTGATTTGTCCATTCTCCCCCGCCTGTCCGTTGGGCCTCTCCGTCACTTCCGTTCTCCTCAGCAGCCAGATCACGCCGCCCGCGAAAGCGATGACCAGCGCCCCCGCAATAAGGAATCGAATGTCCCCCGCAAGAAAAAGCCAGTCAGCCGCCGCGATGCGATATATTAATGAAGCAATCAGTCCGATGGCCTGAAAGGTCAAAACGGCGGTCCCGGAGCGAAAAGCCCTGATGAAGGAGTGCATATACTGGTCCCTGCGCATGGGCCTTT
The DNA here is from genome assembly GCA_902789365.1 of uncultured Eubacteriales bacterium. GTDB lineage: Bacteria > Bacillota > Clostridia > Christensenellales > Aristaeellaceae > RUG756. The sequence goes on from CADANQ010000001.1 coordinate 91,659, forward strand.
GGCGGAACGGCAGGGACAGGCATCCCATGACCAGGTACAGACACGGGAACAGGCCCGCGAGCAGCGGCACCATCACGGGGTATTTTCCCCCGTACGCGTGCTCCGTCAAAAGCTGGAACGCGCAGGCCGCCGCAACGGCTACGGAAAGCGCAAGCGCACCCCACAGCCTGCAGGCGGTCCCGGTCCCGGTTTCGCGAAGCACGGTCCACACCCCGGTATAAACCGCTTTTTTTCTTACCCGTCCGCGGCTGTCCGTCGTGGTCTCGATTTTGAAATCGTCGATATATTTCGTCAGGTCGCCAAAGCTTCTTCTGCTTTCTTCCGTGTTCCCGAAAAGCTTCATATGGTTCTTTCTTCCCCTCCGTTAATGAACGCGGCTGTCAAAAACAGGCTGTTAAACGTGCAGACTTCGGTATGTTTCGAGGAATTCCCGCATAATTGCATTACAGATACTGCGTCGTGTCTTCTCCCGCCTCGTATTTGATCCGTTCGCCGCCGGCGCTAAGGCAGCCCGAAGCGCCGTCATATCCGGGGCGCAGCGTCCGGGCCCTTGCGGAGAACTCCTCAAGGGACGTGTATTCCCCGCCCCCGCACAGGCATACGCAGGCGATATCATCTCCGTACATGCGTTTTTCACACCCGCTGCTCAGCCCGGCCGCGTCCTCCATGGGAACAGAGGACCAGAAGGCGATATATCCCCTGTCCTTCTGAAGGAACAGCCAGTGATCCTCCGTCACAGCCCTGTCAAACCGGCACAAAGGCGCATAGATATGGATAAAATGCAGAGGATGCTCCTCGGGAATGCGGTAAATCATCAAAAGCAGGTCCTTTTCCTGGCGCAGCATGGGCATCACGCCGTTGCCGTGCCAGTACCCGGGCCGCATGTCGCCGCCCTCGGACGCCGACCCCGGATGGTTAGCGAACAAGATCGCTTCCCCGGAAAGGGCCGCATACCACATATGCTGCTGATAGCCGTAAACACCGGGCCTGAAAAACGTGGTGCCGTGAAAGCATTCGTTGTAGGACTTGGTGAACATGTGGGATGCGGGATCGGCGCCGGGATCCCGGATGATGTTGGGCCACCGCTCCTTCCCGTCCGTCCGGGGAGAAGCCACGCTGGTAAGCAGGAAGTCCTCCCGTTTTTCCAGGAAGATCAGCGCGTTTCCCGTCGAATACGACCCGCTGTACTTTGACGCCATGATTTCCTTCAGACCCTCCGGCAGTTTGTAGCCGCTGGAGGCGAAAAATCCGAGCCATCCTTCGCCGAAGTCATAGGGCTGGAAAGGGTCCGCCAGGTTCATCAGCGCCATCGCCCCCTGCCGGAAGGGATACAAAACGTCCCGGTAGACCCGGCCCATCGGGGCGATAATGCCTCCCCGGAAGGTATGCCGCGCCAGAGAGATGAGAAGCAGGTCCGTCAGCTTCGCGGCCCGGCGGGAGATATCCTTAGGCGCGTAATCCACCACGTTGATCAGCGCCGCGAAGGTCACGCACATATAGACCGTGGAAAGAAACTCTTCATAACCGAATTCCTCCACGTCATCAAGCCATTCCAGTACCTTTCCCCGCCCGAAATCACGAAGTTCCTTTCCCGTCATCCCGGCCAGGGAAAAGAAGTCGTCGGGGTACATTTCGCCCGCCAGCATCGCGTTGGTGTAGAACATCAGGCAATGGTTCTCGCTCCAGAAGCACATGCCGTCAAAACCGTCCATGGTCATCCAGTAGCGATAACCCGTCAGCACCCGGCGGATCTTTTCAGACGTTTCGCCGTCCTGGGGTACATTTTTCATATAACGGATCAGGCCCGCCACCAGAAAATCCGAACAGTCCACGCGGGATTCGATCAGCTCCAGCAATTCCCCCATCAGTCGCTTATCGTCCCGGCTGTTGTCGTGAAGATACGCCCGGGCCAGCATATTGGAAATGGGAAAGCCGAATTTCTCGCCCCTGCTGAGGCTCTCCACCGAAGCGATCCTTTTCAGGATCATCATCCGGTTTTCCTCATACCCCGGCGCCGGGTCAATGCGTTTGGGAAGGATGATCTCCGTCCGTTCAAATTCCCTTGAAACGTCCCCAAAGGGCGTACCCACCCTGAGACGGACCAGAGGTTCCCCTTCCTTCAGCCTCACGGAAGAAAGCCCGTCCGCGGAAACCCGGTATTTTGCATCCCTCGTCCGCGCAAAATCCACCTCGCCGTGCAGGCAGACAATCTCGGTATCCTTTGGCGCGGGGTACGGGAAAACGATCCGGTCACCTTCGACGCGGCTTTCTTCGGTAAAACGCAGGGCCGAAAAAATCTCTTCGGCACTGTCTTCTTCCGGAAGCGTCACCCTCAGATCCCCGCCGTCCCGGATCTGCAGCCCCACCGCGGACCTGGTATCCCTGACGCCCAGGTTTTCACAGGCGATATAGATCAGATTAAGGCCCCGGCGCAGAGGCAGCTCAAAGGGAACGCGACGGATGGGTTTATACCTCGGAGCGTCAATGCGCGCAGCCGGTTTGCCGTTGACATACAGGTCCGCCGCCGCGTACCCCCACAAAACAGCATCCAGCACCGCGTCGCGGGGGGACCAGACGCTCACGGCCGCGTCGAATTCCACCCGGTGCATCAGGGAATAAAAATCGGACAGATCCACAAAACAGCTTCCCTGTCCGCCGTAAAAGCGCCAGGGCATTCCAAGGCGGCTGTTCTCCCCCGCGCGCACACACGCCCCGGCGTCCACCGGGATATGCCTTGCGATGCTTTCCCTGAGGCGCGCCTCGTACCGAAGCTGGTTGTTGTCCCGTTCGGGAGAGGTAAATTCGCTCACCCTCGGCCCTGAAACCAGCCAGCAGGGCACAAAGCCCTCCCGGTCAGGCAGGCGGTAATATTCAGGCGCTTCCGCTTTCATTTTATCTCTCCCTTTCCGCGCGGAGGGGTCCCCCGAGCCGCGCTTCTTTATTATTTTACCGCATCCTCTCTCCGCGGGCAACCTGTTTGGTACGCCATTTTCCCGGAAGTCAAACGCGGCCTGTGCCGTCAGGCACAGGCCGCGAACATAGCGCCACCTTATCCCTTGACCGCACCGGCCGTCAGACCGCCCATGAAAAAGCGGCTGAAGCAGCAGAAAACGATCAGGATCGGGATGATGGCGATGGTGGCGCCGGCAAACATGATGTTCCAGGCTGCCGCGCCGTCGCCGGCATTTTTCAGCAGGTTGACGCCCACCGTCAGGGGGCGGAGTTTGGGATTGGTCATGGTGAACACCATCGGCATGATGTATTCGTTCCACCCCTGGCGGAAGGAGAGGATGGCGATAGTCGCCATCACCGGCTTCAGCATGGGCAGGATGATGTTCCAGTAAATCCGGAAAAACCCGCAGCCGTCAATGCGCGCAGCCTCGTCCAGTTCCCGGGGCACCGAATTGACATAGCCCATGCACATAAATGGTCTATTTGCAACCTTTTTTAGTATTTTAAATTTATATACATATATAATATATATGAATTCGTCATATTTAATGCGCAATTTTTTGTCATTTTGCATTCATGATATTGCGGTAAAACGCCTGCCCGTGTTATCATAAATGTATAAATGCTTTTCCGGCCCGGAGATTCATCGGGCCGGGGAATAGGAGGCAGACCGTGGTCCGCTCGTATATCGTCGACAAACTCACCCCCCGAATCCAGGGGGACGGCGGTTGGGTGGAGTTCGTATCCATGGAAGGCAATGAAATCACACTCATTTTCCGTGGGGAATGCTCCAAGTGCGCCATACTTGACCGCTGCACCGACTGGATCGCTCAGAAGATCAAAACCGACCTGGGCCTGGAGGTCCGCATCAACGCCGTCCGCAGAAAACCGTTTTTCTGGGACAGCTGATTATGGAGGAATGTAAAAATGGCACATGTCAAAGTGGTCCGGCGCAGCATGCGCCCCGAGGAATGGACCCTTCTGCGCTTTTCCTGGCTCAGGCGCGGCGTATATGCCGACATGGAGGAGATCACCGATATCACCATCCGCGACGCCCGGCAGATTTCAGAAAACGAATATGAATTCACCGACGGACCGGAACGCCCTCTCCGCCGGGGCGAATTGTACTTTACACCCGACGGCACCGCCTTCATCCGCATGAAAACACGCGTTCCGGAACGCATGAAGGGAAAAAACCTTTGTCTTCAGCTGAAGACCGCGGCGGAAATGATCGTTAAGATCAACGGCCGCTACGCGGGCGGGATCGACCCCAACCGGGAAAGGATCCCGCTTGACTTCTATAATGAATGCGAGGAGCTTGATATCGAGATCGAGGCCTACAACCGTTCCAAGCCCGACGACGAACGAAATCCGGAGTCCCTGAATATCCGGGGCTGCAGGCAGGTATTCAACGGGGCCTTCCTGTGCCTGACAAGGGACAATGTGCAGTCCCTCATTTATGACTGTGTGCTGCTGACGGATATCGCCCAGTCGGAATATTTCGACGAAAATCTGCGCTCCTTCCTGTTTGCCGAACTAAGCCATGCTCTGGACCGGGTGGACTTTGACACCTGGGAAGGCGTGGACGCCGCTGCGGAATATATCCGCAGTCATATCTATGAAAACACCGACTATAAGGGGACCGGGAACGTAGCCCTGGTCGGCCATTCGCATCTGGATATCGCCTACTACTGGCGGCGCATCCACGCCGTGCAGAAAAACGCCCGCACCGTCCTCATCCAGCTGCGCCTGATGGACCGTTACCCCGAATTCCGCTACACCCACACACAGGCATATACCTACGAGACCTTGGAAAAATATTACCCGGAGATTTTCGAGGAACTGAAACAGAAAGTCGCCGAAGGACGGTTTGAGCCTGTCGGCGCCATGTACGTGGAACCGGACTGCAACATCCCCGCCGCGGAAAGCCTGATCCGCCAGTTCTTGTACGGTCAGCTGTTTTTCCGCCGCGCTTTCGGCCGCACCATCGACAACGCCTGGCTGCCGGATGTGTTCGGCAACAGCTCCATCATGCCCCAGATCCTGAAAAAAAGCTGTGTGGATTACTTTGTTTCCAATAAGATGTCCACCTGGAACGACACCAACCGTTTCCCCCACAACCATTTCATCTGGAAGGGGCTGGACGGAAGCACTGTCTATGCCTGCGTGCCGCCCACCCATTTCATCACCTGGAACATGCCCAGCCAGATCCGGGAAAACTGGGAAGCATACCAGGACAAGGACGGCGGCGGCGCCACATTGTCCATGTACGGTTACGGCGACGGCGGCAGCGGCGTGACCGAGGAAATGATGGAAATGATCCGCCGTTTTCCCAGGATATCGGCCATGCCCAAATGCGAGGTGACCGGCGGCGCGGATTTCCTGCATAAAAACCTGGGAAACAACCCGAACCTGGCCGTATGGGACGGAGAACTGTACCTGGAGATGCACCGGGGTACCTTCACCACCAAGTCCGACATCAAAAAAGCCAACCGTCTTCTTGAATTCATGCTCCGCGACGCAGAAATCGCAAGCGTGCTCCGGTATCCGGACGGTGTGGGATACCCCTCGGAGGAAATCCGCTCCGCGTACAAGAAGCTCCTTCTTAACCAGTTCCACGATATCCTGCCCGGCTCCCACATCCATCCCGTATATGAAGACGCCATGGAAGATTACCGTAAGATCAAAGAGCTTCTCACAGGCATTCTTGGCGAAAAGGCGGACGCCCCGTATTTCAATTCCCTTAATTTCCCGCGCTCCGTTCCCGTTTTCATTCCCTCCCCCACGGGCTCCTTCGAAAGGCACGGCCTCCGGGGCGCTTTCGCCCGCGTCGATGCCGCGGGTCTGGCCACGGGCCGCTTTGTCATGGGTGACGATGACACATCCTGGCTTTCCGTTTCTTCCGACGGGGAAATACTCAAGGTCGCTACGCCCTTTTACAGAGCCACCCTCAGGTCTGACGGCAGCTTTGTATCACTCTATGACAATAAGCTGCGCAGAGAATGGGTCCGGGAGGGTCACGGCTTCAACAAGCTCCATCTCTACGGCGATTATCCCGGAATGTATGACGCGTGGGATATCCTTCCCAATTACAGGGACGTGGAATATCCCTTTGAGACGGCTTCTCCTCTCTGCCTGACGGCCCTTGACGGTTTCTGCGCAGAATTCGAGACTGTTCTTCGTACCGGGCGCAGTTCATGGAAAATGCGTGTCCGTTTTTTCAGGGATTTTCCAGGCATTGAGGTCGAACATATTGCCGACTGGCACGAAAAGCATCGTCTGTGCAAGGTGAATTTTGCCCCGGATATTCTTACCAGAGAAGTCGTCTGCGACACCGGCGCAGGTTTTATCCGCAGGGAATGGACAAAGAACACCTCCTGGCAGACCGCGCGGTTTGAAGTATGCCACCACAAATGGTTCGACCTGTCCGAAACCGGGGCGGGCCTTGCGGTGATCAACGAAGGCAAATACGGCCTGGGGCTGGAGGAGGAAGAGGTTTCCCTCAGCCTGCTGCGCGCCACTATCCGGCCCGATATCGAAAGCGACATGGGGCTCCACGACTTCTGCGTCATGATCCTCCCCCATGAGGGCGACGCCGTGGCGGCGGAAATCAACCGCAGATCGCTGGAATACAACGTTTCTCCGCGACGCACCGGCCTTTCCTTTCCCGAACCGCTCAGGAGCGCGCTCTGCTCCTCTTCTCTGATACTCCAGGCCATGAAACTGTCCGAGGACGGCAAATCTTTCATTCTGCGTCTTTCAGAACAGGACGGCCGACGGGGCGAGATCGTCTTCCCTTCACAGGTGCGGCTACTGAATATGCTGGAGGACGTGACCGCGGAAGGAAGTGCCTTTCCCTTCCGTCCCTTTGAGATCCTCACATTCGCCCTGCCGCTGGCCTGATAATCAAATCGGTTTGACCAATTTGCGATGAGTATTAAACTGCCTGTGCCGGGACTTTCACCCGCAAGAAATATGCCATGCCCGGCACACCATCAAAAGCCCCGGCCTTTTCCTGCTGCGGAAAAGGGCCGGGGATTTTATCGTCCGTTTTTCCTCTTTTGTAATTCCCGAATTAAAAAAGGAGCGGACACACCCGCTCCTTCAGGCTTTAAACTATACGAATTACAGCTTCACAAAAGCCAGAACGGTGGACTTGGCAGCCTTCACAGCTTCGAACTGGGCCAGCGTCATGGTGATGACCGCGCTGCCGTCAGCCTGGCACTCGGTGGGCAGAGTCTCGTAGAAGTACAGATTCAGGGCCGCGTCATAAACGCCCAGCACGCAGACGACGTTGCTGTAAGGAGTAGAACCCCAGATTTTGAAGGAAACGGTCGGTTCGGTGGTTTCGCCGCCGCACTTGACAGCAACCACATCCAGCACGTCCTTGGCGCCGGCGATTTCAGTAGCAACCTGGGTGTTGAACAACCCGCTCACCGGGGTCCCGCTGAGGTAAGCATTGCGCAGACGGGCTACTTCGGCCTGAGCCTTGTAGTCGTTGTACACAACCTTGATCCAGACACCATCGGTGAGGGACTCAGCCTCATAGATGCTGCTCTTGCTGGGAGTGGGAACGGAAGCCAGAGCACTCACGGAAGTGAGCACCAGAGCCAGAGCGATGAGCAGGGAAGCAAACTTTTTCATGGCAAAACACTCCTTTTAGTCCGCGTATCGGGACTGTCATTATTCTGACAGGCTTCTGCAGAGCCATTCCATGAAATGATCGCGCTTTCATCGATGGGTCGTTCAGTGCCGTCAGTGCCCGGATTATATTCACCCGCAGGATGCGGGAAGAATATCTCCTGTGAGAGTTTCGCAAAACGCCCGTATGGTGTCCTGCAAAACATCAAAGTAACTTTACCACAAAAGCAGAAAAATGTCCACCTTTTTTTTGCGGGAAAAAGTTACAATTTTGTTTCATAATTGTTACCGGACAGTCCCATCGGAACGGATGTCGGCGAAGTGCGTCCCCAGGGTCAGTTTTCATCCGTATTTTTCCTGTCCGCGTATTTTCGGGCGTATCTTTGCACCAGCGCGTCCATCGCGTCCATTTTTTTCAGCATATCCTTTGACAGGGCAATCTGACACCTGGCCCTGACCAGGTTATGCTCCGGGAAGGAAATCTTGAAATACTTGTCTCCGAGAATGTAATCGTTCAGGAAACGTACGGCCAGTTCGCAGGCAAGACAAAAGCCGCTGACAGCCAGGGAATCCACCTCGTTCTTTGTAAGCGAACAGGCCGTTTCGCTGAGGAATCCCTCGGTAAACGCCCAGAATACGTTCAGGTCCAGCGTTGCCCTGTCCCCGTCCGGGCAGTCCTCCTCGACGGTGTTGGCGGCAAAACGGATGGCGTCGCCGAAGTCATGGCCGGCAAGACCCGGCATCACCGTGTCAAGATCGATGACCGTAAGCGGCCGGAAGGTTCCCTCCTCGAAGAGCACGTTGTTGATCTTGGTGTCGTTGTGCGTAACCCGAAGAGGCAGTTTCCCCTGCCGAAAAAGGTCCGTCAACCGACAGGCAAGGTCCCTGACGCTCATCAGGTAATCGATTTCTTTTTCCGCTTCCCCTGCCCTTCCCAGGGGATCGTCTTTGAGATTCCGGACCAGGGTCTCATAGCGGACCCTGGTGTCGTGGAAGTCCGGAATGGTGCAGAAAAGGCTTGACGCGTCAAAATCAGACAGCATGGTCTGGAAATGGCCGAACGCCTTTCCCGCGTTTCTCACCACCCGGGGATCCGAACAGGTATTGAAGGTGACGGAGGGAATGAAATTGCACAGCCGCCAGAAGCCCGTCTCGTCGGCGATATAGTTTTTTCCGCCGGCGGTATGGCGGAAATCCAGATAGACTTCCCCCGGAGCCTTCCGTTTGAGGGTTCCGGTCACTTTTTCGATGTTGGACATCAGCTGTTCGGGCGTCCGGAAGGCATAGGTATTGATTCTCTGCGCCAGGTAGCTTTTCAGGTGGGCCGTTCCCTCCCCGTCGTCCACGACATAGTTCACCTTATACGTGCGGTTCACGTTGCCCATTTTGATCTCTTCGCAGCTGAAGAAAGGACCGGGAATCCCGAACGCCTGGCCGATTTTCTGAAGCAGCCGCGCCGTCTCCCTGTTGCCGTTTTTTGGGGATTCGTGCATTTTTCCCTCCGTGTGTGTTGTTTCCGTCACTCGCGGACCTTTAACAGGTCCCTGAATTCGTGGCCCTTGATCATGCTCCCGGTCACCTTCAGCTGCCCGTTCATGAACAGCTTGTCGGGATCCTTCGTCCCCTCTGCCATGGCCATCAGGTTGTCGTAGCTGCATTCCACCTGGGCGTCGCAGTCCTCGACGGTCCGGGGAATCACCTCCATGCTGTCTCCGCTGAACCTCAGGCTGAAAACGCCGTCGCAGCGTCCGGTCATCCTGATCTGAAGGGCTCGCCGGTACCCGGGACGGTAGATTTCCGGGTGCAGGCGCCGGTTGGATTCGGTAATCATGCGGTATTTTTCCGCCAGGGCGTTCATCCCGTCCTCAAAGACGATATGCTCGTCGCATCGGTCCTCGCAAATCTCCCCGTACATCCTTTCGTATTTCGCGGCGCTCTTCGCCCAGCTCAGGTCCTTCTCCATGCAGCGCCTGCGCATCAGGGCAAAGGTCTTTTCGTCCCCAAGGTAAAGCTTTACGGCCTCCAGCACCGCCAGATACAGGTACTTGGCATGGTATTCCTGGAAGCCGAAGCCGTCCCCCTGGCCGTCGAAATCGCTGTAAAGGCGCACGCTGTCCTTCAGCCCGCCGGTCTCGTGGATGATCGGCACGGTGCCGTAACGCATGGCCATCATCTGGCTGAGGCCACAGGGTTCAAAACGGCTGGGCATCAGGTACATATCGGCGCCGGCAAAGACCTTCCGGGCCATCGCTTCCGTATAATCGCTGCTGAAGCCCACCTGTCCCGGCCAGTTTTCCCGCGCCCACCGGAAATAATCCTCATACACCCTGTCGCCCTGGCCGAACACAACCAGCTGCACGCCGATGTCCATCAGTCCGGGCATGACCTGCCTGATCAGTTCCAGGCCCTTCTGCTCCACCAGTCGGGCGACCACGGCGATCAGCGGCCATCCGTCCTCCTCGTTGATCCCGAAAGCCTTCTGAACGAACCGCTTGCATTCCTTTTTCCCCGCCATGTTCTCCGTGTCAAACCGCGCGGGCAGGTCCTCGTCCAGGGACGGATCGTACAAATCCATGTCGATGCCGTTGAGGATACCCCACAGCCGGCTGTCCACCATATCGATCACGCCCTCCAGGCCGTGACCGTACCTGGCGGAATGCAGTTCCCTGGCATAGTTGGGAGAAACCGTGGACACGGCGTCCGCCATCATCATGGCGCATTTCATCAGGTTGATGTCATGCCTGCCCTGGTACTCATAGGCCATGCCGCCGTCGTACCACCCGCTGTCCAGCCCCAGGGTCCAAAGCATGTCCCGTCCGAACTGTCCCTGATAGGCGATGTTGTGGATGGTAAATACGGTTTTGATCCTGCGCAGTTCCTTTCTGGAGTATTGCATATCCTTCAGATAGACCACGGTCAGGGCGCTTTCCCAGTCGTTGCAGTGGATAATCTGGGGCTCGAATTCCATCAGGTCCAGGAATTCAAGAACGGCCCTGGAAAAGAAGGCAAATCGCACGGCGTCGTCGCCGTAGCCGTACAGTCTGGGGCGGTCGTAAAGTTCATCACAGGCAAGGAACCAAATCCTCACCCCTTTGCTTTCGCCTTTGAACAGGGCAAATACGCATTCCCTGTCCCCCACGCGAACCGGCCTGTCCACGATATGCTCCATCTGTTCGAACCAGCCGAGCCTTGCGCAGCGATAAAGCGGGGTGATCACCGCCGTTTCGTTTCCGGCTTCCTTCAGGGCGATGGGAAGGCTGTAGGCCACGTCCGCAAGCCCGCCGGATTTGCTGAAGGGCGCGCATTCGCTGGATACATACAGGATCCTCATGAACCGTTACCTCCGTTATTCGTTTGTGACGGAATACCGTTTAAGTCAGTTCGCTCAGGATGGCGTTTTTCAGATCGTCGTATTCCTCAAAGGCCAGAAGGTCGGGATTGTCCCTGCGGATATTTTCCGTGGACCTGAAAAGGAATCCGGCTTTGGACGCGCGGATCATGCCCAGATCGTTGTAGCTGTCCCCCACGGCAACGGTGTCGTAGCCGATGGACTGAAGCGCTTTCACCGTGGTCAGCTTGCTCTTTTCCACCCGCATGCGGTACCCGGTAATCTCGCCGCCGGGTCCCACCTCCAGGGTATTGCAGAACAGCGTCGGCAGGCCCAGCTTTTCCATCAGGGGCATGGCAAACTGGGTAAAGGTGTCGCTCAGGATAATCACCTGAGCGCGCTTCCTCAGGCTGTCCAGAAATTCCTTCGCGCCTTCCATCGGATCGATAGAGGCGATTACTTCCCGTATTTCATTGAGGCCCAGGCGATGCTCCCTGAGGATGCCGATGCGCCATTTCATCAGCTTGTCGTAATCGGGCTCGTCCCTTGTGGTTCTCTTCAGCTCCGGAATCCCGCTGGCTTTTGAAAAGGCGATCCATATTTCCGGCACCAGGACCCCTTCCATATCAAGGCATACGATTTCCATCCGTCATCCCTCCGTCCTGACCTGGTTGCTTTTCTTCATTTCTTCCGATTCCTCCGCCCGCCTGTTTACGGTGCTGGCGGATTTGTATGTCGGCACCGTCTTCTTCAGGGCCCGCCGCACCGCTTCGTCATCCTCGCTCTCGGCCGCCCGGCGCAGGATATCCAGCTTTTCACGGATCTTATCCCGGCTCAGCGGCTCGTCACGTTCCACGAAAATCATCTCGTTGTCGGTCTTGTCCAGTTCCTCGGTCTTGATCAGCAGTTCCTCGTACAGTTTCTCGCCGGGTCTTAAGCCGGTTTCCACGATATTAATCTCCTTGTAGGGCTCGTAGCCGGACAGCCTGATCATGCTTTCGGCCAGGTCAAGGATCTTGACCGGCTTGCCCATATCCAGCATGAACAGTTCGCCCTTGCGCGCCATCGAGCCGCAGGTCAGAACCAGCTGCGCCGCTTCCGGAATGGTCATAAAATAACGGATAATGCGTTTGTCGGTAATGGTCACCGGCCCCCCGCGGTCAATCTGCCGCTTGAACAGCGGAATCACGCTGCCGTTGGAGCCCAGGACGTTGCCGAACCTTGTGCAGCAGAAGCTGGTCTTTGAATCCCTGCGGCTCAGGAAAATCATTTCGCACATCCGTTTGGTGGCGCCCATCACGTTGGTGGGATTCACCGCCTTGTCGGTGGAAACCATGATGGCCTTGTGCACGCCGTATTTTTCGCACATATCCACCACGTTCAGCGTGCCGAAAACATTGTTGCGCACCGCCTCCACACAGTTGCGTTCCATCAGGGGCACATGCTTGTGCGCCGCGGCGTGCAAAACAACGTCCGGCCTGCACCGGGCAAAGACCATGTCCAGCTGTTCGCGGTCGCAGATGGTCAGGACCTCCACCGTCATATCCAGCCGCTCATGGTATTTCATGCGCAGCTCCTGCTGGATATCATAAACAGCGTTTTCATAAACGTCCAGCAGAATCAGCCTTTTCGGATCCATCCTGGCCACCTGTCTGGCGATTTCGGACCCGATGGAGCCGCCTCCCCCCGTAATCAGGACCGCCTTGCCCCGATAATAATCCCTCGTTTCTTCGCTGAGGAATTCCTTGGGGCTGCGGAACAGGAGCTCCTGGATATCGAATTCCCTCAGTTTCCGGCGCCCGCCCTCCATGGCTTCGGCCATCGGGTAATCGTATACCTTGATCTTGCAGCCCATGTCCTTGTAATAGTCGTACAGTTCCCTCTTCCTGTCGGCGTCCGCCTCGGTAATGGCGATGACCAGTTCCTGGATGGGCCAGGCGGAAAGAAACTTGCCGTTGATCGCCGAAGGATCGTATACGTTCAGCCCCGCCACCTTCTGACCGGTCTTCTGGGGATCATTGTCGATAAAGCAGACCGGACGGTACGCCGAACGCGGATTGTTCATCAGTTCCTCCGCAAACAGCACCCCAACCCGGCCCGCGCCGACGATGGCGATATTGATCTGCTGGCCCACCATGCCGGTCTGCTGGTCGTTTTCCCTTTTGATGCGAAAAAAGCGCTGCAGCACGGTCCTGATCACCCGAACAAACCTTGACCTGCCGGAATCGTAATCATAGATATACTGATAAAAAAGCCTGGCGGACATCGAAATCAGCAGGTTGACGGCCACAGCCGCCGCCGCGCGGATGAAGCTGATGTGCCCAAAGGGGCGGAACAGGCGCGATATCAGGTAATACGCGCACCCGGCGATAAAGTCTCCGGCCACGAGTTTCAGGTACAGCCTGGTGTTGCCGTATCGCCATACGCTTGAATAAATACCCATCAGGAGGCGAACGGAAACAATGCTCGCCAGCATGATTCCGATCTGGATCAGCGCCTGCTCCGTGGACAGGCGCGTCACCCCGCTCGGGTAGATCAAAAACATGAAAAAGCCGACCAGAAGGATCCAGATCATGTCGATCCCCAGCAGCTGCAGAGCCCGTTTACGCAGGCGGAAGCCTTTCTTTTCCTGTTTTATATTTGGTTCCGCAGGTTTCATAAAAACTGCTCCCATTCATATCAGGATTTGTCCGGGACCGCGTCACGGACGGTATTCTTCCATTAAATTATATCAGATAATCAGGCACTCGCATTCGAGCCTGCCGTTATAAAAACGCGTCCTTTTCACGGCGCGGCGGCGGAAAACCCTTTCAAAGGAAGGACAGGACGTAATCACCGTCATCCTGCTCCCGGGGCTTCGGTCCCACATGGCGCGCATGTCGGCGTACAGCTTCTCCGCGTCCCTGATCTCCCCCATCCTCTTCCCGTAGGGCGGATTGGCGACGAATGTAAGGTATCGTTCGGGTCCCGGGTCGATCTTCAGGGTCCGCAGATCCTTCACCCCGACGCGAATCCGCCCCTTCAGGCCCGCCTGCCCGATGTGCTTCACACACAGCCCGATCGCCTCGGGAGAGATATCGCTCCCGGAGATATCATGGATCAGGGACGGGTCGTACATTTCCTCCGCTTCGGCGCGAAGCGTGTCCGCAGCCGTGAAAAACGGCCAGTCCTCCATGGCGAAGCGCCGTCTGAGCCCCGGGGCCCGGCGGGACTGCATCATCGCGGCCTCGATCAGGAAAGTGCCGGTGCCGCAGCACGGATCGTACAGGGCGTCCCTTTCGCTGTCCGGACGCCATGGGGACAGCTTCAGTATGGCGGCCGCCAGCGTCTCCCTGATGGGCGCCTCGCCCGTCCAGGTGCGGTAACCCCTTTTGTTCAGGGCCTCGCCGCTGGTGTCAAGCGTAATCCTGCAGATATCCCCGTGAATCGCCGCCTCCAGCTGAAAGACCGGTCCCGTCTCAGGGCACCAGTTCAAACGGTGCTTTTCGCACATGGACCGGGCCGCCGCCTTCTTGACGATGGCCTGACAGTCCCTTACGCTCATCAGGGTCGAACGCGCGCATTTCCCCTTGACCGGGAACGCAGCGTCTGCGGGCAGAAGATCGCCGACGCCGCAGTCGAGCGTCAGTCGGAAAAGATCCTCAAAGGTTTCCGTCCTGCCCTCTCCCAGGAGGACGAGCACCCGGTCGGCGCATCTGAGCCACAGGTTGGCCCGGAAAATACCCTCCCAGTCGGCGCTGAAGCGGACGCATCCCTGATCGCACCTCGCGTCCGCGAAGCCAAGATCGGCAAGTTCCCTTTTGACAATGCCCTCCATGGCAAAGGCACAAACCGCCAAGCACCGCATATCCAGTCCTCCCTTCGTATATCATACCAGAGAAACGGATTTCTTGCAAGAATCCGCGCCGCATATCGCGCGTATATCGTCTTTTCCGGATGAAACGGACGGGCGTCACCCCTGGATTCACATCGGGGCTTTTCAAAAACCACTTTTCAGTGTAAAATGATTGCGAAGCATTTCTGTCATGCCAGATATCCCCGCTTCCCCTCCCGATACCGTGGGGACACATCAATAAAGGAGCGATAAGCCATGAAAAAAGCCGTTCTGATCGTACTGGATTCCGTTGGCGCCGGATATCTTCCCGACGCGGCGGCCTATGGCGACGAGGGGGCCAATACCCTGCGCCATGTGGCCGAAAGTATGGATCTGAAGGTTCCCAACATGCGTCACATGGGCCTCGGGCATCTGCCGGGCCTGAACATCCCTCCGGACGAAACCGCGGTCGGCGCCTGGGGCCGGGCCGCGGAGTGCTCCTCCGGGAAGGATACCACCACCGGCCACTGGGAGATCGCGGGCGTAACCCTGCCCGCGCCCTTCCCCACGTTCCCGAACGGTTTCCCCGAGGAGGTCATCCGTTCCTTTGAGGAGGCCATCGGCACCCGCGTCATCGGCAACAAGCCCGCCAGCGGCACGGCCATCCTGGACGAGCTCGGCGAGGAGCACATGAGGACCGGATATCCCATCGTCTACACGTCGGCCGACAGCGTTTTCCAGATCGCCTGCCACGAGGACGTTTATCCCCTCGCCCGCCTCTATGAAATGTGCAGGATCGCCCGGGCCCAGCTGCAGGGCAAATACGGCGTCGGACGGGTCATAGCCCGCCCGTTCGTCGGCGAGGGCAAGGGCCGCTTCACCCGGACCCCGGGGCGCAAGGATTTCTCCCTGGAGCCCATCGGCCCCACCATTCTGGACGTACTCAGTGACAACGGCTTTGACACCCTGGCGGTCGGAAAAATCGAAGACATCTTCGCCATGCGCGGCATCACATCCTCGGTCCACAGCGCGGGCAACCCCGCCTGCATCCAAAGCACCCTGGATTATCTGCATACCGATTTCAACGGGCTCCTCTTCGTGAACCTGGTGGACACCGACATGATCTACGGCCACCGAAGGGATCCTCTGGGGTACGGGAACGCCCTGATGGCCTTTGACGAAAAACTGCCCGAAATCCTGGGGCTTCTGAACGACGGCGACCTGATCATCCTCACCGCGGACCACGGATGTGATCCCACCTTCCGCGGGACCGACCATACCCGCGAGTATATTCCCATTCTCTGCCTGATCAAGGGGATGAAGCAGCTCCGCTCCCTGGGCGAGCGCCGGACCTTCGCGGATATCGCGGCGACCGTCGCGGATTACTTCGGCCTGAGCGAACGCTTCGGCGCCGATTCCTTCCTCAGCCGTCTGGAGTAACGGCTGATCCTTCCGAAAGCCCCGTCCCCCTTTTAAAATCGAAAAAATTCATGGGAAGCTGCCTGTTTTCGGGCCTGTCTCCCTGAACAGGAGGAGAATATGACGTATCAGGAACGCATCCTCGCCGCCGCCGATTACCTGCGTCCGTATGCTCAGGACTGCGTCTGCGCCGTGACCCTCGGCAGCGGTCTTTCCGGCTTTACGGAGCGGGCAAGCGGCGCAGCCGTTATTTCTTACAGCGATATTCCCGGGTTCCCGGTCTCCACCGTTCCCGGCCACGCCGGCAAAATGATCATCGGCACGGTCGCGGGAAAGAAAATCATGATCATGAACGGCCGGTTCCATTTCTATGAGGGCCACACCCCCGCCGAGATCGCCCTTCCCGTCCGCGTGATGAAGCGCCTGGGCATCCGCACGCTGATCCTGACAAACGCGGCCGGCGGCGTAAACACCTCCCTGTCCCCGGGCAGCATGATGCTGATATCCGACCATATCAACCTGTCCGGGATGAATCCCCTGATCGGGCCCAACGACGAAAAAGACGGGCCCCGTTTCCCCGACATCTCCCATTTGTACGATTCCGGGCTTCTGTCCCTGGCGGAAGAGACCGCTTCCTCCCTGGGAATCCCCCTCAGTCGGGGCGTTTACTGCATGATGAGCGGCCCCTCCTACGAGACCCCGGCCGAGATCCGCATGGTCCGTCTGCTCGGAGGCGACGCGGTCGGGATGTCGACCGTGCCCGAGGCCATCACGGCCTGCCACGCCGGGATGCGGTGCCTTGCCATATCCTGCATTACCAACATGGCCGCCGGAATCATGGACCGTCCCATCACCCACGACGAGGTTCTGGAAGCCGGACGCAAAGGCGCGGCCAGGTTCCAGGCGCTGCTGGAAGGGATCATCGGCAAATTGAGCATTGCCGACTGAGCCGATCTGGTTTATAATATCTTTCGGTTTTTTCGGAAAGGAAGTGTCCGCCAATGAAACTGCTGATTGCCATTGTCCAGGATGAAGACGCCGGAAGGCTTATCTCCGGCCTGCTCAACGAAGGCTTCAGCGCAACCAAGCTCGCCACCACCGGCGGATTCCTCAGAAGCGGCAACACCACGCTCTTACTGGGCGTAGAGGAGGACCGGTGCCAGCGCTGTCTTGAGATCATCGAAAAGATCGGCAAAAGCCGCCGCCAGATCGCGGCTAACCCCGTCACCCTGTCGGTCGGCGGCGAGGCCATGACCTCCTTCCCGATGGAGGTCACGGTGGGCGGCGCGACGGTATTCATCCTCAGCGTTGAGCAGTTCATCAAGTACTGATTCCGAAAGGGCGGCCTCAGGCGTATGACAAAGGAAACGGAACGGTTCAGGGAGGACGCCCTCAGGGCGGACCTTGCCTCCGGGCATCTGCCCCACGCCGTTCTTCTGTGCGGACCCGCCGGCATCGGTAAAAAGACCCTGGCGCATGAAATCGCCATGGGCCTGCTTTGCACCTCGGAGGGGAAGCGCCCCTGCGGGCAGTGCAAAAACTGCCGCAGATACCAGAGCCGCAGCCTGCCCGACCTGCTTCTTCCTTCCCCAAAGGCGGGAGAAAAAACCATCAAAACCGAAGCCATGCGCGCCCTGGTGGACACGCTCTCTTCCGCTCCCCTTGAGGGACGCCGCAGGGCGGTGGTGATCGAGAACGCCGAGCGTATGACCCCGGCCGCCCAGAACGTGCTTCTCAAAACCATCGAGGAGCCGGACGACAGCACCTGGTTTTTCCTGACGGCCGACACCCTGAGCGCCATCCTGCCCACCATCCTTTCCCGGTGCAGAATCTGCCGCATGGCTCCCTGGAGCGACGAACGCCTGCGCTCCGCGCTGAAAGGCGCGATGATTCCCGACGAGGAGATTGTCCGCCTTGTCCCGCTCAGCGGCGGTTCCATCGGCAAAGCCCTCAGGATCCACACCGACCCGGCCTTTTACGAGGATCTGGAGGTCGTCAAAAAAACCTTTTTCGCCGTCCGCCGGCCCTCGGACATCCCTTCCGCCCTGAAGCTCCTGCGGGAAGCCCTGAAGGACAAAAAGGAACGGGATTCCCGCCTTCTGGATATCCTGGAGGAACAGGTGGAACTGCTGCTCCGCTCCCCGGAGGCCTCGGACGCCCCGGAAAGCTGGAAATCGTCGGATGAAAGCAGCCTGAAAAGGATCATGGAAACCGTGATCCGCGCAAAAACCTTCCGCGCGTCCAACGTACTTTTCATCGGATGCGCGGAAAATATCATGTCTGTCATAGCGGAGGAAATTGCATTATGGCAACTGTAATCGGTGTCCGCTTCAGGAACGCGGGCAAACTGTACTATTTCGATCCCGGCCCTCTCTGGCCCACGGCGGGGGACGCCGTGATCGTGGAAACCGTGCGCGGCATCGAATACGGCGAGGTCGTCACCGGCGTCAGCCAGATCGCCGACGAGCTGGTCACCCCGCCCCTTAAAAACGTCATCCGCATCGCCACCCCGGAGGACGCCGCCCACGAAGAGGATAATCGCTCCAGGGAATCCTCCGCCATGGAAATCTGCGAAAAAAAGATCGCCGAGCATAAGCTTCCGATGAAGCTGGTCAAATGCGAATACACGTTCGACAACAGCAAGATTCTTTTTTACTTCACTTCCGACAAGCGGGTCGATTTCCGCAGCCTGGTCAAAGACCTGGCCGCTATCTTCCGCACCCGGATCGAGCTGAGGCAGATCGGCGTCCGGGACGAGGCCAAAATGCTGGGAGGCCTGGGCATGTGCGGGCGTCCCCTGTGCTGCACCACGTTCCTCGGCGATTTTCAGCCCGTATCCATCAAGATGGCCAAGGAACAGAGTCTCAGCCTGAACCCCACCAAGATTTCCGGCGTCTGCGGCAGGCTGATGTGCTGCCTCAAATATGAGGAAGACACCTATGAAGCGGTCCGCAAAAAAATGCCCCGGCTCGGCAAGGACGTCATCACCCCCGACGGACGCGGCACGGTGACGGACCTGAACATTCTCAGGGAGACCGTCCGGGTGCGCATCCCAAAAGGCGACGAGACCGAGATCCGGGAATATCCGCTTACAGACGTCAGGCGAATCGGCCAGGCGGAAGGCGGCGGCGACGGGAAGGATCAGCGCGGCAGCCGGGAGGCCGAGGAGCATAACGAGATTGTCCGCAGTCTGGAAGAGGAAGACGGACTCACCGAGGATGAAGCCAACCTTGAGGCAGACGAGCTCCTTGAGGGTGAAACCGAAGAGACCGGCGGGGAGGACTGATCCCTTTTCGCCAGGAAGGATTTGATATGGTCATCCAATCCCTTTCAGGGGCCTGGCGCATGCGGCGCGCGGATGAGGACGCCTGGCGCGAAGCCGTTGTTCCCGGTTCCGTCTGCGCGGATCTGATGCGCTGCGGCGAACTGCCCGATCCCTTTTTCAGGGAAAACGAGTTCCTCTTCCTTGACGCAATGGAAAAGGACTACGTCTACACCCGCGAATTCGTCCCTTCGGAAGAGCTCCTGTCCTCGCCCCGCATCCGCCTGAGGTGCTTCGGCGTGGATACCCTGGCCGCGGTGTTCCTCAACGGCAGGGAAATCGGCCGCTGCGACAATATGCACGTCGTCTTTTCCTTTGACGTCCGTTCCGCGCTTATTCCCGGGGAAAACACCCTGACCTTCACATTTTCTTCCCCGATTGCCGCTGCCCGGAAAGCCTATCGCGAGGATCCCATGTGGGGTTCGGGCGATGCCATGCCGGGCTTTTTTGCTTTGCGGAAAGCCCACTGCATGTTCGGTTGGGACTGGGGTCCCCGCATCCCGGACGCCGGCATCTGGCAGGAAATTCGCCTGGAAGGGGACGAGGGCGTCTGTTTTGACAGCGTATACGTTTCCCAGCATCACGCGGACGGACGGGTCACTCTCCGCCTCAGTCCGTCCTTCGACGGCTGCGCGGACGGCTGCGAGATGCGCGCCCGGCTTATCGCGCCGGACGGTACGGTGCTGCCCTTTAAGGACGGGGAGTGCGCCGTAGAAAACCCGAAGCTTTGGTGGCCCCGGGGGTACGGGGACCAGCCGCTATACAGGGTGGAATGCGCCCTTGTGCGGGATGACAGGGTGCTCGACACCTGGGAGAGGTCCGTCGGCCTCAGGGCCCTGACCGTATCCCACGAAAAGGACGCCTGGGGCGAATCCTTCGCCCATGTGTGCAACGGCACGCCCATCTTCGCCATGGGCGCAGATTATATCCCCCAGGACAACATCCTGTCCCGGATTACCCCGGAAAAAATCGTCCGCCTTCTGGAAGACGCGGCCCTGGCCAATTACAACACAATCCGGGTCTGGGGTGGCGGGTATTATCCCGGCGAGGTTTTTTTCGATACCTGCGACCGTCTGGGCATTCTCGTCTGGCAGGACCTGATGTACGCCTGCTCCTTCTACGCCCTGACCGACGATTTTGAGCGGAACATCCGTCTGGAGACGGAGCAGCAGGTCCGCCGGCTTCGCAGCCACGCCTGCCTTGCGCTGATCTGCGGAAACAACGAGGACGAAGGCTTTGTCTCAAGCGCCCAGGACGGCCTGGTGCGCGGATTGAACCCCCCGCCCTTTGCCCCCGTCAGCCGCAGGAATATCGCCGACTACGTCAAGATGTACGAATACATCCTGCCCTCGGTGGTGCGCCGGGAAGCGCCCCAGACCTTCTGGTGGCCCTCCAGTCCCTCCGACGGCGGAGCCTTCGACCACACCAACGATCCCGACCGCGGGGACGTGCATTACTGGGACGTATGGCACGGCGAAAAGCCCTTCACCGAATACCGGAAGTTCTTTTTCCGCTACGCGTCGGAATTCGGTTTTCAGTCCTTCCCCTGCCTTAAAACCGTGGAGAGTTTCACCCTCCCCGGGGACAGGAACATTTTCAGCCGCGTCATGGAGCGGCACCAGCGCAACCGCTCCGCCAACGGGAAGATTCTCAGTTACCTTGGCCGCACATTCCTCTATCCCTCGTCTTTTGACAACCTGCTGTTCGCCAGCCAGCTTTTGCAGAGCGAGGCCATCCGCTACGGCGTGGAACACTGGCGCCGCAACCGCGGCCGCTGCATGGGGGCGATCGTATGGCAGCTCAACGATATCTGGCCCGGCGCCTCCTGGTCCTCCATCGACTGGTACGGCCGGTGGAAGGTTCTGCATTATACGGAAAAAAGGATTTTCGCCCCGGTCCTCCTGTCGGTCGAGGAGCGCGGCGAGATGGACCAGAAGCCGGACATCAACGAGCTGGAGCCCGGAACAATCGAAAAAAGCTGCCGGATGAATCTGTGCAACGAAAGCCCCTCCCCCGTTTCCGGCAAAGTGACATGGCAGCTCAGGGCCCCGGACGCCTCCGTAAAACGCCGCGGGGAATTCGACGTCTGCGTTCCCCCGTATACCGCGCAGTGGCTGCCCACCCTTTTCTTTGACGATATCGACGTTACGGACAGGTATTTTTCCTGCAGCTTCCTGCAGGACGGCATCGAGGTTTCCTCATCCGCCGCGCTTTTCTGCGCCCCCAAGCATTTCCGTTTCGAGGATCCCGGCCTCTCCTGCACACTTGACGGAAGCAGGATCACCGTCAGCGCCAAAGCCTACGCCCGCACGGTTTTTATCGAAAGCGAGGACGCGGACCTGCTTCTTTCGGATAACGGCTTTGACCTGAACGGTGACAGCCGCACCGTGCTGATCCTGCGGGGAAAAGCGGAAAATATCCGCCTGAGAAGCGTCTATTCCATCGACAAATAAAGCGGATGACAATAAAACCGCCTGAAAGGGATTTTTCGTCCTTCTCAGGCGGTTTTATTGTTTTATCCCGCAATCGGTTATTCGGCTTCAAGCCTTCCTTCGCCGTTTTTATCCCGGAAAAAGAGGGCCAGCGTGCCCGGGCCCGAATGGGCACCGATCACCGGGCCGATAAAAGAGATCAGCACGTCCCTGACGCCCAGCTCCGACCGAAGCTTGTCCCTGAGCCACTCGGCGTCCTCGCGGCAGTCCCCGTGCCCGATGAACATCGTCTGTTCCGCGGGGTTCACGGCGAATTCCCTGGCCCTGTCCAGCAGCGCCTTGACACTGCGCCTGCGGCCGACCACCTTTTCCCTGCCCACCAGGTGCCCGTTGGGGTCCACGTTCAATACGGGCTTGATCTTGAGCATGGTCGCGGCGAAATAGCTGGCCGCGGATATCCTGCCGCCGCGCTTGAGATACACAAGATCGTCGACGGTAAACCAGTGGATGGTATTCTGCGTGTTCTTTTCAGCCCAGTCGGCGCATTCGTCAAATTCCATGCCCGCGTCCCTTTGTTCCAGTACGCGGTGAACGAACAGGCCTTCCCCAAGGCTTGCCGAAAGGGAATCCACCGAGCGGATCTTCCTTTCGGGGTACTTTTCCTTCAGCGCCGCCGCGGCCATGGCGGCCTGCGCGGCTGTTGTGCTCAGCCCCGAGGAAAACACCAGGAGCAGCGCGTCCTCCCCGCCCCTGAGGATGGGTTCCACCTGCTCGATCCAGGACGCTTCGTTAATCGCGGAGGTCTTGGTGACCGCGCCGGCGCGCATTTTTTCGTAAAAGGCTTTCGTATCCTTTCCGGCGTCCTTGCTTTCCAGGTCCAGGAGATGCGCTTCACCGTCCGCCTGGTAGAGCATCGGAACAACTTTCAGATTGGTATGGCTGTGAATATATTCCTCGGGAAGGTCACAGCAGGCATCCGTCACGATCCAGAAAGGCATAGGGGCCTCCTTTTTGCAAACGCTGAATTGCAATCCGCACGTTTTTGCGGATAGCGATATATTTTAGCATTTTAACCCGTCCGCGTCAAGTTTGTTGTGCCGCGCTTATCATTTCTCCGCGTCCGCGGGGCCCTGAACCCGGCGGACGCGGCGCGTTTTCAAAGGCGGTTTACTCTGCGGAAGGAATCGCCACCGCGAAGGCGCTCCTGGGGCCGACAGTCGCCATGGTATCGCCCGCCGCCGCGCGGTCCTCCGGGAACTCGCAGCCGGAAAGAATTACCCTCGCCCCGTCCAGGGCGGCGTCGATATTCACGTCGGCAGGTTCGGGATTGGGATTGATCCATGCGGCGCCGAGAACGCTTCCGTCCTTTACATACTTTACGAAGATCACCTGCCCGGACAGAATCTCGCATTCCGCGGTGACCCCGGGATCGGTCAGGAAAGCGTTGTCCCTGCGCATCCGGATCAGCCCGGCATAGAACCGGGAAGTCTCAAGGGCAAGGCTGCCCTCCGTCAGCGCTTCCCAGTTTATATTATTGATCCCGTCGGAACTGCGGTAGCTGTTCCCGTCGCCCTGTTTGGTCCTGAGCATTTCCTCTCCTGCCAGGAAGAAGGGCATGCCCCTGGACAGCATCACCACCGCGGCGCCCAGTCTGACCATTTCGGCGCGGGTTTCGTCGCTGTCCTCCGGGTTGGATAGAAGCAGCTTATCCCACAGGGTATGGTTGTCGTGGGACGTCATATAGTTGACCACCATGGCGTCACGGGCTTTCCAGCCCGCGGCGTTGGATGTGCCGCCGGTGATGCCGAAGACCACCCGGGCCGCGTTGGTCCTGTTAGCAGCGCCTGAGATATAGCCCTTTTCGGTCTGGCTGAACACGCTTCCCTTCAGCCCGTCCCGGATAGCGTCGTTAAACACGGCAATGGCGCCCGCGGCGCCGGGGGAAGCCGTGATTTTTCCGGCGTTGGCCTGGGTCGTCTGGAACGCCGCGTTCAGCTGGGACGTACCTCCGGTCCAGCCCTCGCCGTAAATCAACGCGGATGGGTTGATCCCGTGGACCGCCCGCTCGATCATCTGCATGGTCTCCACATCGTGCAGGGCCATCAGGTCAAAGCGGAAGCCGTCCAGGTGGTACTCCTTCAGCCAGTAGGTCACGCTGTCCACCATGTATTTGCGGAACATCACCCGCTCGGAAGCGGTCTCGTTGCCGCAGCCCGATCCGTTGGAGGGATCGCCGCCCGGCGTCCAGCGGTAGTAGTAATAGGGCACGATGCGGTTGAGGGAGGAATCCAGCGCATAGGTATGATTGTATACCACGTCCATCACAACGCCGATCCCCTGACCGTGCAGAGCCTGCACCATTCGTTTGAGCTCCGTAATACGGACCTCGCCATGGTACGGGTCCGTGGAATAGCTTCCCTCCGGCACGTTGTAGTTTTTGGGATCGTAGCCCCAGTTGAACTGCGCCTCGGACAGCCGCGTCTCGTCGACGGTGGCAAAATCGTAAATCGGCTGCAGGTGCACATGGGTGATTCCCAGGGCTTTCAGGTAATCCACGCCGACGGCCTGTCCGGCGGCGTTGGTCAGGCCGGTCTCGGTGAAGGCCAGATACTTGCCCGGATACGCCGTCCCGGGCATGGCGTTGGAAAAATCACGGACGTGGACCTCCCACACCACCGCGTCCTGATAGGTGGCGATCGAAGAAACCGGCGCGTCCTCGGCAAAGCCCTCGGGGTCGGTCAGGGCCAGGTCGATTACCATGCCCCTGTCGCCGTTGACGCCGGCGGCGCGGGCGTAGGGATCCACCGCTTCCTGGGTTCCCATGGCCGTGGTGACGGAATAGGTGTAATAGGTGCCGCTTCCGCACCGCGCCGTCGCCTCCCACACGCCCTTGTCCTTTTTCTCCATGGGCGCCGAAAGGTACGCGCTGCCGCCGTCGCCGTTTTCAAACAGATTCAGGACCACCGCGGACGCGGTGGGCGCCCACACCTTGAACGTGGTTTCATCCCCGCGGACAACCGCTCCAAGGTCGTCCCCGTCATAGGTATAGTTCGCGATAAATTCCTCGGAGTCGAAGACAGCGGTGGGAACCGCCGTTTTTCTTCCGTAGCCCTCAATCTCCATCTCGTAAGCGCAGGTCAGATCAATCTCCTCCTCCAGGGTCACGATTCCCGTGATTACCTTGTTGTTCATGCTGGAAATGCCGCTGACCGGGGTCTTCCGTCCGTCCCGGTACACAGTCACCTGGGAGGGGGACGTCAGCCGCGCGGCGGGAGAAATGAAATACCGTATCTCATGCCCGGAGATGATGGCCGCCATGGAAAAATTGCGGATATTCTCCAGCGTTTTTCCCCCGTCGCGGCTCGTATACTGGTCCCCGTCGCCGCTCTTTAAGTAAATGACCGTATCCCTTCCGGTAATTACGGCGAAGCGGTCCGCCTCAAAATCCTTGGAGGCGCTGCCCCAGGAACTCCCGCCGGGCTGCGAACAGCCGGTCCTGACGATGAACCCCACCTGTTCCACATCCGCGGGCACGTTGATGACCACCTTGCCGCCGTATTCGCATTCATGGAACAAGTACCCGTGCCCGTCGGCGTTCGGAAACCAGATCCACATGTCCGACGTGGCATAATCAGCACCTTCCTTTGTCCAGTAGAAGGTGACCCTGTTCATGCCTTCCTCCATCGGGAGGGTATATTCCTCCGCCGGAGCCATGGGCAAAGAGAAACATGTGAACGCAAGCGCGATGACCAGAAGCAGACTTATCTTTCTTCTCATCTCAGCCTCCCCGCCGGCGCAGACCGGCAAAAAACGTCGTATTCACACTGCAGCATACAAATAATATACCGCAGTCCGCCCTGCTTGTCCAGCGCGGAAGCGGGGCTGGCCGGTGAAAAATAAAAAAGATGAAAAAACGGACCTCTCCGATCCGTTCTTTTCATCCATTTTATAAAGCGCTCAGTACCCGATGCTCTTCAGGGGGCGGCAGGCTTTCTTTCCCCGCTCTTCCGTGCGGCCTCCTCCGCGCCGCATCAGGCTGCGCCAGGTGCGCACAAAACAGGGCAGCAGGAAGATGTCCGCCATCACCCACGCCAGGGGATTGGCAAAACAGGCGGCGTCAAAGCCGAACCTGGGCACCAAAGCCACGGCCACCAGGGTCCTGGCCGCCATTTCAAACACGCCGGCGACCATCGCAAGGCGCGTAAAGCCCATGCCCTGGATGCTGAAGCGCACGATATTCACAAACAGCAGCGGGATGAAAAACGCCACATTGGCAACCATGTATCTCATGGCCATCGCCGCGACAGGCCCGTCGGTATCGCTGCCGAGGAAGATTCCCAGCATCATGCCGCCCGTCAGATATACCAGGGCCAGCACCAGCAGGGAATACACCGTCCCGATCACCCCGGCGGCCCGGAGCCCCGCGGGGATCCTTTCCGCCCTGGCGGCCCCCACATGCTGTCCGCAGAAGGTGGCCATGGCCGTCGCCAGAGCGTCAAACACGCAGGTAAAAAAGCTGTACAGCTTGCCAGCGGCGGTCACAGCCGCCACGGCGCCGGTGCCGAGGCCGTTGACCGCGGTCTGCATCACGATGGAGCCCACCGCCGTAATGGAATACTGCAGCCCCATGGGAATGCCCATGGCCGCCGTTTTAAGGATATAGCGCCTGCGGAATTTCAGGTCGTCGGGGCATTCGGTCAGCATCGGGAGATGCTTCAGCACGGTCCTCACACACCCGATCCCCGCAAAAAGCTGGCTGATGACCGTAGCCCACGCGGCCCCGGCCACACCCATACGGAACACCGGGATGAACACCAGGTCCAGGGCGATGTTGATTACCGACGCCGCCACAAGGTAAAGCACGGGCGTCCTGGAATCCCCTACCGCGCGCAGAACGCTGCCCGCAAGGTTGTAGACCACCGTCACGGGAATCGCGAAAAAGATGATGCGGATATACGCGGACGCCTCGTCAAGGATATCCGCGGGCGTGTTCATCGCCCGGAGCGCCGCACCGCAGCCAAGACCCGTTCCGACGGCAAACACAACGGAAATGCCGGCGGCCAGATAGCAGGCGCCGGCCGTATAGCGGCGCAGCGCCTTTTCATCCCCCGCCCCGAAAGCCTGGGAAATCGGGATTCCGAATCCCGAACAGATCCCCATGCAGAAGCCCAGCACAAGGAAATTGACCGATCCGGTGGAGCCCACCGCGGCCAGGGCCGAGGTGCCCAAAAAACGGCCGACGATGGCCGCGTCCGCAAAGCTGTAGAGCTGCTGGAAAAAAAGTCCGAACATCAGCGGAACGGAAAAGCCGAGAATCAGCTTCAGCGGGTCGCCTTCCGTCATGTTCCGCGTCACATTGTTCCTGGTCATACAAAAAGCTCCTTTCAGAAACAACGTGTGTTATATCACTTTCTCCCCTCCCGTTCAATATCCCGCACGTCTGTTTTTCCACCAGTTTGGGCGGGTCGGCATTAGCCCTGTCAGCGGCAAAAAAAAGGCCGCCGGAGCGGCGGCCCGGGCCTTAATCAACGCGTTTTTTCATATTTAACGGAAAGCGATACCGACGGCGTGTCTTTTTCCGCGGGCGTGAAGGAGATTATCCCGTCCTTCATTCGGATCACCCCGGTGGAGCCGGGGACCTCACCCTTTTCAAGGATCAGCCGGACGATTTTCTCGTTCAGCGCAGGCCCCCCGCCCCGGGTAAGGCAGTCCTTCCACAGGGTAAAGCGGCACCCGTTTTTCCAGTCGGAGCACCCGAAGGCCCGCTGCGTCTCCATAATCCCCTTGCCGCACAGCGGACACGCGAGGCCCTTTACGGCTGCCGTCCCGCTTTTTCGCCCTTTATTGCCGCCCCGCTGCTCCGGAGGGAAACTCACTTCCGTGGTGGTTGTCTTCGCGTAGTCCACCAGAAAAGCGCTCAGACGGCGAATGCCCTCCATAAACCGCTCGGTATCCCTCTTGTTTTCGGCAATCTCGCTCAAAGCCAGTTCCCATTTGCCGGTGGTCTCGGGGCTGGACGCTTCCTTCGGCGCTACGCCGATCAGACGCACGCCCTTGTCCGTCGCTTCGATGGCCCGGCCGCGCCTTGACGCGTAACCCACCTGCACCAGCCTTTCGATAATCTGGGCGCGGGTGGCCGGGGTGCCAAGGCCGGAGCCCTTCATCTGTTCTCTCAGCGCCTCGTCCTCCAGTTCCCGTCCGGCGTTTTCCATCGCCGAAAGCAGACTGGCGTCGGTATGGGGGGACGGCGGTTTGGTGGTTTCCTTTTTGACCGTGGCTTTCTGAACGGTCCTTTTGTCCCCTTCCTTCAGGTCCGGGAGCGGAGCCTCGTCGTCCTTCGCTTTTTTCTTTTTCGTCCCGTCGTCGCTTCCGGCATAGACGCTTTTCCACCCCAAATCCCTGACGGTGCGCCCGGAGGAACGGAAGCTTTCCCCTTCGCAAACCGTGATGACCTTCGCGGCGTCGTACACAAAGGGGGGATAAAAAACGGCGACGGTCCGTCTGGCGATCAGGTCGAACACCTTTTTCAGATCCTCGGACATCTGGTCCAGTCTGGCGGTCTGAGGCGTCGGAATGATGGCATGATGGTCGCTGACCTTGGCGTTGTCGAATATCCGTTTGGAAAAAGGCAGCTTCCCGTCCTCTTTCCAGGGAATGTTTTTTACAAGGTCCGCATAAACAGACGGCAGTTTCTCCAGGGTCTGTTTTGTGCGGGGGATCATATCCGTCGGCAGGTATCTGGAATCCGTCCGGGGATAGGTGACCGCCTTCCATTTTTCGTACAGCTCCTGGGTGAGCCTCAGGGTTTTGTCCGCCGTGAAGCCGAGCCGCTGGTTCGCGTCGCGCTGAAGGCTGGTCAGGTCGTACAGCTGGGGCGCCGGTTCCCGCTTTTCCTCGTGCGTCACCGATGCGACGGCCGCTTCCTTCCCCTTCACCTTCCGGGCGATGGCGTCGGCCGTCTCCTTATCGGGGATCCGGGCCGCGGTCTTTTCTTCCTTCGCGACGGGGGAAAACCACATTCCGTCGTAATCCCCGAACTGCGCGGTCAGGGTGTAATACTCCTCGGGGCGGAAGTTTTCGATTTCAAGCCGCCTTTTCACCAGGATGGCGAGGGTGGGAGTCTGGACCCGGCCGACGGACAGAAGGGTGTTGTACCTTAGGGTAAAGGCCCTGCTGGCGTTCATCCCCACCAGCCAGTCCGCCAGGGAGCGGCATTTGGCGCTGCGGTATAATCCGTCATACTCCCCCGAATCCTTCAGGGCGGCAAAGCCGTCCCGGATGGCCGCGTCGGTCATGGAGGATATCCACAGCCGCCGTACGGGTTTTTTGCATTTGGCTTCCTCATAGATCAGGCGGAAAATCAGTTCGCCCTCCCGACCGGCGTCCGTCGCGCAGATCAGGGAGTCGGTTTCGGCGGCGTTGATATATTTTTTTACCAGCTGATATTGTTTTCTGGTCTTCGGCAGCACCTTCAGGGGAATCTCTTCGGGCAGGATCGGCAGGTCGTCCATCCGCCAGCGCTTGTATTTTTCGTCCAGTTCATCCGGCTCGCACAGGGATACCAGGTGGCCCATGGCCCAGGTCACCAGGTATTCGCTGTTTTTAAGGCATCCGTCTCCCCGTTCCCTGCAGCCCAGCACCCGGGCGATATCCCTGCCGACACTGGGTTTTTCAGCCACGACGACAATCATCCGCGTTGTCTCCTCCGACTATTTGTTTTTTTCCTCCGGGGCCGTATACGGCGCTCTCCGCCAGCTTTCGTCCCGCCGACCCGCGGCGGAATACGATCTTGATGATCTGGGGCGTCGCGCCGAGCCTGACCGGCAAAAGCGAGGTGCCGATCCCGTTGCCGATCAGGATATCCGCGCCGTTTTCTCTTTTCCAGCCCGTAAGATACCTGCCGCGGTAAACAGACGACGAAAAGACGGGCCGGCCGAACACCGTGACCTGACCCCCGTGGGTATGCCCGCACAGCGCCAGGTGATAAAAGGGCGGAACGATATCCGCAAGCGCGTCGGGATTGTGGCAAAGAAACAGCACAAAAGACGCGTCCTGCGCCTCCAGCCTCACCGCTTCCGCGTCCGGCGTTCCTTCCCTGAAATCGTCCAGCCCGGCCAAAGCCGCGCCGCCGGTCAGGGGAACGCAGCGATTGACCGGCATCTCCCATCCGGCGTCCCTCACCGCCGCTTCCAGGGCATCCCTGGATACGGCGCCGCAAAGGTCATGATTCCCGGGCACCGCAATCACCCTTCTGCCTCTCAGAATGGGAGCCAGAAGGCCGATGCACTTCGGGGAATCCTCCGCATCCTCCCCAAAGTCCCCGCCCAGCAGGACGCAGTCGCTGTCAAGCGCCGCTATCGCCCCGGTCATTCGGTCGAACTGGTCATGGCTCAGAAGCTTCCCGTAATGGATATCGGACACAAACAAAACCGAAAAACCGTCCGACGCCGCGGGCCAAAGCGGATGGCTGTATTCCCACACCTGCGTTTCAAGCCGTTCGGTTCCGCTGATCCTGCGGATCGCTCCCAGGCGGATGACAGGCACCATGGCTCTGCCGACGGAACGCACCAGTCTCCTGACAGGTCCGTCGGTTTGATTACTGACGTTCAACTTTTTATCCTTTCCGCTCCGGAATAATGGGCGGCATCACCCTGACGCCCCCGGGCCTGCCCTTAAAAACCAGCTCCATCAGCACCCGTTTGGCGTATGCGTTCGCATGCGCGTGCACCGCCTGCAACCGCTTGAGGGCAAATCCGCGCTCAAAGGCGCCGGCAAGGAAGCCGTCCGTTTTTTCCGCCGGAATAATCACGCACAGGCGGCCCCTGAACCGAAGAGCGCGCGCGGCCGCCCCGAACAGATCGTCCCAGTCAAAATATTTCCAGGTACGCGCCCCGTCGTCCTCAAACCTGTCCGTGCCCCAATAGGGCGGATTGCATACGCACAAATCGAAGCCGCCCCGCTCCACGTTTTCCGGAAGCGCGCGGATATCGCAGCATATAACGGTAATATAATCCTCCAGGCCGTTCATCCGGACGCTTCTCCGCGCCCGGTCGCAGGCGTCTTCCCGGATCTCCGCCCCCACAAAACGAAGGCTGTGGTCTCCCGCCCACATGAGCAGCGGCAGCACGCCGTCGCCGCAGCCAAGGTCCAGCACCTTCTCCCCATGCCGGGGAGAAGCGAAAGCCGCCAGGCGGACGCTGTCGCTCCCGAACCGGTAGGTATTACGCCCCTGGATGATCATCAGCCCGTCGCAGAGGAGGTCGTCCAGGGTCTCCCCCTCCTTCAGCATTTCCTTCCGAAGCATTCGTCCCGTCCTCTGCGCGGATGCCGGCGCTTTTCGGCGATGCTTCCGCCCTGCCGGCCCAGCTTTTATCATACCAGCGTCCCCGAAAGATTGCAATCCCCCGGCGAAATGCGTTCCTCGGGCAAAAATTTGACAGCCCGTCTGAAACCGGCTATACTGTAAATTGTCATTTGATTATTATATATCATTCGCCCGCCGCAGCCGCGTCCGGCCCGCCGCTTTACCCGAAGGGAGTTGATCAGAATGAGAAGCTACGTGTCTTCGGATCAGTTGGTCATATGCCTTGAAGGCCGCCTCGATTCCGAGCACTCCGCGGCCGTCGGGGATTCCATCAGGCAGGCCGTCGCGAGCCACCCGGGGCTGCCCGTATGCCTGGACGCGGACAAACTGGAATATATCTCGTCATCCGGTCTGCGGATCCTGCTGGCGCTGCGCAAGGATCTCACCGTCCCGATCGTCCTGAAAAACGCCTCCCCGGAGGTATACCACACGCTGGAACTCACGGGGTTCACATCGCTGATGGATGTGCGGCAAAAGCTGAGGGAGGTTTCCCTGGAGGGCTGCAGGGTCCTCGGCAGGGGCGCCATCGGCACGGTCTACCGGCTGGACGGCGACACGGTGGTGAAGGTCTTCCGCGGCGGGGAGGAAACGCTGCCGGTAATCGCGGCGGAACGGGAGCAGGCCCGGGACGCCTTTCTTTGGGGCGTACCTACCGCCATTCCCTTTGATACTGTAAAAACAAGCGAGGGATACGGTGCCATATTCGAACTGGTGGACGCCCGGAGCCTGGGCGACATGGCCGCCGCAGATCCGGACAGTGTCCCGGACATCGCCAAACGGTATGCGGCTTTTCTTCACGGCATCCACGCCCTGAAGGTGGACCATGGCGAGCTTCCGGACGCACGGGAAAGGTTCCTCGGGTTCATCGAAAGCGTTTCCTTCGCGCTGGATGAAGAAACGCGGGAAAAAACCCGGGCATTGCTCCGCGCCATGCCGGAGGACCCGCATCTTCTGCACGGGGACGCGCACTGGAAAAACGTGATGGATTCCAACGGCGCCCTGATGGTCATCGATATGAATACCCTGTGCGTCGGGGATCCGGTGTTCGAGTTTGCCGGACTGTATATGACCTATATGGCCTTCGAGCAGGACGACCCGGGCAACACGATACTTTTCCACGGCATCGACGCGGAAACGGCCCGGAGTATTTTTTACTGCTCCCTGAATAACTATCTGGGGGATCCCGGTGAAAACGCCTTACGGACGGCCGGGGACAGGATCCTCGTTCCCGGCCTGCTGATCTATCTGTACACCCTGATATTCCTGGGGCTGGATAAAGAAAACATACGAATCCCGCGGGCTGCGGAAAGGCTGAAGGCGGCCGTCCTCGGTGCGGACAGCCTGGCCCTGCGGGAAGCGGATTGACAAAAAAATCCCGCCCCATATAATTGAATCATGTCCCGGGGACGGCACCCATAATAAAAAACAGCGGACAGATCGCCGCAAGGGGGATGACACCCATCGAAAAAAACATCATTGTGGTGGATGATAAGGGAAACATTCTCGGAAGGACCTGGCCCAAACGGGCCGAAGGCCTGATCAAAAAAGGCAGGGCACGCCGGCTGGACCCAACGACCGTCTGCCTTGCGTGTCCGCCGGAAAACCCGGAGGAGCGAATTATGGACAACGACACCTTGCAAAGCCCGGAGCCGAAGCCCCGCGCCGGCTCCCTTACCCCGGAAGACCTGCTCCGGCGGATGGACGCCATCCGCGGAGAAATGCAAAGCCTTCCCGACGCCATCCGCGCAGTGGACGCACTGCCGGAAGACAGCGAAGCCGGTGCCCGGGCGGAAGCCATCGGGCGGATGTTCTGCGAGCGGGAGGTCACCTGCCGCCAGCAGCTTTCCTTCCTTGAACGCGTTTACACCGACCATTGTTCCGGCGCTTCCGAGGATAAAAAGGCGGAAAAAATCCGCATGATCCTGGAACAGATGAACTCCGCCCTGTCCGGCTCCCGTGACATTCCGGACGCCGCCGAAGCGCTGATCCGTTTCTACAGAGACCTGACGGCAAACATCTGAAAAAGTATAAACAGGCAGGGAGGCGCTCAGCCTCCCTGTTTTTTTACGTCATACGAATCTCATTTTAAAACAGCCAATGCTGTTTTAATAGCGCCGAAGGCGCGTATGAGATCGCATGAGACGGAATGACGCGCTCTGCGCGGCATTAGCGTGCG
>CADANQ010000002.1 GCA_902789365.1 uncultured Eubacteriales bacterium
CAAGGAATTCTACATGCCGAAGAACAAGCCTTCCATATTGACGGTACCGCCCATGAATTATATTGCCGTTCGGGGGCATGGCGATCCGAATCAGGAAGAGGGCGAATATAAGCAGGCTATCGGTCTGCTGTATGGCATTGCCTTTACGATCAGAATGAGCAAAAAAGGAGATCATCAGATGAAGGGGTATTTCGACTATGTCGTGCCGCCCCTGGAGGGATTCTGGTGGCAGGACGGCATATCGGGAGTCGACTATGCTCACAAGGAAGACTTCAACTGGATCTCCGTGATCCGTCTGCCGGATTTTGTTACGAAGGCTGACTTTGGCTGGGCTGTTGAAGAGGCAGCAAAGAAAAAGAAGCAGGATTTCTCGAAAGTGGAGTTTCTGAATTATGATGAGGGATTATGCGTTCAATGCATGCATATAGGTTCCTATGATGATGAGCCTGCCACCGTCCAAATCATGCATGAATACATGGAGGCGCAGGGTTATGATCCGGATATCACGAATCAGCGTCTGCATCATGAAATATATCTGAGTGACGCAAGAAAGGTCGCCCCGGAAAAGCTGAAAACCGTCATCCGGCATCCGATAAAGGAGCAAGCAAAATGAAACTGAAAAACGTACTGATCGTTGTTAAAGATATCGAAAGATCCAGACAGTTCTACCGGGATCTGTTCGATCTTGAGATGATCCTTGACAATGACGGCAATATGATCCTGACGGAAGGACTGGTCCTTCAGGAAGAAAAATACTGGAAAGAGTTTCTTGGGAGAGATATCATTCCGGAGAACAATTCCAGCGAGCTCTATTTTGAGGAAACTGACATTGAAGGTTTTATCGACAGGCTCGAAAAGTATTATCCGGAAGTGAAATACGTCAACAGACTCATGACACACAGCTGGGGACAGAAGGTCATACGCTTTTATGATCCGGACGGGAATCTGATCGAAGTGGGGACGCCGGTATAACATGGAAAATATGGACGAGATCAGGATGACAAAGGGTTTATCTGAAATGACACTGGAAGAGTTATGGGAATTATTTCCCATCTTTCTTGTGGCGCACGATGATCGATGGAAAGATCACTTCAATGATATCGAGAAAACGCTGACCGAACTTTTAGCCGATCAGCCTGTTGTCCGGATCAGCCATATCGGAAGCACCGCTGTTCAGGGAATATGGGCCAAGAATATCGTTGATGTGATGGTTGAGATCCCTCAAAGCGCTGACATGAAAGATATGGCACGGATATTGGAACAGAACGGCTTTATCATCATGTCCTCCGGGGCAAAACGAATCTCGCTCAATAAGGGATATACTGAAAATGGTTTTGCGGACAAGGTGTATCATATCCATCTGCGATACGCCGGGGACAATGATGAACTGTACTTCCGTGATTATCTGAATGAGCATCCTGCCCTGGCAAAAGAATATGAGACATTGAAGCTCCGGCTTTGGAAACAATTTGAGCATAACCGGGATGCTTATACAGACGCAAAGACCGGTTTTATCTCCAAATGGACGGCAGAAGCGCGAAAGGAATATGGAGACCGATACTGACAAATCCCCGGTTTGACGAACTCTGATAAACATGAGCGGCGAGATGATGTCTTTTTTGCCGTGGACGGATGATTTCTCAAGGGGATTGTATTTGGCGGGCATTGAAGTGTATGAGGATACGCCGGTTCCGGACGGATGGGTAAAGTGGGTTCTGCCGGCAAGGAAATATCTTGTCACAAAGGTAACTTTTCGATATATACCGGCGGCTCTTCGGTGGGGCTTCCTTTATGTCCTGCAGGAGGAGGTGAACGCCAACGATCTGCATTGATGAAAACACCGAAACAGACTGGCATGGCAATGACCTTTGCTTCCTTCGGTCTTTCTCCCGCATAGTACGATAAAATGCATGGGTATACGATACTGGCTGCAAGGATACGATACTCGGCTACGGGCATACGATTCAAATACATCGTATACCCGTACCCCTGGCGGACAGAGGATTTGAGGCTGTGGAGCACCTCTAAAAGGACTTACTCGTATACGATGTTTTCCCGAAAGCACCCTGAAATCAGGGCTTAAAGCCAAAAAAGTCACAACCCCAATCTCGTATCAAGATCAGGGTTGTGATGTGGTGGAGGTGAGGAGAATCGAACTCCTGTCCGAAGATCCGATTGCACAAGTTTCTCCGAGCGCAGGCTGCGTTTTTGATTTCCCTCAGTCAGGCGCCCACAGCCGGGCTCCGAACCTCGGTAGCTTCATGATTCCGGCTTCGCCTCAAAGCTTTGGCGGGCCAGTTCCTCACATCAATGACGCCGGTGACTCAAGCCGTGAGCGCTTGAGGCCGACGCGCAGCCCTTAGGCCGCGAAAGCGATTTCGCTGTTGTCAGTTAATTTTTAATTCCCCGTGTTTAACGTGTTCAGGGAACACGGCTCGCTTCTCATACCCCCGGCGATCCCCGTCGAAACCAGTACACCCCCATGGTTTATTTGTTGTGCTCCCTGAGCGCCCTGGCAATCTCCCTCTGACTGTCCCGGGCTGCCATGGCGTCCCGCTTGTCATGCAGGTGCTTGCCTACGCAGACCCCCAGGTTCAGTTTCATCCGGCCATCCTTCAGGTAAACATCCAGCGGGATCAGAGTATAGCCCTGTTTCTGCGTCAGGCTGCCAAGCTTGCGGATTTCGCTTTTGTGCAGCAGCAGGCGTTTGGGCCTCATGGGATCCACGTTGAAGATGTTGCCCTGCTCGTAAGGAGAGATGTGCATGGAAAGGGCGAATACTTCCCCGTTTTTGACGATGGCATAGCTTTCCTTCAGGTTCACCTTTCCCTGCCGCATGGACTTCACCTCGGTGCCGTGAAGCTCAATGCCGCATTCGATGCTTTCCTCGATAAAAAAGTCATGCCGGGCCCGGCGGTTCTGCGCCACGGTTTTGATGCCCTTAGCCTTGGCCACGTCCTGGGGTCTCCTTCCAAAACAGGTTCTCATCCGCGCGGGCGGCCGCAAATCATGAAGGGCTTCTTTAGGGAATCTCCCTCACATTCATGGCTCTTCGCGGGAGCACGGCCTGATTATACCATTCTTTGGCCGGATTTGCAATCAGGTAAATACGCACTGAGACAGAACCATATAGAGCGCGGTTCCCGCGGCGACGGGAAGCAGAATGCTTTTCCTCCACAGGTACAGCCCCACCGTCACCAGAGAGGCGATCATCTCCGGCAGGGCGTAAGGTGGGGTCAGAACGGAGGTATTCCTGAAGCAGTACACCGCCAGCATGCCCATCACCGCTCCGTTCATCACCTTTCCCAGATATTTCAGGGCACGGGGCAGCTCCTTTTTTTCTGGAAACATCGCAAACGGAACGGCGCGCGTAAAAAGAGTGACGATGGCGCAAACCAGGACGATCAGCGCGCTGTGCTGCCATCCGACGCTTTCCGTCATTTCGCTCCCCCCTTTTCATTCGGATCCAGCCTTTTCCTGAAAAGAAACAGTGCCGACAGGATCAGCACCATGGCGGGAATCAGGAACCGGTCCGGTCCGAAAACCGCGAGGCATAAAACAGAGCAGACAATGCCCAGGACGGACGGGGAACGGCTTTCCTTTTTTCGCATATTCCCGGTCACGATGACAAGGAACAGGGCCGTCATCGAAAAATCAACGCCTCTGGTATTCAGCGGGACCATCGTGCCGAAAAGCGAACCGACCGCCGATCCCAAAATCCAGTAGCTGTGGTTCAGCGCGCTGACGGCGCAATAAAAGCTTCTCCTGTCCACGCCCTCGGGCGGGTCAATATTGGATACCAGGCCGAAGGTTTCATCGGTCAGCGAAAAAACCAGATATGGTTTGGCCTTCCCCATGTCCCTGTACTTTGCCAGCATGGCCAGGCCATAAAAAAGATGCCTCGCGTTGACCATCAGCGTCATCAGGGCTGCGGATATAAGGCCCGCGCCGGAAGAAAGGAGATCAACCGCCACAAACTGCATGGACCCAGCATAAATCCCGACTGACATCAGAAGAGCCCAGGGCAGCCCGAAGCCCTTGCTTTGAAGCAGCAGGCCAAAGCCGATCCCCAGAATCAGGTAGCCCGCCATCACCGGCAGGGTCAGCGGAAAAGCCGCTTTCAGCGCATTAAGACTTTTTTCGCGCATTCCCTTCCCTCCCCCGGCCTCCAGAAAATGATACGGAAAAGTATACCATACCGGGTCCGGCGCTTCAACCGGCGTACTGTTCATTTTTTGCATTCGCCTGACGCAGTCCGAAACATGTCAAAAAGGACCGGCGATGCCGCCGGTCCCGGGAATGCTTATCCGTATCAATAGGTTTCCTGCAGTTCGATGTTGGTGTAACGCTTCAGACCGGTGCCCGCGGGAATCAGTTTGCCGATGATGACGTTTTCCTTCAGGCCGAGCAGCGGATCCACCTTGCCTTTGATGGCGGCTTCCGTGAGCACCCTCGTTGTCTCCTGGAAGGACGCCGCCGACAGGAAGCTGTCCGTCGCAAGGGAAGCCTTGGTGATGCCCAGCAGGATGCGCTTTGCCACGGCGGGCCTTCCGCCTTCCATGATCACGCGATCGTTTTCGGCCTCGAACTGGAAGATGTCCACCAGGCTGCCGGGAAGAAGGGTGGTATCGCCGCTGTCTTCCACGCGGATCTTCTGGAGCATCTGCCGGACGATAATCTCGATATGCTTGTCGGCAATCTTCACGCCCTGGCTGTGATAAACGCTCAGAACTTCCTTGAGCAGGTATTCCTGAACGGCCTTGACGCCGAGGATGCGCAGAAGGTCATGGGGATTGATGGAGCCGTCGATCAGTTCGTCGCCGGCCTTCACAGTCTGGCCGTCAGCAACTTTGATCCGTGCGCCGTAATGGATCTGGTAACTCCGTTTTTCGGCGGAATCTTCGTCGCTGGTAATGACGATCTCGCGTTTGCGCTTATTCTCGACCATGCTGACGGTTCCGTCGATCTCCGCCAGAACAGCGTCGTGCTTGGGCTTGCGCGCCTCGAAAAGTTCCTCTACACGGGGAAGACCCTGTGTGATGTCCTCTGCGCTGGCCACACCGCCGGTATGGAAGGTACGCATGGTCAGCTGGGTACCGGGTTCGCCGATGGCCTGGGCGGCGATGATGCCCACGGCTTCGCCCTGATCGACCAGGCCGCCATGGGCCAGGTTCATGCCGTAGCAGTAGGCGCAGACGCCGCTGCGGGTGCGGCAGGTCAGCGGGCTGCGGACCGTCGCCCTGGTAATGCCCGCGTTCTTGACGCTCAGGGCCTTGTCATAATCGATCAGTTCGTTCACATGCACCAGAAGCTCTCCGGTGATGGGATGATAGATGTCCTCGGCGGCGAAACGCCCGCGGATACGGTCGTCGATGCCTTCGATTTCACCGATGGGCTCCACCACGATTCCGCGGACCTTTTCACCCTTGCGGGCAAAGCAGTCGCGCTCCCGGATGATGACCTCCTGGGCCACGTCCACCAGACGGCGGGTCAGATAGCCCGAGTCTGCGGTACGCAGAGCCGTATCCGCCAGGGATTTACGGCTGCCGTGGGAAGACATGAAGAATTCAAGCACGTTAAGGCCTTGACGGAAATTGGCGCGGATCGGCAGTTCCAGCGTGCGGCCGGTGGGCGAAGCCATCAGGCCGCGCATGCCGGCGAGCTGTGCCACCTGGCCCGCGCTGCCGCGGGCGCCGGATCCGGTCATCATCGCGATGGGGTTGAAGGGCGGCAGGACGCGCATGACCTCGTTCTTCAGGTCGTCGGTCACCTTGTTCCATTTGGTGATGACCGCGCGGTAACGTTCGTCCTCGGTCATGATGCCGCGGCGGTAACGGCGGTTGATGTCCGCGACCTCGCGGTCCGCTTCTTCCAGCCATTCCTTGCGTTTTTCGGGAACGATGATATCGCTTACCGAAACGGTGATGGCCCCGATGGTGGAATACTTGTAGCCCAGATGCTTCATATCATCCAGCACCTTGGCGGTCTCGGTGGAACCGTGCTTGCGGAAGCAGCGTTCCACGATGGCGCCCAGGTCCTTTTTGATGACCCTGTGGTCGATTTCCAGCTTGAACTGGTCCTCCAGGGTCTCGCGGGGCTGATAGCCCAGATCCTGCGGAATGATGTCGTTGAAGATCAGCCTTCCCAGGGTGGTATCGATAATTCTGCGGTGTTCCTCGCCTTCCCAGGTGCGGGAAATACGCACCTTGATGGGGGCCTGCAGGGTGATCTGCTTGCACTGGTAGGCCATCATGGCCTCGTTGGGGGATTCGAAGACCCTCCCGGCGCCCTTGGCGTCCTCGCGGAGGATGGTCAGGTAGTGGCAGCCGATGACCATGTCCTGGGTGGGCGAAATAACGGGCATGCCGTCCTGGGGCTTCAGGATATTGTTGGCGCAAAGCATCAGGAAACGGGCCTCAGCCTGGGCTTCCATGCTCAACGGGACGTGGACAGCCATCTGGTCGCCGTCAAAGTCAGCGTTGTAAGCGGTACAGGCAAGAGGATGCAGCTTGATGGCCTTGCCTTCCACAAGCACCGGCTCAAAGGCCTGGATGCCCAGACGGTGCAGCGTGGGGGCGCGGTTGAGCAGCACAGGATGCTCCTTGATCACGCCCTCCAGGATGTCCCACACCTCGGACCGCACCTTTTCCACCATGCGCTTGGCGGATTTGACGTTGTGGGCGATCTTCAGGCTGACAAGCTTCTCCATAACGAAGGGCTTGAACAGTTCCAGCGCCATGTCCTTGGGCAGGCCGCACTGGTAAAGCTTCAGTTCGGGACCGACCACGATAACGCTGCGCCCGGAATAGTCCACTCGCTTGCCCAGAAGGTTCTGGCGGAAACGTCCCTGCTTGCCGCGCAGAAGATCGCTCAGGCTCTTCAGGGGGCGGTTGCCGGGGCCGGTGACCGCGCGTCCCCTGCGTCCGTTGTCGATCAGGGCGTCCACCGCTTCCTGCAGCATGCGCTTTTCGTTGCGCACGATGATATCCGGGGTGCCCAGTTCCAGCATCCTCTTAAGGCGGTTGTTGCGGTTAATGACGCGGCGATACAGATCGTTCAGGTCGGAAGTGGCAAAGCGGCCGCCGTCCAGCTGGACCATGGGCCTCAGGTCCGGCGGAATGACGGGAATCACGTCCATGATCATCCACTCTGGCTTGTTGTTGCTCAGCCGGAAGGCTTCCACCACCTCAAGGCGCTTGACGGCGTGGGAACGCTTCTGGCCCTCGGTCTCCTTGTCGCGCTCTTTTTCGATCAGTTCGGCGATCTCTTTTTTCAGGTCGATGCTCAGCTGCTCCAGGTCCAGCTCCAGCAGCATCTCCTTGACCGCCTCGGCACCGATGCCCGCGCGGAAGGAGCCCCGTTCCTCGGGGGAAAGCTGCATGATCTGGCGGTATTTGCCGTCGGTGATCAGGTCGTTCTTCTGCACCTTGGTCGCCCCGGTATTGCCGGCATCCAGCACGATATAGGACGCGAAATAAAGGACTTTTTCCAGCGTGCGGGGGGAAATGTCCAGAATCATGCCCATCCGGCTGGGAATTCCCTTAAAATACCAGATATGGCTGACCGGAGCGGCGAGAGCAATATGTCCCATGCGTTCGCGGCGGACCTTGGCGCGGGTGATCTGCACGCCGCATTTGTCGCAGACTTTTTCCTTGTCCTTGAACTGGATCCGCTTGTATTTGCCGCAGTTGCATTCCCAGTCCTTGGTGGGTCCGAAGATGCGTTCGCAGAAAAGACCGTCGCGTTCCGGTTTCAGCGTCCGGTAATTGATGGTCTCGGGCTTGCTTACCTCACCGTAGGACCATGCCAAAATTTGTTCAGGCGAAGCCATGCCGATCTGTATGGAATCAAGAGTTGTGGTTTCCAGCATGTTTTATCTCCCTTCGCATCCGGTAAGCGTCATTCGATGTCGTCACCAAGCTCAAAGCTGTCCAGATCATCCAGATCATCCAGGGCGATATCGTCGCTGAGATCCAGGTCGCTGTCGTCGGGTTCTTCGATTTCTTCGCCTTCCCCGGCGCTTTCTTCGGGAATCAGGTCTTCGGGTTCGGTGTCCCTTCCGGCGGGCAGGCTGGGCGCGGTATCGTCTTCGTCATCGTCCAGTTCCTTAATCTCGATCTCGTTCTTTTCGGCGTCAAGCACGCGGATGTCCAGGCCGAGGCTCTGAAGCTCCTTGATCAGCACCTTAAAGGATTCGGGAATGCCGGGGGTCGGGATGTTCTTGCCCTTGACGATTGCCTCGTACGCCTTCACGCGGCCGTAGACATCGTCGCTCTTCACCGTCAGAATCTCCTGCAGGGTGTTTGCGGCGCCGTAGGCTTCCAGCGCCCAGACTTCCATTTCGCCAAAGCGCTGACCGCCGAACTGGGCCTTGCCGCCCAGGGGCTGCTGTGTCACCAGGGAGTAAGGACCGGTGGAACGGGCATGCATCTTGTCGTCCACCAGGTGGTGCAGCTTCAGGAAGTACATGATGCCGACGGTCACGGGGTTCTCAAAGGGATCGCCGGTACGCCCGTCATACAGAATCGTCTTTCCGTCCGGCCTCAGTCCGGCCTTAACCAGGCATTCGTCGATTTCTTCCTTGCTCGCGCCGTCAAAAACAGGGGTAGCCACATGCCAGCCCAGGGTGCGGGCCGCAATGCCGAGATGGACCTCCAGCACCTGCCCGATGTTCATACGGGAAGGCACGCCCAGGGGGTTCAGCACGATGTCCAGCGGTGTACCGTCGGGCAGGAAGGGCATATCCTCCTGCCTGAGGATCCTGGAAACAACGCCCTTGTTGCCGTGGCGTCCGCTCATCTTGTCGCCGACGGAAATCTTTCTCTTCTGGGCAATATAGACGCGGACCATTTCGTTGACACCGGGAGAGATTTCGTCCTTGTTCTCGCGGGTAAAGGTCTTGACATCCACGATGATGCCGCCTTCGCCGTGAGGAACCTTCAGGGAAGTATCCCTGACCTCCCGCGCTTTCTCGCCGAAAATCGCGCGCAGCAGCCGCTCCTCGGCAGTCAGTTCGGTCTCGCCCTTCGGGGTGACCTTGCCGACCAGAATGTCGCCGGAGCGCACCTCCGCGCCGATGCGGATTACGCCGTGCTCGTCCAGGTCCTTGACCGCGTCGTCCGAGACATTGGGGATATCGCGGGTAATTTCCTCCGGCCCCAGCTTGGTTTCCCTGGCCTCGGATTCGTACTCCTCGATATGGATGGAGGTATACATATCCTCCTTGACAAGACGCTCGCTGATGAGAACGGCGTCCTCATAGTTGTAGCCTTCCCAGGTCATAAAGCCGATCAGGGCGTTGCGGCCGAGGCCGATCTCGCCGTTCTCGGTCGAGGGACCGTCTGCCAGCAGGTCGCCCACTTCGATCACCTGGCCCTGGGTCACCCTGGGACGCTGGTTGATGCAGGTGCCCTGGTTGGAACGGGCAAACTTGGTCAGACGGTAGGAATGCTTTTCGCCAAGATTGTCCCTGATGACCACCTCTGCGGCGTCCACATAATCCACCACGCCGGCGTGCTTGCTGAGCACCACGACGCCGCTGTCGTGAGCCGCCTTGAATTCCATGCCCGTGCCGACAATCGGCGCTTCGGGAACCAGCAGGGGCACAGCCTGGCGCTGCATGTTGGATCCCATCAGGGCGCGGTTGGCGTCGTCGTTCTCAAGGAAGGGGATCATGGCGGTGGCAACGGAGACCATCTGCTTGGGACTGATGTCCAGGTAGTCCACCTGATCCTTGCTGACCTCGATAATCTCGCTGCGCCAGCGGACGGTAATCCTTTCCCTGGCCAGCCTGCCGTCCTCGGTCAGCGGCTCCTTGGCCATGCCCACCTTGAAATTATCTTCTTCGTCGGCGGTCATGTAGATGATTTCGTCGGTAACCCGGCCGGTCTCCTTGTCGATCCGGCGGTAGGGCGCCTCAATAAAACCGTATTCGTTGATCCGCGCGTAGGTCGCCAGAGAACCGATCAGGCCGATGTTGGGACCTTCAGGCGTCTCGATGGGACAGATGCGCGCGTAATGGGAATAGTGCACGTCGCGTACTTCCATGCCGGCCCTGTCGCGGTTGAGGCCGCCGGGGCCGAGGGCGGAAATGCGGCGCTTGTGGGTCAGCTCCGCCAGGGGGTTCGGCTGGTCCATAAACTGACTCAGCTGGGAGGATCCGAAGAATTCCTTGATCGCGGCTGAAACGGGACGGATGTTGATCAGTTCGCCGGGTTTAATGTCGTTGGCGTCCTGGATGGCCATGCGCTCGCGCACGACCCTTTCCAGGCGGCTCATGCCGATGCGCACCTGGTTCTGCAGAAGCTCGCCCACGCTGCGCAGGCGGCGGTTGCCCAGATGATCGATATCGTCGGTGGTCCCCAGGCCGTAAGGCAGGCCGATCAGGTAGCTCATGGACGCAACGATATCATCGATAATGATATGCTTGGGAACAAGGTCCTGGACGTTCTCGGAAATGACCTGCTTCAGGTCCTCTTCCGCGACTCCCGCCATCA
Organism: uncultured Eubacteriales bacterium; assembly: GCA_902789365.1. GTDB lineage: Bacteria > Bacillota > Clostridia > Christensenellales > Aristaeellaceae > RUG756. The sequence goes on from CADANQ010000002.1 coordinate 10,497, forward strand.
CCTTCATCAGTGTGGGATAATGGACCATTTCAAGGATGCCTGCTTCCTTAGGGTCAAAGGGCAGGTATGCGGCGGCGTCGCAGAAATTGTTGCCCACAACGCGGATCACATGGCCGTCCTCCGTACGGATTTCAACCTTGTTGATCCCGGCGTTCTGAATCTTCTCCGCCTGTTCGCGGGAAATGGCTTCCCCCGCGGAAACAATGATTTCGCCGCTCGCGGGATCGACGATATCCTCGTTGCTCACCTGGTTGAAAATGCGGTTTTTGATGGCCAGCTTTTTGTTGAACTTGTAGCGGCCAACGCGCATCAGGTCATAGCGCTTGGGGTCGAAAAACAGGCTCCGCAGAAGGGAGCGGGCGCCATCCTCCGTCGGAGGCTCGCCGGGCTTCTGACGCTTGTAGATTTCAAGCAGCGCCTGGGTGGTGTTCTTTGAGCTGTCCGCCTTTTCGATGGTGGTGCAGAGCCTCTCCTCCTCGCCCAGCAGGTCCAGGATTTCCTGGTCCGTGCTGTAGCCGAGGGCCCTGAGGAGCAGGGTGGCGGGGAGTTTGCGGGCACGGTCTATGCGGACCCACAATACGTCGTTGGAGTCGGTTTCGTATTCGAGCCAGGCGCCGCGGTTGGGGATAACCTGCGCGGAATAAAGCCGCTTGCCGGCCTTGTCGCTTTTGTCGATCTGGACGTCATAGTAAGCGCCCGGCGAACGCACCAGCTGGGAAACGATGACGCGTTCGGCGCCATTTATAATGAAGGTACCGTGCTCGGTCATCAGAGGGAAATCACCCATGAAGACCTCGGATTCCTTGATTTCGCCGGTTTCACGGTTCTTCAGTCTGACGTATACCTTCAGCGGAGCAGCATAGGTCAGGTCACGTTCACGGCAGCGTTCAACGCTGTTCTTGGGCGTTGAATCCAGCGAATAGTCAATGAACTCCAACACCAGATTATCGCTGTAATCGGTAATCGGAGACACATCCGCCAGAACCTCTCTCAGATCATCGGTGAGAAAATGCTTGTAGGAGTTTTTCTGCACCTCAATCAGGTTAGGCATATCAAGTACTTCGTCGATGCGGGAAAAAGTCATCCTTTTGCGGAGTTTTCCCATTTGGACCTCATGCACCATAAATGCTATCACCCCTTTATTGCTGCCCGACATTCACATCCGCAGGGTATGCCCGGTCCAAAAAAGGGCAGAACATCCCCGCATCATAATCATATCGATGCAATCATAAATAATATCACAAGTTTTTTTGTCCGTCAATCCTTTTTTCAGATATTTTTTTCTTTTTTCTCTCTTTTTCCCGTTTCCGTTCCCGCACGCCGTTCTCTCCGTCTCTCCCCGGCCTTCGCCATCCCCCAAAGCCGAAAACGCGCCTTCCGGGATCTTCGGTCCCGGAAGGCGCGTACGTTCTGCGCGCTTCGGAAGGTTTTTCCTGTCTTCACCGGCACTCAGACATCATGAAAGTACGCTTTTTTCAAACTCGGCTCTCTTGCCTGGGATATCAGTCCTCCCAGTAAATAATCTCCAGATCGCTCGGGCATCCCTCAAAGGCGTCGGAAGCGATCTCACAGTTTTCGGATACCTCCACCAGCAAAAGATTGGGGCAATCGGCAAAGGCTCGGCTCCCGATATGCGTGCAGTTGCCCGAAATCACCACCATCTCCATCGGCATGCCTGAGAACGCTTCTTCCTCGATGGTTTCCACCCAGGCGGGAACATTGAGTATGTTTCTGAGGGCCTCGCCGGCGATAAAGTCGTCGAACACATTGATGTTATGGCTTTCGCTGATCAGCGTCAGGGTATGCTCTCCCTCGGCCAGGTCCAGGGTCTTTTTGTAGGTTCCTTCCCCGCTCACCGTCATGCCCAGGTCGAAAACGCCGTCCAGCAAAAGCGTGCAGGGCGTGGAGATGCCCCTGACGGTGAAGATCAGGCGGCCGTACACATAGGACGCGGTAATCTGGGGAGGCACCTGAAGGGAAAAGTTCATGGTCAGATTATCCGCCGGGTCATAGACCGCCCGGAGGGTGTAGGTCATGCCGTTCATTTCGATCTGCGTCCCGTCAAGGAGATACTCCGAAATGGTGTAATAGAATTCGGTCCACCCCAGCCTGACCAGGTCATAATACCCTCTCGAAAGCTCATACCGGCCGTTGAGCGTGACGGAAAAAGCAGTTTCCCCCTGGCTGATGTGCGCCGTCACGGCTTCCGATACGGCCGCGTGCCAGGCCTCGGTCTCTCCGCTCTGCACATAGTAGTTGTACTCCAGGTGCGTGCAGGTGGTCACCGCGTTGCTCCAGGTGTGGCCCATGTATGACAGCAAATCGTCGCTCAGGCCGAAATTGCGGTGAGTCTCGTTTCCGCTGACGGCTTCCATGGCGCCGGAGGTGGGGTCGTCCCATGTGCAGTCGACCCAGTACCACTCTCCGTCGTCCAGCCTGACGGCGTTCCAGGAATGGTTGCCGCCGCTCTGCCGCATGCAGTCGATGCCCATCGCGTTCATCAGAATTTCGTAGGCCCTGCTGTAGCTGTCGCAGACGCCGCAGCCCTCGATCAGGACGCCGCCGGCGCCGTACTGGTTCATTTCCATATCAAAGCAGGCGTTATAGATCAGGTAATCGTGGATCCACAGCGCTTTTTCATACGGCGTTCCCGCGGCGGCGTTGCATTGGGAAATAATTGTCGTGACTTTCTGGCTCAGGAGTGAATTGCCGGTCACGGTGATACGGAAGCCCCAGCCGCTGTTGATGGTCTTTTCGTTGGCGTCCCAGGCATAGATGTAATAGGTGCCGGGCTCGTAAAAAGTGAAGGTCATTTTGTTCGCGTAGGCGATATACTCATAATACAGGGTCAGCGGATCCGTGCTTCCGATGCCCATGACCGCCATGCGGATATTGTCGCTCCCGACAGCGGTAAAGGTCACCGCACTGCCGGTCCTGCCGGTCCTGCTGCCGTTTATGGTGATGCCGTTGCTGCCCCGGGGGATCAGCAGGTCCTCGGGGGTAAGAACAACGTCCGGCATATGCCCGCCGCGGGTCTCCGCCGACGCGAAGGCGCAGCAAAGAAGCATCAGGCCCATTGCGACCAGACAGAATATCAGCCGCCGTTTCATAAAACAATCATCCTTCCCGTTGCCTGCGGATAAGAAAATCGCCGACCCATTGTCAGCCACAGGTTGAGTGTATCATAAAAAAGTATCATTTTCTATGATAATTGAACATCAATTATGTAACAAAAAGCTGAACAAACTGTTATATCCTGCTCCGGGAAGAGCGGTTTCGCCAAAGAAAACACCCGTGAAGCCCGGCCGACGCCAAACAGCGGGAAGCCCCCGGGCGGCGTCAGTTCAATACGCCCGCTTCAAGGCGCCCGGCCCAGATCTTCTCAGCCTGCCGGAGGATCTGTTCGCGTTCCGGCGCGTATTCCTCTTTTTTCAGTTCCGCCATGCACCGCGCAGCCTCCTCCAGGATTCGTCCGTCCCCTCCCAGGGCCGCCGCCGGCAAAAGAGGCTGCCCGTGCTGGCGCGTTCCAAGGAAGTCCCCGGGACCCCGCTGCCTGAGATCCTCTTCGGCGATTTTAAAGCCGTCGGAGGTCCTGCACAGGGCGTTCAGGCGTTCGTTGGGCGAGGCCATCAGGAAGCACCAGCTTTCGTCCCGGCCCCTTCCGACCCGGCCCCTGAGCTGGTGCATCTGGCTCAGTCCGAACCGCTCGGCGTTTTCAATCACCATCACCGTGGCCAGGGGTACATTGACGCCCACCTCGATGACCGTCGTGGCGACAAGGACGCTGATTCTGCCGGACGCGAAATCGGATAGCGTCCTCTGCTTTTCCTCTTCCTTCTGCCCGCCCCAGGTTACCCCCAGGCTGACGTCCTTCAAAGGCCCGTTTTTCAGGCAGCTGAATTCCTCCCGGGCGCTGCGAAGCTCCGGATTTTCGTTTTCATCCACCAGGGGACATACGATATACGCCTGCTTTCCCCTCTCCGTTTCCTGACGGATGAAGCGGAGCATCCCTTCCCTTTTTTCCTCCGGAACGATGCGGGTACGGACCGGCACGCGGCCCGGCGGCATCTGGTCAATAACGCTGACGTCCAGGTCCCCGTAAAGGATCAGGGCCAGCGTCCTGGGAATGGGCGTGGCGCTCATGACCAGCGTATGCACCTGCGCGCCTTCCCCCTCGCCCTTCAGGGAGAGCAGGCCCCGCTGCCTGACGCCGAACCGGTGCTGCTCGTCGCAGACCACCAGGCCGAGACGCGAAAACGCGATATCCCCGCTGAGGAGCGCGTGGGTCCCGATGACGGCGTCCACCTCCCCGGCGGCGACCCTTTCGGCCAGGCGTTTTCTGTCCGACGCTTTCATGGAACCGGTGACCACCTCGCACCGCATTCCGAGCTTCGCGAGGATTTTTTCCGCGCTCTCCCCGTGCTGCCGGGCAAGGATCTCCGTCGGGGCCATCAGGGCGCTTTGATAGCCGGAAACAAAGGCAAGGTACATGGCCCCGAAGGCCACAGCCGTTTTTCCGCTGCCCACATCCCCCTGGACCAGCCTGCCCATGGCGCGTCCCGAAGTCATGTCGTCCCGGATCTCCTTAAGCACCCGCCGCTGTGCCGCGGTCGGCGGAAAGGCGCAGGCAGCCCAGAAAGCGTCCTCGTCGCCCTCCTTTAACGAAAACCGCCTTCCTTCGCGCCGGCTTCCCCTCATCAGGGCCGCTCCGGCCTCAAAAAACAGCACTTCCTCAAAAGCCATGCGCCTGAGCGCCGCGTCCAGGCTTTCCCGGTCGGGAGGAAAATGGATGTCCCGCAGCGCTTTTCCCCGGTCAGGCAGACGCCATTGTTTCCGGATGCGTTCCGGCAGCGTTTCAGGGCAGCATTCGTCCGCCTGCTCAAGGGCTTCCCGTATAATGTTCCTGAGTGTTTTGAGGGGAATCTCCTTCAGCGCCCGGTATTCCGGAAGGATACCTCTCTCGGTCACCTTTCGCGGGCAGTACATCCCCCTGTTCCCGTTTTTCATCACCGACACCCGTCCGTACAGGGCGGCCATGTCCCCTGCCGCATACTGTTCGGAGGCCCACGGCTGGTTGATGAAGACAATCTCCAGGCTTCCCGTCGCGTCCCTGACGGTCATGCGCACGGTGGACCTGCCGTTGAAGCGGGCGGGACGGCCGACCCGGACGACCTCCCCCTCCACGCAAACGCTTTCCCCTTCGGGGGCGTCGGCCATCCCGACGGTCCGCGAGGTATCCGCGTAGGAGGACGGAAGGGTCAGAAGCAGGTCCCCGATCTCATGGATCCCCGCCCTGTTCAGGGCTTCAAGCCGGCTTTTGCCGACGCCTTTGATGTCTTCCAGCCGCATTTTTTCCTCTCCCTAAAAATGGACAGCGGCCGGCCGCTGTCCATCATGCTTTTTATTCTGATCCCTTCCGCGCCGGAAGACCTCCCCCGGCCGCGAAACACATCCCGGAAAATCATTCCACGGAAATAATATAGTAATACAGCGGCTGGCCGCCAAGATACAGGTCCACGTCGCAGTCGGGATAGCGCTCCCTGATTTCCTCCTGCAGTTTTCCGGCCTCCTCCTCGGAAACATCCTGTCCGTAATATACGGTGATCAGGGTGTCGTCCTCGGTCACGATATTGCTCATCAGGTGCATTGCCACGTCCCCGATGTCATCGCTCTTATAACTGATCTTGCCGTTCGTCAGACCGATGATGTCGCCCTGGCAGATATGCAGGGACTCATAATCGCTGTCCCGGACCGCGTAGGTGATGGTCCCGGTGCGGACCTGCTGACTGGCGCTTTCCATCAGGGAAGCGTTGGCGTCGGGGTCCGCGTCGTTCTGGAAAGCCACGATGGCGGCGATGCCCATGGCCACGTTCTTGGTGGGAACCACGCGGATATCCCTTTCCGAAAGCTCGGCCGCCTGCTGAGCCGCCAGGATTACGTTGCCGTTGTTCGGCAGGATAAACACCGTTTCGGCGTTGACCGACTCGGCCGCCTTCTGCAGATCCTCAATGGAGGGGTTCATCGTCTGTCCGCCGTCCACGATTACGTCCACGTTCAGGTCCCTGAAAATATTCGCAAAACCCTCGCCCAGGGATACGCTGACGAAGCCGTACTGTTTCCGTTCGGCCTCTTTCGGCGGTTCTTCAGGCTTCGGAGGCTCCTTTGCCCGTCTTTCTTCTTTGTGGTTGACCAGGCCGCACTCAACAATCTCGCCTATGTCAAGGCCGTACTGCAGCGCTTTTCCGGGGTCATTGGTATCCAGGCGGCAGGTGATCCGGTCGTCCTCCCGCACCGCCTTGACGTTCTGGCCGATCCGGTTCAGCTGGCGGCGGAAAATGGCTACGCTCTCTTCGGTCACGGTCTCCCTGATGTGGCGCAGCACAAAAGTGCAGGTATATGTAAAGGGCGATTCCGTTTCCTCGGTCCCTTCCGCGCCTTCCTCCTCGGATTCCTCTCCCGCGGCCATCAGCTTTTCGGGCTCCTCGCCCCTGAGAGCCGCGTAAAACCCGGTCAGGATATACATAAAGCCGCGGCCGCCGGCGTCCACCACGCCGGCCTGCTTCAGGACCGGCAGCATATCGGGCGTCCGCTGGAGAATGGCCTCGCCGCTCTTCAGGATGGTATCGAAAAGGGCCTCAAAATCGTCGGGAGTCTCCTCCGCCTGGCGTACCGCGTCCTCGCCGATGACCCGCGCCACCGTCAGGATGGTGCCCTCCTTGGGCTTCATCACGGCCTTGTACGCCGTTTCGCTGCCCTTTTTGAGGGCCTGGGCGAACTGGACGGGTGAAATGGATTCCGCGCCGTTCAGGGATTTGGCAAAGCCCCTGAGAATCTGGCTGGTAATCACGCCGCTGTTTCCGCGCGCGCCGCGCAGCGCTCCCTTGGACATGGCGTCGGCGGCGCTGCAGGCAGTGGTATATTCCTTGGCGTTCAGTTCCCTGATCGCGCTGGTCATGGTCAGCGACATATTGGTGCCGGTATCGCCGTCGGGAACAGGGAAAACATTCAGCGCGTCCACTGTCTCCCTGTTCTTTTCCAACAGGGCCGCCCCCGCGATGACCATTTCACGCAGGAGAAGCCCATCGATGGCTTTTGTCTGTATCAACTCACACGCCTCCGTTCAATTCTGTGGGGACCGTCCCGCGGACGGCATGGCATGCCGTCTCCTTGGGAAGATTCTTTCCCCCTGCGGGCTTATACGCGAATGCCTTCCACTGTGATATTGACCTTGCGGACGGTGACGCCCGTCATGCTCTCCAGCTTGTATCTGACGACCTCCACAATGGTTTTGCAGACTTCGGCCACCGATACGCCGTATTCCACAACGATATACAGATCCACGTCCAGCTGGTCCTCCACCATGCGGATCTGCACGCCCTTGCTCAGGTTTTCACGTCCAAGCCATTCCACGATACCGTCCTTGGCGCGTTTGGAAGACATGGCCACGATGCCGTAGCATTCCAGCGCGGCGTACCCGACCACCTTCAGCATCACGTCTTCACTGATATAAATCGTGCCGATATCGTTTTTTATCTTGCATTCCATATCAAGGCCCTCCTTACGTTCGACCTGCGCCACCGATAATAGCAAGTCATACCGATAGCATTTTAAGTATATCGTAAAATAGCCTTTAAGGCAAGGCATTTCATGCAATTTGGTCCGTTCAACCCCCTCCGCGCCTTTTTGAGGACCGCGGAAAGGCCGCAAAGTCCTGTCAAAAAAGCGCGGGTCCGGCGTAAACCGGGCCCGCGCGGCGCCAAGATATATCACTTCAGATGCCAGATGCGTTCATTGTATTCCCTGATGGTACGGTCGCTGGAGAAGATGCCGCTGCAGGCTGTGTTGGTCACCGTCATGCGCAGCCATTTTTCCCTGTCCTGATAATCCTTGTCCACCCGGCGCTGGGCCATCGAATAGCTGCCGAAATCCTTCAGCACGAAATACGGATCGGAGAACAGCAGGTTGTGGTAGATGTCCTGAAGCGTTGCGGGGTTCTCCGGCGTCAGGGTGCCGTCGATGATGGCCGTCAGGGCCTTGCGGAGCTCGGAGTTGGTCTCATAGATGTGGGTGGGCGAATAGCTGCCCTCCTGCTTGAGGTCCCTTACGGTGTTGGAGCGCATGCCGAAGATGTAGATGTTCTCCTGCCCCACCTGGTCGTAGATCTCGATATTGGCGCCGTCCATGGTGCCCATGGTGACCGCGCCGTTCATCATGAACTTCATGTTGCCGGTCCCGCTGGCTTCGTAGCCCGCGGTGGACAATTGTTCGCTCAGGTCCGCGGCGGGCATCAGCATTTCGGCGGAGGACACGTCGTAATTCTCCAGGAAAACCACCTTCAGGTACTTGCGGGCGCGCTCGTCCCGTTCGATCATCCGCCCGATGGCGATGATCATGCGGATAATCTGCTTGGCAAGGTAATAGGCGGGCGAAGCCTTGGCGCCGAAAATGAAGGTCCTGGGCTGCATGGTGAAATTGGGGTCGTCCTTGATGCGCCCGTAAAGCACCATGATGTGCAGCGCGTTGAGCAGCTGGCGCTTGTACTCGTGCAGGCGCTTTGCCTGTACGTCGTACATGGTTTCCGGATCGACGATGTCGCCCTGGTGCGCTTTCAGGAAGGCGGCAAAACGCTCCTTGTTGTGGCGCTTGGCCTGGTCGAATTTCTCGCGGAAGGCGGCGTCGTCCCGGTAGGGAAGCAGCTCCCTGAGCCGTTCCGGCTCCTTGATCCATCCGGTCCCGATGGTGTCCGTAATCAGGCCGGTCAGCATCCGGTTGGCGCTCATCAGCCAGCGGCGATGCGTAATGCCGTTGGTGATGGCGGTGAATTTTTCGGGCTCCAGCTTGCAGAAGTCCCTGAAGGTGTCCTCCTTCAGGATCTCGCCGTGCAATTGGCTGACGCCGTTGACCGAATAGCTCATGGACACGCACAAATTGGCCATGTGCACCATGTCGTAAGCGGTCACCGCCATGCGGGCGATTCTGGGATCAAAGCCGTTATGGTATTCTTCCGCAAGGCGGGCGCACAGACGGCGATTGATTTCCTGCAGAATCATGTAAATCCTGGGAAGCAGCTTCTGCATCATTTTTTCGGGCCATTTTTCCAGGGCTTCGGGCATGATGGTGTGGTTGGTATAGGCCACGGTGCGGCGGACGATGCTCTCCGCCTCGTCCCAGCCCAGGCCTTCCTCGTCCATCAGAAGACGCATCAGCTCGGGGATCGCAAGGCCCGGATGGGTATCGTTGATATGGATGGTCACCTTGTCGGGGAAAATCGAGAAATCATTGCCGAACCGGCGCTTGAAATCCTTCAGGGCGTACTGGAGGGTGGCGCTGGTAAAGAAATAATGCTGCTTGAGGCGCAGCTCCTTGCCCTCGTAATGGTTGTCCTCGGGATAGAGCACCTTGCTGATCACCGCGGCCAGCTCCTGTTCCTTCATCGCCTTGAAATAATCGCCGCTGTTGAAGGAATCGAAATCCAGGGCCTTGGGAGAACGGGCGCGCCACATCCTGAGGCTGTTCACCGTTTCGCAGTCATACCCGACCACCGGCATGTCATAGGGGATGGCCTCCACCGTCTGATAATCATAGTGATGGAAGCGCATATTGCCGTGTTCGTCAAAATACGTGTCGATCTTGCCGCCGTAATGCACCTCGCAGGTGTCCTCGGGCACCGGCATTTCCCACGCGTTTCCGTTCTCCAGCCAGGAATCCGGCACCTCGACCTGGCGGCCGTCGATGATCTTCTGGCGGAAAAGGCCGTATTCATAACGGATGGTGCAGCCCATGGCCGGCAGGGACAGGGACGCGAGGCTGTCCATAAAGCAGGCGGCCAGCCTGCCCAGGCCGCCGTTGCCCAGACCGGGCTCCGGCTCCTCGGCGAAGACCTTGCGGTAATCTATGCCCAGTTCCTTCATGGCCAGGCGGTAATTCTCCTGGCTGGTCATGTTCAGAATGTTGCAGTACAGGGACCGCCCGGTAAGAAATTCCACGGACAGATAGTACAGCTTCTTTCCCTGTTCCTTCTTTTCCTTTTCCTTGTAAGACATCCATTTCTGCATGATCTGGTCGCGCACGGTGGACGCCACCGCGTGGTAGATCTGCTGATTGGTGGCCTCCTCCAGCGTCTTGCCGTTGTAGCGCTGCAGCTTGCCGATAATGGCTTCCTTGATGGATTCCTTGTCAAAACGTGTGGTTGGCATATGTCCTCCTGTCCGTTTTGCCGCGCGCCGCCGATTTTCCCGTTATCACCGGGAATGCCCGCGCAGTCCCGTATATTATACATAAACCGCTTTGTCTTGTAAACTTTTTTGTGGTGTTCCCGCCCGATATGCCGCCCGTAACAAGTCCGTCCCCGGACATTTGCCGCGTAATTGTGACGGTTCTGCGAATTTTTTCTTTTAAATTGTTACAAATTTATGATATACTGATCGGGAGGTGATCCATGATGTCCGAAATCGTGTCTTCCGCGCGTCCCCTGCTCCTGGTCGTGGACGGCAACAGCCTGCTCCACAGGGCATTCCACGCGCTTCCGCTGATGGACGCGGACGGAGTATTTACCAACGCGGTCCACGGCTTTATGATGATGTTTCTGAAGGTGGTGCGGGAATACTCCCCCGTATCCGCCGCCGTCGCATTTGATACCCACGCCCCCACTTTCCGGCACGAGGCCTACGACGGCTACAAAGCCGGCAGGCAGGCCGCTCCCGACGAGATGAAAATGCAGTTTCCCGTCCTGAAGGAAGTCCTTCAGAGCATGCATATCGGCGTCCTTTCGGCCGACGGATGGGAAGCCGACGACATTCTGGGGACCTGCGCCCGCCTCTGCGCCGAGGGAAAGACGTATTCCTGCATGCTGCTGACGGGCGACCGGGACGCCCTGCAATTGGTCACGGACGATTCCATGGTGCTCTTCACCCGCAAGGGGATCACCGAGGCCGTCCGGTTCACCCCGGAAACGGTAAAGGAAGCCTACGGAATCACTCCCGCCCAGGACCCGGACTGGAAAGGGCTGGCCGGCGACAGCAGCGACAATATCCCCGGGGTTCCCGGCGTGGGAGACAAGACCGCGGTCAGGCTGCTTAACGAATACGGCACTCTTGAAAACGTGCTTGCCCACGGGGACGAAATCAAGGGCAAGCTGGGCGAAAAGATCCGCGCCAACGCGGACCGGGCCCGTTTTTCGAAGGATCTGGCCACCATCCGTCCCGAGGCGCCCATCGCCTTCACCCCCGGGGAATGGACCCTGGACCGACTGGGCGACGGGGCGGCCGTACTGAAAAAATACCGTCTCGGGCAGGTGCTCAGGCAGGTATCCTCCGCCGGCGGCACATTAGCGGCGCCTTCGGAAACTGCGGCGCGGGCGGAAGAGCCCGCCTCCCCCCGGGCGGAAGCCTCCGCGGATGCCCCCGCCCCGCCCCGCCCTGAGGCCGTCCCCCTTTCCTCCCCCGACGAAATCCGCGCTTTCCTGAAGGACGGCCTCGCGGAGGACTGCGCCGTATGCCTGACGGGAAACGACCTGACGGTCTTCGCTGACGGCGCCATGGGAAGGGCTGTCCTGGAAGGGGATCTCCTGAACCCGGGGATGTCTCCCCGGCAAGCGCTGGAGGCCATGGGAAGCCTTTTCGCCTCCCCCCGGCTGCATGTGCACGGCGGCAAGGAACTGATGCGTGTCCTCGGTTCCATGGGCCTGCCGCTGCCCCGTCCGGTCTGGGATACCATGCTGGCCCAGTACCTCCTTTCGCCCCTGGATTCCTCCTATCCCCTGGAAAAGCTCTCCGATCCCGATGCCTTCGGCGTCTTCACCCTCAGCCTCCGGCAGAAAAAAGCCCTGGAGGACAGGGGCATGCTCCATCTTCTGACCGACGTGGAAATGCCCCTGCAGGAGGTATTGTACGACATGGAGACCGACGGCTTTCGCGTCGATCCCACGGTCCTCCGGGAACTGGGCAAAAGCTGGACCGCGCAGGCGGACGATCTGCGGGAGGAAATTTACGCCCTGACGGGCGTCCGGGATTTCAACCTGAACAGCCCGAAGCAATTGGGCGAGGTCCTGTTCGGCACCCTGGGCCTTCCCGGAGGAAAAAAGAACAGCAAGGGCTGGTCCACGGACGCGTCGGTGCTTGAAAAGCTCAGGGACGTGCACCCGGCCGCCGGCAGGATCCTGGAATACAGACAGCTGATGAAGCTGACGGGCACCTATGTTGAGCCGCTGATCTCCCGGATGGACGCCGAAGGCCGCATCCATTCCCTGTTCGATCAGACCGCCACCGCCACCGGCCGAATCTCCTCCAGCGAACCGAACCTGCAGAATATCCCTGTGCGGACCGAAACGGGCCGGGAAATTCGCCGGGCCTTCATCCCCCGGGAGGGCTGGAAGCTTTGCGACGCGGACTACAGCCAGATCGAACTCAGGGTGCTTGCGCATCTGAGCGGGGACGAGGCCATGCGCGACGCCTTCCTGAAGGGGCAGGACGTCCATACCCGCACCGCCAGCGAGGTTTACTCCGTGCCGATGGACGAGGTGACCCCGGCCATGCGCAGGTCCGCCAAAGCCGTCAACTTCGGCCTTGTCTACGGCATCAGCGAATTCGGCCTTGCCCGGAACATCGGCGTCAGCCGTTCCGAGGCCCACGACTTTATCTCCCGTTATTTTGAACGTTATCCCGGGATCAAGCGTTATATGGACGAATCCGTCAGCCGCGGCCGGTCGCAGGGCTATACCTCCACCCTGTTCGGCCGCCGCCGCCCCCTCCCCGAGATCCGGAATCCCAACGGGAACATCCGCGCCTTCGGGGAAAGGGTCGCGATGAACGCTCCGGTCCAGGGGACGGCCGCGGATATCATCAAGATCGCCATGATCCGGGTGCATTCCGCCCTGAAAAAGCAGGGTCTCAGGGCCAGGCTGATCCTGCAGGTCCACGACGAACTTCTGATCGAATGCCCGCCTGAGGAGGAAAGCGCGGTCACGGTCCTCCTGAAGGAATGCATGGAGAACGCGGTGACCCTGTCCGTGCCCCTGACCGCGGAGGTCAAAAGCGGGGAAAGCTGGTACGAAACAAAATGAACCGTTATGTGATCGGTGTCACCGGCGGAATCGCCTGCGGAAAGACCAACGTGACCGACGCTCTCAAAAACCTGGGCGCGCAAGTCATCGACGCGGACGAGGTCAGCCGCGCCCTGACCGCCCCGGGCGGCGAAGCCCTCGCCCCCATCCGCGCGGCCTTTGGGGACGGCGTCTTCCGCGGCGGCGAACTGGACCGGCGAGCCCTGAGCAGCATCGTTTTTTCTGATCCGGATGAGAAAAAGAGGCTGGAGACTATCCTTCACCCGATGATTCGGGAAAGGATCGCCTCCCTCCTGGACCGGGCCGAAGGCATCGTCTTCCTCAGCGCCCCGCTTTTGTTTGAATGCGGTTACGAAAAGATCTGCGACGAGGTCTGGTGCGTGTACGTCCCCCAAAAGGAGCAGCTGCGCCGCCTGATGGCAAGGGACGGCCTGACGCGCGCCGAAGCCATGAAACGCATCGGCAGCCAGTGGAGCGCGCTGAAAAAAGCCCGGCTTTCCGACGAGGTAATCCGTTCCGACGGAACGCCGGAGGAAAGCGCGGAAAAAGCCGTACGCCTGTACCGGAACCGAAAGGAGAGCCGTCTTGCAGAACGATCCGTACAATAACGAAACGCCCGTCCGTCACCGGCGCAGCGACCGGCACGCGTCGGTCAGGAAGTCCTTTTCCCCTCCGGGGCCCGGTTACGGAACTTCTTCCTCTTCGCGAAGTCCGGGGAAAGCCCCCGGACACGCGGCCCGTGGCTTGTCCTTCGCAAAACCAGACCCGGCCGGAAATAAACGCCGGCAGCGGAAAAAGCTTCCTCCCCTTCAGACGGCGGTCCTTTTCGTTCTTGCCGTCGTCTGTATCTTCGGGGCCTACAGCCTGTGCAACAATTCCCTGAAGATTTCCGAATTGCGCGACGAGCGCGCAAAAATCGAAGCCGAACGCCGGAACACTGTCCTCAGGCACCGGCCGGAGTATACCGACCTGATCGAACACTGGGCGGAAAGGAACGGGATCGAGCCGGCCTTCGTATGCGCCGTTATCTACCGTGAAAGCCATTACGACCCCCGGGCCGTATCCCCGGTCGGCGCCCGCGGACTGATGCAGCTGATGCCGGATACCGGCACCTGGTGGGCGGGAAACCTCGGAATCCGGGACTACACGGCGGAAAGCCTTTTTACCCCCGAAATGAATATCCGCCTGGGCGTGAGATATTTAAGATACCTGAGCGATAAATTCGACGGCGACCCCATCCTGGTCGCCTGCGGCTACCACGCCGGGGCGGGCAATGTGGAAAGCTGGATCAAAAAATACTCCTCCGACGGCAGAACCCTGACCCTGGACGAGATCCCGATGGAGGATACCAAAACCTACGCAAGGAGGGTAATGGAAAGCTATGCGATCTATCTGCAGTATTACTACCCGTCCGGCGGGCGCACGTAAGGCCCTTTTCCGGGCCGCGGCGCTCCTGACCGCTGCAATGACCCTCCTGGCGGGTCCGTGCTCGGCCTTTGCCTCCGTCCTTGACAATATGTTCACGGTGGGGATCATCTCGGTCAAGACCAGCAGGCTTAATCCGTTCTTCATCGAGGAGAGGGAATTCAAGTCCGTCGGCTGTCTCATATACGAGAGTCTGGTCACCATCGACGACGACTACATGCCCCAGCCGTCGGTTGCGGAACGCTGGGATTCCGCGGACGGTTCCTCCTGGACCTTTACCATCCGCTCCGGCGTTACCTTCCATGACGGCACGCCGCTGACCGCCTACGACGTCTACGCCACGGTCCAGGAGATCCTGCGTCTGGCCGACGAGGGAAAGGGCCAGTACGCCACGCTGAAATACATGATCAAGTCCGTCACCATCAAGGACGAGCGCACCATCACCATCACCACCTCGCGCAAGTACTACGGTTTTTTGTACGCAATGACCTTCCCGATTCTCAAGCAGGACCAGGTGCAGGCGGACAATCCCATCGGAAGCGGGCCGTATTACATTCAGGCCTTCTCCCCGGGGGATTATATCTACCTGTCCGCCTATTCCAACTGGTGGAAGTCCACCCCCGCCATCACCCAGATCAACGTGGTCCTGTTTTCCAGCAATAAGGACCTGATCAACGCCTATGAATACAACCGCATCGACGCGGCGGTGACCCGGTCCAGCAACGCGGCCCAGTACAGCCGGACCGCCAAATCCCTTTCCATCACCTACCGCACCCAGCAGCTGGAAACCCTCCTGATCAACCGTTCTTCTTTCCCGGTCAACGATCCGGAAGTGCGCATGGCGATCCGCTACGCTATCAATCCCGACGTCCTCCTGTCCTCGTCCTATCAGGGCATGGCCGCCAGGACCGATACGCCCCTTCCCCAGGGAACCTGGATGTACAACCCTCACCTTTCTTCCTATCAATACGATCCCGACAGGGCAAAGCAGATCCTGGCCGACGCCGGCTGGGTCGCCAGCAGCGACGACAACATGCTCCACAAGGTCGTGGACGGAAAAACACGAAACCTGCATATCCGCCTGTACGTCTACGAGGAGCAGGACAACAGCGTCCGTGTAAGCGCGGCCTACCTGATCGCAAGCCAACTGGAAGCCGTGGGCTTCGGCGTTTCGGTGACCAGCATGACTTTTTCCGAGGCCAAGGAAAAGCTGGCCGCCGGCAATTTCGACCTGTGCCTGGCCGCTTTCCAGATGGACCCGGTCCCCGATCCCGGCTTTATGCTGATGTCATCCAACACCGGGAACTACAGCCGTTATTCCTCCACCCAGATGAACAACCTTTTCTCCGCCCTCAGGGGGTCCGGAACCAGCTCGGATGACAGGCAGAAATTCGAAGCGTACCGGGATTGCCTTTATAATATTCAGGAACAGTTCTATACCGACGTTCCCTTCATCTGCCTGTACTACCGGACCGGCGCCATCATGACCCGCAAAATGTTCACCGTCGCCAGGGACGTCCGTGAACCGGATCTGTTCCGCGGCATCGAATCCTTCGTCCCGTAACGGCCGAGACGCGCGGCCGCGCAGTCCTTCATTTCCAGCCCGACGATCTCTCAAGGAGGAAAAAAACAATGCGCTGTCAGTACTGCGGTTCCCCCGACAGCCGCGTCGTGGACTCACGGCCGGCGGACGACGGCAATTCCATCCGCCGCAGGCGTGTGTGCGCCGAATGCGGCCGCCGTTTCACCACCTATGAAAAGGTGGAAACCAAGCAGATCCTGGTCATCAAAAAGGATTCCAGCCGCGAATTGTTCGACTCGCAGAAGGTCCGCAGCGGCATCATCGCCGCCTGCCACAAACGCCCCGTAACCGCCTCCCAGATCGAAAAAGTGGTCTCGTCCGTGGAGCAGTTCGCCGCCAATTCCCTCCAGGAGGAAATCACCACCCGGCAGATCGGCGAAATGGTCATGGAGGAGCTCCGCAAGCTGGACGAGGTGGCGTATATCCGTTTCGCCTCGGTCTACCGCCAGTTTACCGACATCCCCTCCTTTATGAACGAACTCAACCGGCTGTTAAAGGACAGGCCCGCCCAGGACAATGCCTGAAGCGGGCCCCGAAGATATAGTCTGCCGCGCGTTTTTCGCGCGGCAGGTTTTTTATCCGTTTCGCTGCGCTTTCTTCGCGTTCGCATTGGTGTCGATGGAATTTCTGTACACGACAAACCGCTGATACAGGAATTCCGTCACAAAATTGATCAGCATGGTGCCGATCTGCACCACGTAATTGTTCACATTCGCCCCTTCCGACGCCGTCGCCCCGGTAAAGGGGTTCTCCCCGGTCAGCGCGGCCGTCCACCAGGTGCTCAGCGGCGTAAAGACCACATAAAAGAGCGCCACCAGAAGCATGCTCTTTTTCAGGTCCGCGTCGCTTCGGAAGGTGTATTTGCGGTTGAAGGTAAAATTCCACAGAACGCTCAGGATGAGGCTTACCAGATACGCCAGCCACGGCGCCCAGTGCAGCGCCTCATAAAACAGCGTATAGGTTGCGATCTGGATAATCCCCGCCGAGACGGAAAACAGGGTGAACTTTACCGCCTGCCACAGATTTTTCCTGGTCTTTTCGTTTTTTTTCGGTTCGGATGACATTGTCGGGCCCTTCTTTCATTATTTCATGCCGCGGGAGGCGTCTTTCGCCGTGGAAAGGAGCATCCGGTCGTTGTCCAGTTTTTTGCCGCTGGAAGCGCGAAAACGCTCCAGGAGGCCTTCAACCGTCAGTCTTTTGCGTTCTTCTCCCCGGGTGTCGAATACGATGTTCCCGCCGTCCATCATGATGGTCCTGTCCCCCAGGTCCAGGGCCGACTGCATATTGTGCGTGATCATCAGGCATGTCAGGCGTTCATCGGCCACAATCTTCGTGGTCAGCTTCAGCACTTTTTCCGCTGTTCCCGGGTCCAGCGCCGCGGTGTGTTCGTCCAGCAGCAGCAGTTTGGGATGCGCCATCGTGGCCATCATCAGCGTCAGCGCCTGACGCTGTCCTCCGGAAAGCAGGCCCACGGGCGCCTTCATCCTGTCCTCAAGCCCCATGCCCAGAAGGGCGAGCCTGTCCCTGAATCCGGCGCGCTCGCGGGGCGATGATATGCTCAGCCATCCGCCGCGCCCGGCGGCCAGGATCAGGTTCTCCTCGATGCTCATTCCGGGAGCGCTGCCCTTCATCGGGTCCTGAAAAAGCCTGCCGATCACCTTTGCCCTGACATGCTCCGGCGTCCGCGTCACATTCGCCCCGTCCAGGATGATGCTGCCCCTGTCAACCTGGAAGGTTCCGCAGATGGCGTTGAAAAGCGTGGACTTTCCCGCGCCGTTGGCCCCGATGATGGATATGAACTCACCGTCCCCGACGCTGAGGCTCAGCCCGTTCAGGGCGATTTTTTCGTCCGGCGTGCCGGGGTTGAAGACCTTCCAGATATCCCTGATCTCCAGCATTCCTTCACTCGCCCCCCCTCGGAGCGGGCAGACCCGCAATGTGTTTTTTGCTGCCCTTTCCGCACAGGTACGGGATGGACAGGGCCGCCAGCACAATCACCGAGGACACCAGCTTCAGCATATACGTGGGCAGATGGAAACGGAGCGCAACGGTATAAACAAGGCGGAAAATAAAGGCGCCCAGCACGGCCCCGACCGCTCTCCGGGTGATGCCGCGGCGGATGATGACCCCGCCGATCAGAAGACTGGCAAGGGCCACCGTCACCATACCGGAACCGATATCCACCGTTACGCTCTTCTGGCTTTGCGCCATCAGGCATCCGGAAAGCGCGGTAAAGGCGTTGGAAATCACAAGGCCCACCGTCGTTGTGAACCTGGGATCGATGGAGGAGGAACGGACCATGTCCGGATTGTTGCCTGTCGCCCGGATCGCCAGGCCCATGCGGGTCCTCAGGAAAAACGACAGGAACAGAATAACGAGCGCGACCGCCGCGAAGCCGATGATCAGGTTCTGCAGATTTCCCAGCCCGGCGGATTTCAGCCGGTCCTTCAGCATGGTGAATACCGTTGCCGTCTTATTCAGGTTCTTCAGGCTGCTTCCTCCCATCACCGCGATGTTGACGGAGTACAGCCCGGTATTCACCACGATGCCCGCAAGCAGGGAATTGACCCCCATGCGTGTCTGGAGGACCGCAGTGACCAGCCCGGAAACCATGCCCGCCAGCATGGCCGCCGGGATGGAGATCACCGGGTATCCCGCAAGGGCCGTCATGGCTCCCACCGCCGCGCCGAGGGTATAGCATCCGTCGGTGGACAGGTCGCAGACGTTCAGCATGGAATAACTCAGGTACAGCGCAAGGACGGTCAGGGAATTGAAAAGCGCCAGCTCCAAAGCCGTCTGGCAAAGGCCGAGAAAATCCAGAAAATACATAGCTCAACTCCGTACGACGCCCGGGGCCGCCTGTTCACGGCGGTCCCGGGCAATCATTTCGTTCTTTGTTCCCGGCGCGGCGCCGGAGAAAAGGCTTACTCGACGTCTTCGAAGCTTTCAGCCGTCGTGATGGGCTGAATCCGGGTGCAGAAGGGGGCCATGGCCTCGGAGAGCGCCTCGTAATCCAGCCCGAGGAGCTCGCAGGTTTCGGTGTTCACGGTCGCGGTGCCGTTGTCAAAGGTGCGGACGGCGATTTCCGCGGGGGATTTGCCTTCCAGGAGGATTTCCGCCGCGATTTCCGCTGTCTCGCGTCCGAGATTCGCATAGTCCACGCCGTAACCGAGGAACGCGCCGTTGAGGGCGAAGGAATCCGCGCCGGTGAAATGGAGGATCCCGTTTTCGATCAGGGTCTCATAGATGCTCAGCTCCGCGGCCATCACGGTGTTGTCCTGGGGGGTAAAGGCGGCGTCCACGCCGTCAGCGGCCATGGCCTTGGCGCACATCATCAGTTCGGCGGCGTTGGTGCCGGTATATTCGCGGTAAGCGACGCCCTTTTCCTCAAGATACTGTTTGGCGGCCGCGATGGGTGTGGTCGAAGCGTCCTGGCCCACGTCGTACAGGAGGCCGATCAGGTCGGCGTCCGGGAGAGCGGCGAACATCAGGTTGAACACGGCCGCGGTGTCAAGGTAATCGGAGGTGCCGGTGATGTTGGCCCCGGGGGCTTCCAGGGAATCCACGAGCGCGGCCCCCACCGGATCGGTCACGGCCGCGAACACCACGGGGATCCCGTTGTCCTCGGTCATCGCCTGCATGGTCATGGCCACCGGCGTCGCAATGCCGATCATCAGGTCCACCTTATCGGCGATGAAGTTGGCGATGATCTGCTGCATGACGCTGGGGTCCGCGTTGCAGTTTTCGTACACAATCACAAAGGTCACGCCGTATTCCGCTCCGATCTCGTTCAGACGGGTGCGGATATTGTCGACGATCTGGTTCAGGGAAGCGTCGTCGACATAGTTGCAGATGCCAACCTTGAAGGTCTTGTTTTCCGCGGAGGCGCAAAGGCACAGGGACAGGGCAAAGGTCAGAGCCAGGATGACAGAGATGATCTTCTTCATGGTCGTACTTCCTTTCTTTGTTCCGCCTATTCGGGCCGTCTTTTGCGCATGGGACGGGAATGAAAAAGCCCTGCCCCACGCATGTTGTTCATGCTGGGACAGGGTCCGAAGATCCTGCGGTGCCACCCGGCTTGACGCGTTGAAGCGTCCTCTCGGCGCATACCTTTTGATATGCCGATCTTTGATCACGGAGAATCCCGCTCCGTCTTCCCTACCGGTGCAAAGCACGTTCAGGTCGCTCTCAGGGGTCCATTCGGCTGCTGCCTCCTGCCGCGTTCCCATCACCCGCGGCTCTCTTTGAAGAAGCTCTGCAGCTTACTTGCTCCCCGTCATCGATTTACGGGTATTTTACGCCGCTTTTATGCCGCCTGTCAACCCCCGGCCGGACGCCGAAGGCAAAAAACAATAATAAAACAGTCTTACACACCGTAAATGCCCGCAAAGCGGCGGGCCAGTTTATCCCCGTCCTTTGCCTCCCCGGCGCTGATCACGTTGATGTTCAGCTCCTGAGCCCTGGCTCTCATGGCGGCGCTGTTCCGGCCGGAGGTATTCGCCGAGGTCACAATGGCCGCGTAGGAACCGGCCCCGCCGAAACGGTCCCTGAGGATGGCCAGCTCGTTCAGCGCCTCGGTGCGGATCTCGGTGGCCTTACAGGAGATGAAAATGGGCTTGACCCCACGGACGGCCATGACGTCGATCTCGTTGGTAACGCTGCCCTCGCCCCGTCCGCCGTAATGCCAGTTGACCGCCGCCGACAGGATCACGTCGTTGAAAAGTCCCGAGGCGACGCAGGCGCGGTACACATGCGCCTCCAGGGCGCTGCCCACGTCCCTCAGCCAGAAGCGAATCAGGGGGGATCTGAACGCAAAGGCAACCTCCCCGTCCGAAATTTCAAGACCGCTGATCAGTCCGCCGTCCTCCAGCATGCGCATCATTTCCATGTTGGCGCTGACCTGGCCCCGGTCTCCCTTGACCGTGACCGGGCCCCGGGCCGTCAGCTCTTTTTCCAGGCCCTGGGATATGCGCTGTATATACGTGACCGCGCTGTGCCACTCCTTCTTAAAGCGGCAGTATACCTTCCACAGGGCGTCCATTTCGGGAAGGGAATCCTTCAGAAGGGAATTGTCCTCCCTGCCCTGCTTCAGGCTGCCGCCGGCCATCAGAAAGCAGTCGGCGCAGGTCAGGGACACCCCGCATGGAAGGCTGTCGGCAAACGGCGCGTTTTTTATGTCGAAAAACATGTTCCGTTTATGGCTGTAGGTAAAGACGGGAACGTCCTCGCCCCCGGCCACCATTCCGGCCGCGAAGAGGGCGGAATCCGTCCCCCCGGCAATGTCGATGGCGCAGTCCGCGCATTTTTCCAGCACCCCGCGCAAAGCCTCGACCACCTCGCCGGTGTTCAGCATGTTCACCGGAACGAAAACACACCGGGTATCGACGCCCCTGCTTTGAAAATAGCGTTCCAGCGAGGTTTTCATCGCGGGTGATTCGGCCACCTCGGAGGGACAGATGAAAACCGTGCTTTCCGGACGGAACATTTCCGCCGCCAGGACGTTCTCCATCGGCCTTTCATCATACAGTTCAATCAGCGTTTTCATATTCCTGTCTCCTGTTCCCGGGTCCGGACCGGTCCCGGCGAAAAACAGCATACGGCCGCGGCGCGGTGTTGTCAAGAAAAACAAACTGCTTTATAATGGACTCGTCCGGGCTGAACGCCTCAGCGGCGGAGCCCGGTCTTCATCAGTTTTTCCCGGCTTTGCTGCCGGGCAGGCATCATGGGAAGCCGCGCTTTGTCCGGCTTCCGTCTTTACGGGGGAAACACCGCATGAGGATTCTGATCATCCGCCACGCAGAGCCCGATTACACCGTGGACGGTCTGACCGAAAAGGGGAAGCGGGAGGCCGCCCTTCTTGCCCAAAGGCTGAAGGACACGCCCATGGACCGCATTTATCTTTCCCCCAAAGGACGCGCGCAGGAAACCGCTGCCCGTACCCTCTCCCTTCTGGGCCGCGGCGGAGAGACCCTTCCGTGGCTGGAGGAATTCCGCGGACGCTTTTTTGACCCGGACAAACAGCGCATGCGCATCCCGTGGGATTTAAAGCCCGCCGCCTGGCAGGGGGAAAAGCTCCTGATGGACGAGGACCGCTGGACAGAGCATCCCATGTTCGCGGGCTCTGACGTGCCCGAGGTCTGGCGGGAGACCTGCGGCTGTCTTGACGCCCTGCTCAGCGAAAACGGGTACGTCCGGGAAGGCGGATGCTACCGGGTCGTGCGGCGGAGCATGGACACCCTGGCTTTCTTTTGCCATTTCGGCATCGGCTCGGCCATCCTCAGCCGCCTGACCCATATCCCCGTCGTGGCCCTCTGGCAGGGCACATGCATGCTGCCCTCGTCGGTGACCACCGTGGTGACCCAGGAACGGGAGGATGGGCTCTGCGACTGGCGCTGCGTCTGCATGGGCGACCTGACCCACCTGTACGCGGCAAAGGAAAAAGCCAGCCTGTACGCCATGTTTCCGGAAACCTGGAACGGCGTCGACACCACCTGCCCGGACGACTGGCCCATGGGCGGCCCCAGGGACGCGAGGCCCATGTGGTGACGGTTCCGGTTTAATATGCGTCAGTGCGGATCCCGATCAGCGGTTTTCCCGCGGGATCCGCCTTTTTTAACGCCGCCGGACGGCAAAACCCAAAAGGGGCTGTGAAACCCGGTCATCCGCCCGATGCCGTTTTCTCACAGCCCCTGTTTTTGTTTTTTACACAGCGGCGCCCATCGTCCTGCGGATCATTTCCTGCGGCGCCTGCGCAGACCGTAATAGACTCCGCCGCCCGCCAGGCCCAGCAGCGCGGCGCCCGCCCCGGCGTAAAGGACCAGGCGTTTGGTGGAAATTCCCTTCCTGCCGACCGTGAATGTCGCGGTTCCGCCGTCATACAGGTAATTGGTCACATTTCCGTACTTGCCGGCGTTCCGGTTGGCGGATTTGTATCCGTTCACACCCGACAGGACGACATAATATTCATGTTCGGCGTCCAGTCCGTTCAGCCGGCACCATCCGGTATCGTCCGGGATCAGACTGACGTCGCCGACCTTGCCTTCCTCATTATAGAGCACCGCGCTCACCGTGCGATAGGTATAGACCGGTTCGTCGCCGCCGTCCGTAAAGCGGACCCTGACGGAGAACATCACGCCCCTGTGCAGCTGCACCGTTCCGCCCGAATACACCTCGTCGGTGTCGTCGGCGTTTTCGCCGCCGTTCACATAGATTACGGTGGTATTGGCGTCCGTCACGACGGCCCTCGCGGTGTATTCAATGGCCTTGCCGTCCGTGCCCGCGTAAGGAAGTCCCAGGACGGCGAATTCGTTTCCGTCGGCCTCGAACCGGTTCGCGGTTTCGGTACCGTTGGCGTACAGCCTCCACTCGGCCATCTCCCCGGGCACATTGGTCTGAACGCCGTTCTCATCCGTGAATTCGGCGCGGAAACGGAAATCCGTTGTCCTGAAGTCGCAGTTGAGCACGCACTCCTGATTGTCCATCATCGTGCCTTCGGCGTTTTCGGCCCTGACGGTATACCTCAGGCCCGCTCCGCTCGTTACGGTATACCGGGTGCCCAGGGGCAGATCAGTGATTACGGCCGTCGAGTCCGGCTTGACGGTCAGCGTCCTGCCGGAGGAAATTGTTTTTTCCGCGGCGCCCGTCACCGGGTATTCGCCCTTCAGCTCGACTCCGTCCGCCGTCAGGACGATCCGGCAGGGAATCGCTTCCCTCGTGCCGGTGACCGTAATCTTCAGTTCAAGCGCGTATTCGATGACGAATCGGATCATATCCGTAACGCCCTCGGAACCCCTGACGGTCTCGGAAACGCTCAGGGTGCCGTCCAGACCGTCGGATACATAAGCCTCCACCGTATATTCGCTCTCCACGTCAGAGCAGGAAACCGTATATACGAACCGTTTGCCCGCGTCCGCCTGTGAAAAAGCGATCGGCGAAAAGACATTCACACCGTCGACGGCGGTGATTTCCTCCATAACGTTGCCGTCCGTATCCTTCAGGATGAGGCGCGGGCTTTCCCCGCTGCCGGTCCCGGTCACCACCAGCCTGGCGCGGATGGTCAGAATCGCCGTGGCGGAGAAACTGTTGCGGAAGACGTATCCGCTGCCGGTGGTCACGATCTTCAGTACGCCGCCGCCCTCGTCCGAGACCTTCACAGTGACGATCTGCTTTTCGCCGCTCAGCGGCACGCCGGCCTCGGTCGTCGCCGTTTCGGAAATTTCATAGATGTGCGTTCCGACATCGCCGATGCCGTATTCGATGGGATCGAACCTGACCACACCTTCCTCGTCGTTGCTCTTCTGCTGGATAATATTTCCGTTTTCGGTCATGGTCAGGGTGAAGCTGTCCCTGCGCAGGACCCTTCCGATCAGGTTCACCTCGGAGGTAATCTCCGCCTTCCCGGAAGCCTGGTAGCTGTTCCGGAAAGCGGGCGTTTCGGCGTACTCGCAGGTGATTCCGCCCTGGCCGTTATCCTTCACCGTCACCAGCAGGGGGTACACGGTGCCGTCGTAGGTAATCCCGGCTTCGTTCCCGGGAATCTGCCCAAGTTCCAGCGAAAGGAGCCCCACGTCGTCCTGCGTCACGGGCAGCGCGTCAAAGGCAACCCTGCCCATGGCGTCGCATTGCGCCGTCATGATTTTCTTCCCGTCACGGTACAGCGCAAGCATAAATTGCTTTTCGCTCAGCTCCCTGCCGGCCAGGATGACCTGGGCGTTCACCTTCAGTTCTCCCGACGCGGTATAGGTATTCACATAAACAATCCCGTTTTCGGGGTATTCGACGGCGGTTTCAAGCTCCCCGGTACCCCTGTCGGTCACGTTAACCCGGACAGTGTACCGCCGGTTCTGAATCGTGACCCCCTTGTGACCGGTGTCCAGCTGCATAACCTGGTACGTATGGGCGCCGGTGTCATCCGTATTATAGAATATGTCAAACCCGGCTCTGCCGTTTTTGTCGGAACGGGCGGTCGCGACCACGCTGTCGTGTTCCACCAGGGCGAAGGCGAACTCGTCGTTTTTCAGTTCCCTTCCCTTAAGCGAAACGTTCAGTTCCACCCGGGCATAGCCTGCGGAAAGATAACTGAGCGGAACCGTGACGCTTTCCTCCGTCAGGAAAGAAAGCGTTCCGTCGTTGTTGTCCCTGACAGTGACGCTCATCGGCACGCCGTCCTCGGGGGATACCATACCGCTGTAGGCGTCGGAGGAGGCGTAAATCAGGTAATCGTGCTTCCCGACGTCGCTTCCCGTGAAGCTGACGGGAGAAAAGGCCACCCTTCCGTCAGAGTCGTTGACGCCCTCGGCCACGACGTTCCCGTCGCGGGTCAGGGTCAGCTTTATCACGCCCCCCGCGGGAGAAAAGCCCGCGCAGGAAATCGCCGCCTCGGGCACCCAGTCGCCCGCGGACGCATATCCGTTGGCAAAGACCGGCGCTTCGGACACCTCGCATCCGAGCGTGCCGTCGCTTTGCTCGGTGACCCGGACCGTGACCTCCCTCACCGATTCGTCATACACCACGCCGCCGATATTGCCCTTTTCCTGACGGACGCGGTATACGTGCTCGCCAACGTCCCGGAGGGTATATTCGACGGCGGGGAACGCAACGGTGCCGTCCTCTTCATTGACCGCGCTGATCTGATTTCCGTTCCCGTCCTCCAGGACCAGGGTAAAGTCGCCTTCGCCGAAACGCACCCTTTCGGACGTAACGGAACAGACAATTTGCGCGCAGCCCGTGGGAGCGTATACATAGTTCATCGTTACGGGCATCCGACTTTCCGCCGAAACGGTGATGGTTCCCTTCCGGTCGTCGTCGGCCGCGGCCTTAATCAGCGCGCTTTCGTCTCCGGTTACGCCGCCCGGAAGCGCGCCGTCCACTTTCACCGTGTATTCCTTTGCCCCGTCCTCGCCTTCGGTAAGCCGGACCTCCGGGAATACGGCCAGACCGGTTTCGTCGACGGAGGCCGTGCCGAGGGACGCGGTTCCGTCCGTCAGGACGTAGGTAATCTCGCCTTTTCTGATGTCCCTTCCGCTCATCACGGCCCGGACGCTGACGCTGAAGGTCCCCTCGGAATGATACCTGTAGGAAAAAACCTTTTCTTCCGGCGCGGAAACCTCAAGGGTTCCGTCCCCCCTGTCCGCGACCGTGATTGTCAGCACGGCCGTTTCCTCCCCCTTCGGTGTCAGGGAAGCGTGAGGAGCGTCCGCAAGGCGCACCGTATAGGTATGCTCGCCCGCGTCGGCCTGGGTAAAGCTGAGGTGCGCGAGCGTCGCCGCCCCCGCCGCGTCCGTCGCGGCGCGGCCGATTTCAACGCCGTCTTCCTCAAGGATGTAAACGAATTCGCCCGCGGCAATCTCGCGTCCGTCGACCTCGGCGCGGACGGAAACGTCGCATCCCCCCTCGGCCAGGTAAGCGTTTTCAAATACCGGAACCTCGGACTGGGTGATCTTCAGCGTTCCGTCCGCCGAATCCTCCACGGTCAGGGTCACCGCGGCGGTTTTCCTGTCCAGGGTATAGCCCTTCATATCGCCGCCGGTCTGTGTGATCGTATATTCCCACACGCCCACCATCGTTTCGTCAAAGGCGACCGGATCGAATACGATCCTTCCGTCGGCGCCGCAGCTCTTTACGTCCGCGGCCCCGTCCCTGCCGGTCAGGGTAAAGGTGAACTGTCCTTCCTCCATCGTCCTGCCCGTAAGACGCGTCTCGCAGACGATGCCGGCAGTGCCTCCCGCGGTGTACCTTACGTCAAAGGGCTTGTTTTCTTCGCTTTCGATCCACCAGCTCATCCGCCCCGTCCCGTCGGGGCGGACCGCCACCACCGCGCTTGTCCCTCCCGAAATCAGTTCGGTGCCCTCGGGCATGGAAGCGAGGGCAATCTCATATCTGTGGGTTCCCTCGTCGCCGTTCTGGTAGACGACGCCGAAGGAGACCTGCCCAAGGGCGTCGTTTGTCCCGGAGGCCTTCTCCTTGCCGTCCTCCGTCAGGATAAAGCCAAACTCGCCTTCCCTGACAGGTCTTCCCTTCATGGCGATCCCCGCGGTAAGGGTCATCTCCCCGATATTGGCGAGCCTGTTTTCAAACGCGGGGTTTTCGGACACAAGCTCCGCGGTCATGGTTCCCATGCCGTCATCCTTTACATCCAGGACGACGTCGAACTTCCCGCCGTCATAAATCATGCCTGGCAGGTTCCCGGCTTTCTGGGCGACCGTATAGGTATGCTCTCCCGCGTCCCTCTGGGTATACCGGACGGCCGGGAACGCAAAGGTCCCGTCCTTTTCGTTGACGGCGGTCCCGATTACCGCGCCGTTTTCGATAAGCTCGAACTCAAAATCCCCTTCCGCGGCGATATAATCCCCGGCGCGGACCGTACCGGAAATGACGCTTTCGCCGACGGCTTCATAGGATACGCGGAAGATGATGCTTTCCGCCTCGGGGGATTTGGTCACGGTCATGGTTCCGTTGCCCAGATCCCGCAGCCCCACTCCGAAGGTGAAGGTTTTGTCGTCGGGGGTCAGCCCGGCGTTTTCGGGCGTCGGCTTCATGGATACCGTCAGCATCAGGCTGTTGTCGCTGACCAGGACGCCGTTCATCGGGACCAGGTCGTCCTGGGTGAAGACCATGTCCTGGAAAACGATCAGCCCGTCCGCGTCGTTTGTGCCCGTGGTGATCAGTCGGTCGCCGCAGCGGACTTCAAAGGCGAATTCGCCTTCGCGCATCGCCCGGCCGGAAAGAATCACCTTGCCGTTCAGGTACGCGGTGCCCACCGTCCTGTACTCGTTGTTGAAACGGATGTCCCCGCTCAGCCTTTGGGCGTTCAGGACGCCGTCGCCGTTGTCGGTCACCTCGACAATCAGCTCGCAGACGGTCCTGTCCAGATGGATCCCGCCCAGGTCAAGGCCGGTCTGCCGTACGGCGTACACATGCCGCCCCACATCCTGCACGGCGTAGTCGATCGGGCTGAACTCGATCAGGCCGTCGCCGCCGTTCTGCCTGGTTCTGATTACCCTGCCGTTTTCCAGGATTTCGAAGGTGAACTGCCCCTCGGCAACGGCGCCGTTGTTCAGGAACACCCTGGCCTGGGGCCTGTAGCTGCCGGACGCCTCGTAGCCGCAGAAGAACTGCATGTCGTCCCCGCCCTCGGCGTCCACCTCCAGCGTGCCGTCGCCACGGTCGGAAACAGTTACGACGATGTCAAAGGAATTGCCGTCACGGACCACGCCGCCCGGCACGGTCTCGTTCTGTACGCAGGTATATTCGTGTACGCCGACGTCCTTCACGGTGTAAACCACCGGGTCGAAACGGATGTCGCCGTTGGCGTCGGCCATGCCGGTGCTCACCGCCACGCTGTCCTCCAGCAGGCAGAAGGACAATTCCCCGTACTTCAGGTCGCGTCCCGTCATGGTCACGGCGGCCTGGGCACTGTAACTGCCCGAAGCGGAATAAACGAACTCAAACACCGGGGGCTTTCCCTCGGACCGGACTGTCAGAGCGCCGGTGCCCGTGTCGGACACCCTCACCAGGACCGGGTATTCCACCGCGGCGCAGCTGACCCGCGGCGCGGAGGGAAGGACGGCCCTGACCGTATAATGATGGTCCCCCACGTCCGCAAGCCTGTAGTTGATCTTCCTGAAAACCACACGTCCCGCGGCGTCCGCCCACGCTTCGTCGATGACATCCGGTCCCGACAGAAGCTGGAAAAGGAATTCGTTTTCACCCACGGCCCTGTTTTCGAGGGTCATGGAGGCGGTGGGCGTGAAATCGCCGTAGGCGTGGTATCCGTTTTCAAAGGTCACGCGCCCGTCAGGGGAATCCGTGACGATGCAGGACGTGGTCAGCGTCCCGTTTTCCGCGTCCTTTACCGTGACGTCCAGCGTGTAGGTTCTTGTATCCAGCATCACCGAATCGGTCTCCGCGGTATACTGGGAGACCTCCAGGGTGTGCCTGCCTACATTGTTCTGGTTATACCTGATCGGCGGGAACACGATTGTGCCGTCCGCCTCGTTATACGCGGTCGCGACAGTGCGTCCGTCCTCCGTGTCGCGGATGACAAAGGAGAACTGCCCCGCCTTCATCTCGCCCTCGGTGAAAACGACCCTGCCGACCACCTCCACCGTGCCCTCGGCGGTATAGGCATGGGAAAAGACGATATTGGAGGCCTCGGGTTCAAACGTGCATTCGATGGTCCCGTTGCTTTTGTCCGTCAGCGTCACCCGGACGGTAATGGAATCGCGGTCGGTCCTGACTCCGGGAAGATCGCTGTCCTCAGTGATCAGACGAACCCTGTAGGTCAGGGTGTTGGTGCGCTGTCCGGCGCCCTTTCCCTGGCGCACGTCCTCCAGGCCGTACTCCATCCTGAGCACCGCGTTGCCGCCGGCGTCGGCAGCCGCGCTTGCCACCATCTCCTGCCCCTGGAAGAGGCCGTAGGTCAGTTCCCCTTCCTTCAGCCATCTGCCGGTAAATGCGGTGGCAACCGGCAGTTCCAGCACGCCTTTGGCGGAATAGCCGTTCGTGAAAACGATTTTTTCGCCGGGATCCGCCAGCAGCTGCCCGTCGCCCGCGTCGGAAATCGTTACGGTCACTTCATATTCGTTTTCATCGTATTCCACGCCGGGCGAGTCACCCTTTTCCTGGACTACGGTATAATGCTTTTCCCCGATATCGGTATAGGAATAGGTGATCGCATCAAAGGCAAAGGTGCCTCCGGCCGCCGTTTCCGCCCGGCCGATCTCGACCCCGTCCTCCTTCAGCACCAGGGTGAACTCGCCGGCCCTGGCGGGGATGAATCTGGCCGGCAGGGAAACGCGCCCGGAGATCGCGGCCTCGCCCGACGCCCGGTATTCGGTGTCAAAAACGATCACGGGGGCCGCGTTGTTCGCCGCCGTTGCGTACATCGCGCCGTCCGGATCCCAGGCGAAGGACACCTCCTGCACCGTATTCATCAGGGAAGCGCCGGCGCCGTCGGATATCGTAATATGCCTCGTCCCGAGGTATCCCGACCCGTTCCTTTCCAGCGAACCGCCGTCCGCATATATGGTGTAGACCGTGCTTTGGGGCATCAGATACGGGGACAGGACCGTTTCCGAAACCGCAAAGGTCCTCCCGGCGCCGTCAAAAGGCCAGCCGGCGTCCAGAGAAAACAGGGCGGACCCCGTTTCGCCGCACTCCAGGACCTGATCGCCGCCTTCCCCGCCGGTAACGGTAAAGCTGACGTCGCCGGCCGAAGGCGAATAATACCGCGTATCCATCCCGGCGGTAAAAACCACGGGAAGGATCATATAGCCGGTCTCCGATAGTGTGAAATCGGTCTCGCCCTCGTCGGAAAACCATTTTGCCTCCTTCAGCGGCCGGAACCCGGAGATCAGCCTTTCATCTCCGCCCCGGGGCAGCTCTCCGCATTCCAGGAACATGCCCGCTTCCACGACGCAGCGGTCATAACCCGACATATCCAGTCCGAAGGAAACCTCGGCAAACCCCATGTCCGCGTTGGATGTGACCAGAATTTGGCTGTTCTCCATATCGGCGCACATCAGGACCAGCGTTTTCCCCTCGTCGGTAGTATAGGAGGGCTCAAAATAATAGCTGCCGTTTTCATCGTACAGCGTCACCCGAACGCTCTCCCCGTCGAACCCGAAGGTCCACGGGCAGCCGAAGGCCCTGCCGCCGTCCAAAGCCTCCTCCCCGCTTCCCGACCACATTCTGAGGACGGCGGAGGTGCCAAGGGTGTTTTCCCCTTCGCAGGTCAGCGTCACGGTGGTCTTCAGATCGGAGGAAAGAACGCCCCCCATGCTTCGGCAGTCCGGCGCCGCGTCCTCGGCGCCGGCGGAAGCGCACGCGGCAAAAACAGCGAGCGCCGCGGCGGCGGTCAGGAACATGCGGTTATTCTTTGTTTCCATATATCCACCTCATCGGTACGGTCCCCGGGACCCATCCGTTTTTTATTGATCTGCCTGTCAATGAACTGTTCCACGCAAATCCGGTCGGAAAGCGCGGGGGGCGGAACGCGGGCCGCCCGCAGTCACCAACTCATATTTTATCACGCTTCGCCGATTTACTCAAGCATTTCCTTGGAAGGCGGCCAAATATGTGCTATACTTCCGTATGAGGCGCGGAACCGGTCGTTCCCCGCCGCCGGGCGCAGCGTTTTTTCCCCCGTTTTCACCGCCGTCCGGGCTTCATTGGAAATCCTGTTTTTCGCTCCGGACTTTTCGGGAAGGATAAGCAATCATGAACATCATCGCCCTGGGCGGCGTCAACCTGGATATCCTGGGCCAAAGCGACGCGGCCTTCGCGTTCGGCGATTCCAACCCCGGCCGCATCCGTTTCCGCGCCGGAGGAGTCGTCCACAACATCGCCGCGGAACTGGTCCGGCTCGGACACCGCGTCTTTCTGGTCAGCAGTCTGGGAAGCGACCACGCCTCCGTCACGGTGAGAGCCATGTGCACGGCGGAAGGGATCAATACGGACCTGTGTATCCCGGGAAACTCCGGGCCCGGCGTTTACCTGTGCCTGCACGGGCCGGACGGGGACATGATCGCCGCCGTCAACGACATGCGCGGAATGGAATCCCTGCGGCCGGAAGATGTCCTGCCGATGATCGGGCGTCCGGATACGGATCTGATGGTCATGGACTGCAACCTGCCGGAGGATACCCTCTTTGCCGCGGCCCGGGCATGGGAAAACAGGGGCCCGGTTTTCATCGATCCCGTATCCGCTTTCAAGGCAAAGCGCTGCCTGAAGGCCCTGCCCTTTATCGGCGCGGTCAAGCCCAACCTGACCGAGGCTCGGGCGATGACCGGCAGGGAAAAAGCCTGTGACTGCGCCTCGGCGCTTCTTGATATGGGGGCGAAAAGGGTGTTCGTCTCCATGGGAGCCGCCGGGGTTTATTACGCCTCGGATAAGGAGCGGGGCGTATGCCCGGCCATCCCGCTTCCGGAGGGCACGCCCCTGACCGGGGCGGGGGACGCTTTGTGCGCCGGGCTGATCTCGGGCCTTGCGAAAGGCCTTTCCGACGCGGAATGCGCCATGGAGGGCGTCAGGTGCGCCGACGCGAGGCTCCGGCGGGCGGACGCCTTCCTGTAAAGCCCCCCCGCTTTTCCGTCCTGCGGGCCGCCCGGGCCCGACAGCGTCAATCAACATACCATGGCCCGTGCGGCCCGGAGGAAACATGGTTCCAGCTTACACATGCATCGTATTTGATCTCGACGGCACCCTGACCGATTCCAGGGAAGGCATCTACGCATCTATCCGGTATGCCCTTGACAAACACGGTTTCCCCTGCCCGGGCGAGGATACGCTCCGCCGTTTCCTCGGGCCGCCGTTGGCGGAATCCTTTATTTCCTGGTGCGGCATGACCGAAGAACAGGCCGCCATGGCCACGGAAAGCTACAGGGAGCGCTATATACCCCGGGGTATGCTGGAAAACGCCGTCTATCCCGGGATCCCGGCCCTGCTGAAGCGTCTGAAGGAGGACGGGGTCTTCCTGGCCGTCGCCACCGGGAAACCGCTGAACGCCACACGCCCGATTCTTGAGCATTTCGGGCTGTGGGACTTTTTTTCATCCGTCGCCTGCCCCGCCCTCAGCGATTTGCACGCCGACAAGGCTGCCCTGATCGGAAACGCCCTTTCCGGCCTTCCCGAAAAAGCCCGTGAGCGGGTGCTGATGGTGGGCGATATTCCCGGCGACATCCTGGGCGGACAGCGCGCCGGATGCGATACCTGCGCCGCCCTGTGGGGCTACGGGGACGACGGCGCCATGCTCTCCTCCTCCCCGACCTTTTCGGCGGAGGACCCGGACGCCCTGTTCCGCCTCCTCCTCGGGGACAGGAAACCGCCGCGGGGGCCCTTTATCTCCTTCGAAGGGGTCGACGGCTGCGGCAAATCCACCCAGATCCGCCTGTTCAGGGCCGAGATGGAGAAAATGGGCTACCGGACCCTGCTCACCCGGGAACCGGGCGGGTGTCCGATCTCCGAGGGGATCAGAAGCATGCTCCTCACAAAAGAGGACAACGGCATGTGCGACGAGACCGAGGCGCTGCTCTTCGCCGCCGCCCGGGCCCAGCACCTGCGCGAGGTCATCCTTCCCGCCCTCGAAAAGGGGTGGGCCGTGATATCCGACCGGTATATCGATTCCTCCCTCGTCTATCAGGGCGCGGGCAGGGGGCTCGGGATGGAATGGATCCGCGCCGTCAACCGTCCGGCCCTGCGGGACGGGATGCCGGACGTCACCGTCATCCTTACCCTGGACCCGGCGGAAGCCCTGCGCCGGCGCACGAAGCAGGACATCCCGGACCGGATCGAAAAAAGCGGCTGCGCTTTTTTTGACGTCGCCGACCGGGCTTTCCGGCGCCTGGCGGAGGAGGATCCCCTTCGCTGCGCCGCCGTGGACGCCGGCGGAACGGAAACCGAGGTCGCTTCCCGGGTGCGAGCCGCCATTTTTTCCAGGCTTGCCGCCGGAAAAAGCAAAGGGGGGAAAGAAAACCGTTGAAGATCATCGTCGGAATGAGCGGCGGCGTCGATTCCTCCGTGGCGGCGCTGCTTTTGAAGGAACAGGGGCACGACGTCGTCGGCGTGTTCATGAAAAACTGGGAGGATGACGACGGGGAGGGCGTCTGCGCCGCGGAGGACGATTTCCGCGACGTAAGAAGCGTCTGCGACAAAATAGGCATCCCCTATTACAGCGTCAATTTCGCCAAAGAATACCGGGAGCGGGTCTTCAGCCTGTTCCTTGAGGAATACAGGCGCGGCCGCACCCCCAACCCGGACGTACTGTGCAACAGGGAGATCAAATTCAGGGCGTTCCTGGACTTTGCCCTTCGCATCGGCGGGGAGCGCCTCGCCACGGGGCACTTCGTCCGGACCGACGGGGAAGGCCGTCTTCTGAAGGGGACCGACGGTGCCAAGGACCAGAGCTATTTCCTGTATATGCTCAAAAGCGGCCAGCTGAAAAGGGCCGTTTTCCCTGTGGGTGCCATGACCAAGGGCGAGGTTCGCTCTATAGCCCGGGACCGCGGACTCAGGGTCAGCGAAAAAAAAGACTCCACCGGCGTATGCTTCATCGGGGAGAGGAATTTCAGGCAGTTCCTAAAAAACTACCTGCCCGCCCGGCCCGGCGACATGGTGACCGACCGGGGAGAAATCGTCGGCCGCCACGAGGGGCTGATGTATTACACCCTCGGCCAGAGGCGGGGCTTGGGCATCGGCGGACGCGGCGACGGACGCAGCTTTTTCGTGGTGGACAAGGACCTTAAAAACAACCGCCTGATCGTAGCCCAGGGGGAGGACCACCCGCTGCTCTTCTCCCGCGGGTGCGTCTGCTCCCAGGCCACTTTCGTCCTGGAGGAGGTGCCCGAAAACACCCCCGTTTCCCTCGCCTGCCGTTTCCGCTACCGCCAGGGGGACCAGAAGGTCACCGTCCGCCGGCAGGGGGACGAGATGGAGATCATCGCCGATGAAAAGCAGCGCGCGCTGACCCCCGGCCAGAGCGCGGTCCTTTACGACGGGGACGTGTGCCTCGGGGGAGGAATCATCGATACCGTTCTGCGCTGAATAGCCCGCATCGAAAGCAGGGACCGCCGCGCCACACGGCGCGGCGGTCCCGTATTTTTTATTTCGCTTCAGGCGGGGCCTCCTCCGCTTTTCCGGCGTTCCTCGGGAAATGGGCGATAAACGCCGTGCTCCTGTCGCCGCTCTCCACGCGGATATCCCCTCCGGCCTCCCTCAGGGTCTGCCGGGTAATATACAGTCCCATGCCCCGGCCTTCGCCCTTCAGGGAAAAGCCCGCCTCGAAAATGCTTTCCATCACGTTTTCGGGAATCCGCGGACCGTTGTTTCTGATCTGGAACCCGTATCCCTTCACATCCTCGGTCAGCGTCACCCAGATTCTCGGATGCTTCGTATCCTTCAGGGCGTCCCGCGCGTTGTCGATCAGGTTGCCGAGACACCGGCATATCTCCCAGTCGGCGATGGGCAGATCCTCCCACCGGGCCCGGACCTCCGTCTCCATCTGGATGCCGCGTTCCCGGCATTCCTGGGTCTTTGCCATCAGCAGGGCGTTCACCGGGGCGCTGGCGGTCTTCAGGTTTTTGCCCACAGACCGGATATCGCCGTAAACCCGGCTGATATAACCCATCGCCTCGTCGTATTCCCCCATCTCCATCAGGCTGTACACCACCTGGAGATGATTGAGAAAATCGTGCCTTTGCACCCGCAGCTGCCGGTTCTGCAGCGTCATGGCCTGGACGGTTTCGTCCAGGCTGTTTACGTCGGCGTGCACCCGGATGGCCGAGATCGCCTCACGAATATCCACCACCGCCCCGAGAATCACGATCAGGGCCAGGAAAACCACGGCGGTCCGGGCAATGGAACCGCTCCTCCCCATGAGCGCGCTGCTCCCCGTGAGCACGGTCACCGTCAGCCCCAACGCCGCCAGGATCTCCAGGATATTCACCGCGGCGGCGAACATCGCCGCCTTGCGCGACTGCACGTAGGTGGTCCTCGGCCTTTTCATCGGTATCCCTCCAAATCCGCTCCGCGGATCATTTGATCTTGACGTTTCCTGTTCCAAAGGTCAGGATCAGCTTTTTCGACGCCTCGTCCGCGTCCCCCGGCCAGGTCTCCCTGGGCATCAGGATCATTTGCCTGGTTCCCTTCAGCTGGCAGTAAACAGGGATGTCACCCTTTTCAAGCCCTCCCAGCGCTTTTTCAAGGCGCGGCAGCGCGCTTTCGGGCAGATGCAGGTAGATCCGTTTTTCCGCCTTCCCGGCCGCCGAGCAAAGGGCCGGATCCTTCCCCCGGGAAGGGACCCCGGGGGCCGGTCCGGTTCCGCCGGGGATCAGGGCGATCCCCTCCCGCAGGTCCCGGACCTCCTCCACGATCAATTTCGGGTTCTCGTCCTCACGCACGCTGAGTCTGCCGCAGAGAAGAACCTCCCGGTCCTCGGTCAGCTCCCGGCCGATCCGGGCGTAGACCCTGGGGAACACCATGCACTCCACCTGGCCGTACAGGTCCTCCAGGACCGCGAAGCCCATCAGTTCCCCCTTGCGGGTGGCTTTCGAGCGGCTGGAAATCAAAATGCCTCCCATCATGCATTTTCTGCCGTCCTCGGACACCCCCTTGTCCTCCCGTTCCTCCAGTTCCTGCAGGAAGAGGGTATTGACCTCCAGGCGGTCCAGAAGGGCCGCGCAGTCGTCGAGGGGATGGCCG
This sequence comes from uncultured Eubacteriales bacterium, assembly GCA_902789365.1. Classification (GTDB taxonomy): domain Bacteria; phylum Bacillota; class Clostridia; order Christensenellales; family Aristaeellaceae; genus RUG756. The sequence continues at coordinate 46,760 of CADANQ010000002.1, forward strand.
GAAATATAGACTCCAGTCATTTCCTTTTCCTGGTTGAGTATTTCCCGGCGGGGGAATTCCGGAATGTCGGGAAAAACGTCGGTGCTGCCGCCGAAAAGATCGCTTTCCCCTTCGCCGAAGTCGAACAGGGAAATCTGCCCCTCCACATTGTTCTTTTTGCGGCTGCTTTCGGCGTCCAGGGCCTGCTCGTATACGCTCATGCACTGGCTCCTTTTCGCCCCCAGAGCGTCAAAGCAGCCGGCGCGGATCAGGCTTTCAACCGCCCGCTTGTTCACCACCTCGCCGCCCATGCGGCGGCAAAAATCAAAGATTCCCGAAAACGGGCCCCTTTTCTCCCGGTCCCGGACAATGGCCTCCACCACGCTGTCCCCCACGTTCCTGACACCGCCCATGCCGAACCGGATGCCCTTCCGGCCGTCGGGGGCGAAGCCGACCATGAACTTCGTCACGCTGGTATTGATGTCCGGCGGCAGGATGGGGATGTCGTTTCTGCGGCAATACTGGATATACCCGGCGATTTTGGCGGAATTGCCCCGTACGCTGTTCATCAGGGCGGCCATGAATTCGGCGGGATAATGCTTTTTGAGGTAAGCGGTCTGCAGGCTCACCACCGCGTAGCACGCGGCGTGGGGCTTGTTGAAGGCGTAGGAGGCGAAGGCCGTCATCTCGTCGAAGATCTTCTCGGCCGCTTCCCTGCTGACGCCGTTTTTCAGCGCGCCCGGAACGCCTGTTTCCGGGGAGCCGTTGATGAAGATCTCCCGCTCCTTCGCCATCACATCGTGTTTTTTCTTGGCCATGGCGCGGCGCACCAGGTCGCTGCGGCCCATGGAATACCCCGCCAGGTCCCGCACGATCTGCATCACCTGCTCCTGGTAGACCATGCACCCGTAGGTAACCTCCAGGATGGGGCGCAATTTCTCGGTATCGTAAACCACCCGGTCCGGGTGTTCCTTGCCGCGGATATAGCGCGGTATGGATTCCATGGGGCCGGGGCGGTACAGCGAAATGGCGGCGATGATATCCTCAAAGGTCCGGGGACGCATGTTGGTAAGGAACGTCCTCATCCCGCCGCCTTCCAGCTGGAAGACTCCGTCGGTATCCCCGGCGCAGATCATGTCGAACACCGCGCTGTCGTCCATCGGGATATCCTCGGCCCGCAGGTCTTTCCCGCCGAGGCGGATCATGTCCAGCGCGTCCCTGATCACCGTCAGGGTCCTCAGGCCCAGGAAGTCCATTTTCAAAAGGCCCAGGTCCGAAATAACGCCCATCGGGTACTGGGTGGTGATCACCTCGTCGTTGCGCTGCAGCGGCACGAAATGGGTCACCGGCTCGCCGGTAATCAGGACGCCCGCGGCGTGGGTCGATGCGTGCCTGGGCATGCCCTCCAGCTTCATCGCGGTATCGATCAGGGTCCTTACCCGGTCCTCGCCCTCGTACATTTCCTTCAGCTCCGGGGATATCTTCAGCGCCTTTTCCAGCGTCATGTCCAGCGCCATCGGGATGGCCTTGCTGACCCGGTCGCCGTCGGCGTAGCTCCATCCCAGCACCCGCGCCACGTCCCTTACCACGCCCCGGGCGGCCATGGTGCCGAAGGTGATAATCTGGCATACCCGGTCGCTGCCGTATTTGCGGGTGACATAGTCGATGACCTCCTGCCTCCGCTCATAGCAGAAGTCCATGTCGATATCGGGCATGGAGACCCGCTCGGGATTGAGGAACCGCTCGAACACCAGGTTGTATTTCAGCGGGTCCAGCATGGTGATGTTCAGGCAGTAGGCCACGATGGACGCCGCGCCGGAGCCGCGTCCCGGGCCGACCATGATTCCCTGGTCCTTGGCGTATTTGACAAAATCCCATACGATCAGGAAATAATCGTCAAAGCCCATGGAATGAATGACCGACAATTCGTATTCCAGGCGTTCGCGGGCTGCGGCGTCCCCTTCCGCGTAGCGTTCCCGGAAGCCTTTCTCGCACAGGCCCCTCAGCATATCCCCCGCGTTTTCATAAGGCGGGACGATATCGAATCGCGGCAGGTGCCGGGCGGTGAAGTCGAAATCCACATGGCACCGCATGGCGATCTCATGGGTCCTTTCCACGGCGTCCCTGTGATCCGGGAACAGGCGGAGCATTTCCTCCTCGTCCTTCACGTACAGTTCCCGGGTATCCATGCGCATCCGGCTTTCGTCCTCCAGGGTCTTGCCGGTCTGGATGCACATCAGGATTTCCTGCGCCTCGGCGTCCTCCCTGCGAAGGTAATGACAGTCGTTGGTGCACACCAGCTTTACGCCAGTCCGGCGGGATATCTCCTGAAGCCGCGGAAGCACGGTCTTTTCGTCCGGCAGGCCGTGATCCATCATCTCGATGAAAAAACGGTCCCTGCCGAAGATCCTTTCCATCTCGCGGACATAGCTTTCGGCCTGTTTCCACTGCTCCTCAAGGAGCAGCCGCGGCAGGTCGCCGGACAGGCACGCGCTCAGGCAGATGAGCCCCTCGTGATGCTCCTCGAGAAGCTTGTAATCGATCCGCGGCTTGTAATAATACCCGCGGGTAAAAGCCTCGGAATCCAGGTACATCAGGTTGCGGTATCCGGTTTCGTTTTCGCACAGCAGGATCAGGTGGCTGTAATCACGGGTCAGGGCGCTTTTATCGTTCATATCGCGGCAGACATACATTTCACACCCGATGACCGGATGGATCCCCTCTTTTTTGCACGCGCGGTAAAAGTCCACCGCGCCGTACAATACCCCGTGATCCGTCACGGCGCAGGAATCCATTCCCAGCTCCTTCAGTCTTTTCGGAAGGGCGCTTATGCGGCAGGCCCCGTCCAGAAGGCTGTATTCGGTATGCAGATGCAGATGTGTGAAGGCCATGTTCTTCCCCCGTTCCCTCGATATTGCGCGATCCTCTGCATTATACTATATCCGGCCGGAGACTGCAAACCGCTTTTGACCGCTTGATGTGAAAACGGAATGATGCTACAATATAAAGGCATTTATCCATCCGGCGGGTATTCCGCCCGCCGCCGCCAAACGGAGGCACCCATGGAGGAAAAGATCCGCCGCCTGATCGACACCCTGAACGCCGCTTCCGCCGCCTATTACGGCGGAAAAAGCGAGATTATGACCGACCACGAATGGGACGAAAAGTTCGACGAGCTGACCCGCCTTGAAAACGAAAGCGGCATCCGTTTCCCGGACAGTCCCACCCAGAGGGTCAGCGAGGACGTCATACCCGGGCAGGAGGAGCCCCACGAATATCCGGCCCTTTCCCTGCAGAAGACCAAATCCCCCGACGATCTGGTCAAATATGCCGGCGGAAGGAGCGTCTGGGTTTCCTGGAAGGAGGACGGCCTGACCCTGGTCGCCACCTATGAGCGCGGACGTCTCGTCCGTCTCCTCACCCGCGGCAACGGCGTCGTCGGCACCCGGGTAACCCACCTGGCTTCCTGCATCGCGGGCATCCCGGACACCGTCAGCGAAAAAGGCAAGCTGGTCATCCGGGGCGAGGCGGTCATCTCCTACGCGGATTTCGAGGCCTTCCTCCTGGAATCCGGCGAGGATTACCAGAATCCCAGGAACCTGGCCTCCGGATCCTTTTCCCTGAAGGATCCCGCCGAGGTGCGCCGACGCCGCATTCGTTTTATCCCCTTTACCCTGGTCCATACGGACAGGGACATCGTATCCTGGGGCGCAAGGCTGGACCTGCTTGACGGCCTGGGTTTTACCACCGTCGAAAGAGAAAAAGTGGACGACCCGGCAAACCTTAAGGACACCGTTAAAAAATGGTCGGACAGGGCCGAAAAGGGGCTTTCCCCCTTCCCGGTGGACGGGCTGGTCGTCACCTACGACGACACCGTCTACGCCGGGGGCGGCAGCGTCACCGGCCATCACCTGACCAGGGGCGGCATCGCCTTCAAATGGGCCGACGAAAGCGCCGATACCGTTCTCAGGCAGGTGGAATGGTCCTGCGCCGCTTCCGCCATCACGCCGGTAGCGCTTTTTGACCCGGTCCGGCTGGAAGGGACCACCGTATCCCGGGCCACGCTCCACAACGTATCGGAATGCCGCCGTCTGGGGCTCGGCGGCGCGGGAACCCGCATCCGCGTGATCAAGGCCAACAAAATCATCCCGAAGGTGGTCGCCGTGCTCGGGGCTGAAGGGGTTTTTTCCGTTCCGTCGGTCTGTCCCGTATGCGGAAACGCCACGGTCCTCTCCATGTCCGCCGGCGGGGCCGAGACCCTGCGCTGCGCCTTTGAGGGATGCCCCGGCAAAAAGATCCGCAAGCTCGCCCGTTTCGTTTCCAAAGCCGGCATGGATATCGACGGCCTATCCGTCCAGACCCTGGTGCGCCTGATCAACCTGGGGTGGGTCCGTGAGTACCGGGACATTTACGCCCTGTCAGGCCACGCCTCCGAAATGGCCGTGCTGGAGGGCTTTGGCGAAAAGAGCGTTTCCAACCTTCTTTCCGCCATCGACAAAAGCCGCGCGGTCAGCGCCGACAAACTGCTCTACGCCCTGAATATCCCCCTGTGCGGCAGCGAGGTGGCGCGGCTCCTTTTGAGGCATTATACCCTGGAAGGCCTGATCGGCGCGGCGGCCGGGGCCGAAGATCCCGGCGTTTTCGCCGTGATCGACGGCATCGGGCCCGAGAAATCCGCTTCCGTGGTCGCTTGGATGAAGAACGAAGAAAACCGCCGGTCCCTCATAGACCTCCTCGGGGAGCTGCGGGTAACCGAAACGGAGAAAACGCCCTCGGGCGAAAACTGCTCGGGGCTCACCTTCGTCATCACCGGCGACGTACATGTTTTCCGCAACCGCGCCGAAATGAAAAAATACATCGAATCCCAGGGCGGGAAAGTCACCGGCTCGGTCACCTCCAAAACCTCGTACCTGATATCCAACGACGCCTCCTCCGGCAGCGAAAAAAGCCGGAAGGCCGCGGGGCTCGGGGTTCCGGTCATCACCGAGGACGAGTTCATTTCGTCCTACGGCAGGCCCTGAAGCTCCCCCATTGAGAGCGGCGGACCAAAGCCGGCTCTCACATTGATTTGGCGCCGGCGGGACGGAATGAGCTCCCGCCGGCCCCGGAAAGAGAACAATCATGAAGAACGAACCCGATCCAGTCCTGAAAATCCCCTCAGTCCTGCCCGAGGGCTGGCAGCCCACGGGTCCGGAAGGACTGACCGACGCTCAGTACGAGGAACGCGTCCGGGCGGGCCTTGGGAACACCGTGCCGGAAGACGGCGAAAGAAGCCCGCTTTCCATCCTCCGGAGCCATGTTTTAACCCTGTTCAATCTCCTCAACGCGCTGATCGCCGCCGCGCTGATCGCGGTGGGCGCCTACCGCAACCTGACCTTTATGCTGGTCGTCATCAGCAACACCCTGATCGGCACCGTCCAGGAGCTTCGGACCTGGCGGGCTCTGAAAAAAATGCAGCTGATGGCGGAGGGCACGGTTTCGGTCCTGCGGAACGGGGAATGGCGGGACCTGCGCTCCCGCGAACTGGCGGAGGGCGACGTCATCCGCCTGAAGAGCGGCGAACAGGTTCCCGCCGACGCCGTGGTGCTCGAAGGACACGGCGCCGCCAACGAAAGCATGCTCACCGGCGAAAGCCGCGCCGTGTTCAAGGAAAAGGGGCAGTGGCTCCTCAGCGGAAGCTATCTGTCCGAGGGCGGCTTCACCGCCCAGATCGTCCACGCCGGGGAAAGAAGCTATATCAACCGGCTGCAGAAAAGCGCCAGAAACATCCGTCCGCCCCGTTCCCGGCTGCTTGCAGACATGAAAAAGCTGGTCCGCATCTCCAGCATCCTCCTTGTCCCCGTCGGCATTCTCCTGTTCCTGAAGCAGTATTATTTCCTGCATTTTACCGTCGAGGACGCGGTGACGAAAAGCGCCGCCTCCATGCTTGGCATGCTGCCCGAGGGGCTGATCCTCCTGACCTCCACCGCCCTGATGGCCGGGGTAATCAAGCTGTCACGGCATAACGCCATGGTCCGGGACCTGTATTCCATCGAATCCCTCGCCCGGGTGGACGTTTTGTGCCTGGACAAAACGGGCACGCTGACCAGCGGGAACATGACCCTTCAGGAAATCGTGCCTCTGGACGCCTCCGACGAAGAGATTCGCTCCTCGCTTTCCCGTTTCCTCGGGGCGGTGGACATTTCCTCCCCCACCCTGACGGCCGTTTCCCTTCAGGTTCCCCCGTCGGACGAAAAGCCCCTGGACGTCCTGCCCTTCTCCTCGGAGCGCAAATACTCCGCCGCCGCTTTTCCGGACGGAACGGTCATCGCCGCCGGCGCCCCCTCCTTCCTTCTGGGAAGCCTGTATACGGACGAGATCCGGCGTCTTTGCTCAGGATACGCGTCCCAGGGCTGCCGGGTGGTCTGCGCCGTCCGCTGCCGGGGACGGATCGAGAACAGGAAGATCCCCGCGATCGAAAAGCTCCTCTGCCTGTGCGTGATCCGGGACAGGATCCGCGATGGCTGCGAGAAAACCCTTGAATACTTCCGCCGCCAGGACGTAACTCTCAAGGTCATCAGCGGTGACGATCCCGGCACGGTTTCCGCCATCGCCGCCAGGGTGGGCATCCCCGGCGCGGAGAAATGCGCCGACGTGTCGCAGCTTTCGGACGAGACCCCTCCGGAGGAGATCCGCGCCCTGGTCCGCGAAAACACGGTCTTCGGCCGGGTGACGCCTCAGGGCAAATGCCTCCTGGTCGAGGCGCTGAAGGCCGAGGGACACACCGTGGCCATGACCGGCGACGGCGTGAACGACATCCCGGCCCTGAAGGCCTCGGACTGCGCCATTGCCGTCGGGGGAAGCGACGCCGTCCGCAAAGCCGCGCAGCTGTCCCTTCTCGACAGCGACTTTTCCACCCTTCCCCGGGTGGTCGGCGAAGGCCGGCGCGTGATCAACAACATCGGGCGCGCCGCGGCTCTGTTCCTGGTCAAGACCATCTTCTCCTTCGCCCTCAGCTTCCTTACCCTGTTCCTGCCCATGCCCTATCCCTTCAAGCCCATCCAGCTGACCCTGATTTCGTCCCTGACCGTCGGCCTGCCTTCCTTCATCCTTGCCTTTGAGCCCAACAACGAGCGGGTCAGCGGCAGTTTTCTCAAAAAAGTGTTCAGGCGCGCCGCGCCGGGCGCCGCGGCGGCGACCGTCATGTGCACCGTCGCCTCCCTTCTTTCTCTCGGTCCCTGGTCCGCGGATACCAGCTCCACCGTCGCCGTTATCGTAACCGGCGTCATTTCCCTGGGAATGCTTTATACGGTCTGCAGGCCCCTCAGCAAACTCCGTTCCGCGCTGCTCCTTATTTTGTCCGCCGCGTTCGCCTCCGCCGTGGTCTTTGCAGGCAATATCTTTTACCTGACGGCGCTGGACAGGCCGCAGAAGCTTTCTCTCGCGGCCATGTGCCTCGGCGGCCTCCTGATGATCTTTCTGCTTTCACGCTTTGTTTTCAGGCCCCATGCCGAAGAAAAAGCCGTGCCCGCGGGAGGCTCTTCACGCCGATGATCCCGTTCCGGCGCTTCCGGCCCGGAAAAAAAAGAAAGGAACATTCCATGTTTCGTTTTGGTCCCGACGCCGGGGAATACGGCGTGACCGCGGTCGAAAACCTGTTTATCCGCAATTTTCTACCCTCCGCCAAAGGCGATCAGGTAAAGGTCTACCTGTGGGGCCTGTACCAGTGCGGCCGGGACGGCGCTTTTGCCACGCTTGAGGACGCGGCCCAGGATCTGAACCTGTCGGCCCCGGAGATCGCCGCGGCCATGAGGTACTGGGAACGCAGAGGCCTTGTGACCATCGAGACCGAGGACCCGCCGCGCTATGTGTTCCACTCCCCCAGGCAGCGCGTTTCCTCCGGAGCGGGCTTCGAAGCCGATCCCTCATACCTGGATTTTGCGGAATCGGTCTACGCCGCCTTCGGGGACAGGCGCAAGGTGCGCCCTTCGGAAATCGCCCAGGCCTGGGAATGGGTCCAGGACATGGGGCTCTCCCCCGAGGCCGTCCTGATGCTGATCAACCACATGATATCGACCTCCGGCCCCCAGTTCACCTTTAAAAAAGCGGAGAGCGCCGCGGCGGCCATGCGCGAAGGCGGCGTGACGAGCGCGGAGGACGCGGAATCCTATTTAAGGATGGACCTGAGCCTGAGGAAAGGCTGTGAAAAAGTCATTCGCGCCTTGGGAAAACGGGGCCGCATGGCCAGCGACGCCGAGATTGCCATGTACCGCAAATGGCGTGTCGACTGGGAATTCGACCACGACGCCATCATGGCGGCCACCGAAGAGACGGTCAAAGGCGAACCCACCATGGCCTACCTTGACGGCATCCTCTCGGGTCTCAAAAACCGCGGGGACGCCCGGACCGGCGACCAGGTGGAAAAGGCCCTGAAAAACGAAAAGGACGAATTCGCCCTGGTCAGCGAGGTTACCGGCGGACTGAAGCCGGCGATGCAGCGCCAGGTGGCGGTCAATTTGTACCGGCAATGGCGCAAAACCTTTCCCCACGGCGTGCTGGTCTGCGCGGCGGACGAATGCAGGCGCGCGGGAGGCGGCGTGGAAGAGATGGCGATGCTCCTCTCCTCATGGGAGAAGAAAGGCATGACCGACGAAAAAGCCGTCTCCGCCTATCTGGACAGGATGCATCAGGCCAACCGGGAGCTGCGGAGTCTGTTCGAAGCCTGCGGCCGCGACGGCCGAATCACCCAGGGCGACCGCGCCTGGTACCTGAAATGGCGGGACAGAGGCGCGACACCGGAACTGATGACGGCCGCGGCCGAAAAAGCCCTGGGGGTCAGCGGAAACAAGCTTTCCTATATGGATTCCATACTGAATTCATGGCTGGACAAGGGGATAACCTCCGCCGCGGAGGCCAAAGCGGAACAGCCGCCCGCCCGGGAAAAGCATGCCGGCGGCAAAAAGAGCGTGACCGCCCAGCAGTTCCCCCAGCGGACCTATACCGACAGCCGGATGGACCAGTTCTTCAGTCCTTTCCTGGAGCAGGCGCTGAAGAAAGATACGGAGGACGGGGATGAACAGTGAAATCTACCGCGCCCTGACGGAGGAATACCGCCTCCGGCGCGAACAAAACAGCCGGATCGAATCCGAAAGGGAAAACGAAGTCTTCTCCGCCCATCCGGACATCGAAAAAATGTGCAGGGAACGGCACATGTGGATCCTCGGCGGCATTGACGGCATCCTTAACGGCAGGGACGGCGGCGACCTGGAAAAAATGATGGAGGACAGGAACCGGGAGATCGGCGACCGCCTCGCCGCCTGCGGCTATCCCAGGGATTATCTTGCGCCGGTCTGCCGCTGCCCGGAATGCAGGGATACCGGTTACGTCGGGGATGTGATCCGGCGGGAGTGCGCCTGCTTTGTCAGGCGGGCCAGGGAACTGGAGGAAAACCGCCGGGAAAAAACCGCTTTCGACGGCGCTTCCTTCGATGATTTTGATTTCTCGGTATTCCCGGACGTAAAGCCGGAGGGCATGGAAATCACCCAGAGGAAATACATGAAGACGGTCGTCGGCGCCTGCCGCGCCTTTGCCGACGGATATCCCCGGGACAAACGGAACCTGATCCTCCAGGGAAACACCGGGCTCGGGAAGACCTATATCCTTAAATGCGTCGAAAAAGCGCTGTCCGATCGGGGCCTTGACACGGTCTATGTTACGGCCTACCGCCTGCTTGACGATTTGAGGAACGCGTACTTCCGTCCCGGCTCCCGGGATACCGAAAGCTTTTTCGAATGCGACCTCCTGATCGTCGACGATCTGGGCATGGAACCCCTCTTTGACAACATCACCGTGGAATTGCTTCTGAACGTCCTCAACGAAAGAACCCTGAGGGAAAAGGGCGTCGCCGTCAGCACCAACCTGAGCCTGAACAACCTGAAGGAACGCTATACCGAGCGCTTCTTCAGCCGGCTGATGGACACGCGCGTCGCCCTGTGCATCCCCTTTTACGGCACGGACCTCCGGCTGAAATAACCCTCCGCAAAAGCGCGGATACAAAAACCTCCGGCCTCAAAGCGGGCCGGAGGTTATATTTTTATTCTGCGGAGGATCAGGTGAGCTCTTCGCCGTCGTTCTTGATGCTGACATCCTCAACGCCGCGGATGGCCCAGCGCGCCACGACCATTTCCATCCGGTCGGAGCCGACGTACAGGGTGATGGTGTCGTCCTTGATCGCCTTGATGGTGCCGTAGATGCCGCCGATGGTGGTAATCCTGTCGCCGGGCTTCAGCGCGGCCAGCATCTCCTTGACCTGCTTGTCCTTTTTGCGCTGGGGACGGATCAGCATGAAATAGAAGATCGCGACCATGGCCACCATCATCAGGAGGGTGGTGACCAAGCTTCCGACGCCCATGGCCCCCGTGGAAGCATCGGCGGTTCCTGCGGCCGCACCGGCCGCGGGCGCCGCGGCGCCGCCTTCGGCGCAGGCGGAGACGATACCGAACAGCTTATCAAAAAACATTCTGAAGATTCCTGCCTTTCAATTTCGATTTGCCTGTCCATTATACCCGGGATGCGGCATAAAGTAAAGACAATTTTTTTGCCCCGGCCCGAAGAAAGCCCGCCGCCCCGGTCTGTTCCGGACGCGGCGGGCCATGACGGTCCCATATGCGTTCTTTATGGTATGGAATCACACGGCCTCGGCGCACAGCCGGTAGCCGTAACGGTAGACGGTCTCGATGGCGGCGGCCCCCAGCTTGCGCCTGAGCCGCTGGATGTGGACGTCCACCGTACGTGTCTCGCCCATCAACTGGAAACCCCAGGCGTTTTTCAGGATCACTTCCCGGGATACGGGCTCGTCCGTATGGCTTGCCAGCTCCGTCAAAAGGCTGTATTCCTGACGGGTCAGGCAGCATTCCCGGCCGTTGATGAACACCTGTTTCCGATGAGCGTCGATGTACAGTACCTTGCGCGCATTGTTCTCGTCTCTGACAATGTACAGCTTACTCATTGTTCATCACCTCACTCATAAGACGAATGAGGCGGGGGTTTTCTTCCCCCGGAAAAAAGATTCATATTTTGTTCATACTTGGATAAGGACGCTTACTTCCGGTCGTGGTTTCCCTTTTTGGGCTTCTCCCGCAGAAAGCGCTTGACCCCCTCGGATTCCGCGTAGCCTCCCGCGTTGTACATCCCGCTGGAGCCGGTCCTGGACCGGGTCACGTTGATCACCAGCGCGACGCCGATGATATTCGTCATAAAGTTGGACCCGCCGTAGGACAAAAACGGCAGCGGAATGCCGGTGATGGGCATCAGTCCCAAACACATGGAGATGTTTTCGAACACGTGGAAAAACAGCATGCTCATGACGCCGACAATCAGCAGCTTCCCGTACGGATCCCTGGTATACCTGGCCAGGTAAAGCATGCGCAGGATGATAAACAGATATATTCCCAGAACGGCGGAAACGCCGATAAAGCCGTAGGCTTCCCCGATGGAGGACAATATGAAGTCCGTGGAGTTTTCCGGCACGCCGCCGAGCTGGGTCACGGTCCCCAGAGTGAACGCCTTCATGCCCGTCAGCTGGCCCGATCCGATGGCTTTCTGGGAATTGAGCAGCTGGTATCCGCCGCTGGACTGGTATTTGGTGGGATCCGTGAAGGCGAGCAGGCGGAGGATGCGGTAATCCGAGGAATCGGTGATCAGCGCGTATCCGATAATCGCGGCGATGCCCAGGGCGCCCGCGGCCACGATGCCGAGCACCAGACGGATGTCGGCGCCGGAAAAATAGAGCATCAGCACAAACATGACCGCGATAACGATAACCGATCCCGTTTCACCCTGGGCCAGAACAATCACCGTGGGAATGCCGACGACAGCCGAGATCCGGATGAATTCCCTGACGCTGGCGACGGGTTTTTCGGATTTGGAAAGGATTCGCGCCAGGGCCATCATAACCGATATCTTGGCGAATTCCGCCGGCTGGATCGACCGTCCCAGGCCGGTATTCAGCCAGGCTCTGATGCCGTTGACCAGGGTGGTCGTAACCAGGGTGATCACAAGAAGGAAAACCACCGCAAGGTAGATCAGCCTCGTCTGGCTGCGGAAAAGATCCAGCGGGACCGAAGACACCACCAGCAGCACGATGGGAGACGCCAGAACAAAAATGCTCTGCCACATGGAGGACCTGGAATTGAGCACCCTGTTCAGAAGGGTGGAATCCGCGCCCAGGTCCGGGTCATAGGTCGCGGAGGAGATCATAAAGATTCCGAAGAGCGCAAGCGCGTAGACCGCGACCACAAGAAGCCAGTCAAAATGGGCCCTGTTGCGCCGTTTGAGTTCCGCGTTCGCTGCCGTCATTGTTCTTCACCCCTCCAGCGGCTGAAAAAACGGATTGCCGGGCTCATCCGAATGTTTCTGAAGGGCACGTCGGCCCCAAGCAGCCGCGAAACAGTCCGGTCATAGGCGTTTTTCACCTTCCGGTCCCCGGAATAATAAGCGCAGCGCCGGCGGAGCATGGCGGGATAAATCTCCGGGCTGTCCGGGATCACGCCCAACAGGGGCATATCCAGCGCGGATGAAATGTCCTGCGGCGCGCTGATCACGCCGGAACGCACCAGGAAGGGGTCCATCCGGTTCAGCACCAGCCAGGGGTGGTCCCTGTCGTGTTCCCGCAATACCTCGCCCGCCTTTTCGGCGTCCCTGAGGGAAATGTCGTCCGGGGTCGCCACCATGATGCATTCGTCCGCCGCGTCGATCAGTACCTTCAGGTTTCTGCCGATGCCGGCGGGACCGTCGATAATAACCGCGCCAAAGTGTTTTTTCATTTCATCGGTGATCTTTTTAACGTCCTTCGGCCTCACCTGGGACGCCCGGAGCAGCTGGGACGTGGCCAGCAAGCTGACCCTCCCGGGACCCATCCGGTCCACGTCGTACAGCGCGTCCTCCAGCTTGCAGTTTCCCTCGCACAGGTCCATGAAATCAAATACGACCTTGTCCTGCATGTTCATCATCAGGTCGGCGCATCTCAGCCCCACATCCCCGTCCATGACCGCGCAGGACAGGCCTCTCTCGGAAAAAGCGGCGGCAAGGGACACGGCGGTGGTGCTTTTGCCCACCCCGCCCTTGCCGGAAAGGATCAGATACGTTTTGCTCATACCCGCCTCCTCAGGGAGTCAGTTGGTTGCCGCCGGGCAGGACCAGGTCCTCCTCGCCCTTGTTCATCTCATCCAGATACCAGCCGATAAAGTCGCGCGCGGCCTGGGTGGCGTGAGCGCCGGCATAACCGTTGGGGATAAAGGAGACCACGGCGATCTTCGGGTCGTCCTGAGGCGCCAGGCAGATGAACCAGGCGTTGTTCTCCACATCCAGCTTGATGCCGCCGATGGTCACCTGGCTCGTTCCCGTTTTTCCCATGATCCATTCCGACGCCCTGTATTTCCAGTTCCTGAAATATCTGACGGCGGTACCGCCGTCGTCGACCACGCCTTCCATCCCGTCGTGGATATACGGAAGATACGGCAGCGCGTCCTCAAGGTAATTGAACAGGCTGGGTTCCTTGGCGGAAAGGATCTCGCCGTCGGGGGAAATGATGGAATCGATGATATTCACGTTCCATACGTTGCCCTTCGCCAGGGCGCCAAGGTAGCGCACCACCGCCACCGGGGTCAGAAGCGTGATGGACTGGCCGATGCCCACCTGGATCTCCTGGCTTCCGCCCCATTTGATGGTATTCAGGTAGATCCACAAATCGGACATCAGGGCCCTCTGCATGACCATGGTCCTGCTCATGTTCAGTTCGCTCATCAGTATGGGCCGCGCGTTTGTGACCCAGTAGTCGGAACCGGTCTCGATGGCCATGTCCATCAGCTGCTTGATGGCCCGGTCCAGCCGCGCCGTGTCATACTGGATGCCGTAGCTTGCGCCGTAGTTGATCAGGTGGGTCTTGATGGAGTTGGCCACGATGATGGGGGTGTCGGTCACCTGCTCCGACAGGCTGACGGTGGTATCGTACAGGTTCTGCTGGTTTCCCACGATGCTCCTGAGCTCGCCCGGAAGCTCGATGCCCGTCTTGCTGGTCAGGCCCATTTTCGCCGCGTATTTGTACAAAAGCTGGTCCGACGCGTGCTCGCCGTTCTGCCCGTAAAGGAAGCTGGCCAGCGTATAGAAGAAGAAGTTGCAGCTGTTGGAAAGACCTTCGACGATGGTCTGGTCCCTGTGGTTCTGCGGATAATTGGTCCAGCAGGTAGGGGCTTCGTTTTCGTTTGTAGTATACACCTTGAACTTGCCGCCGTCACTGATGCGTGTGTCCACGGTGAAGCCCGTCACGGCGCTGTTGGTCAGCGCGGCGAGGCCCGTGCACATTTTAAAGATGGATCCGGGCTCGGCGCGGGTCTGGGTGGCATAGTTCATCAGCAGGTTTCTTTCGTCCATGACGATCTCCCGGGCGGAGGCGCCGCCCGCGACCATCGCGTTCAGGTCGTAGGTGGGGTACTGGGCCGAGGCCAGCAGATTGCCCGTTTCCACGTCCATGACCAGCAGAACGCCGGTGTCCGCAAGCTGGATCGGGTACCGCACCCAGTCGCGGTTCGCCATCTTTGCGCTGTTTGTCTCAAGCCAGGAACCGGACTGCACCGTGTCCTCCTGCAGCGTCCTCACCGCGTTCACGTTGGCGGCGATGGCCGTTTCCGCCACCCGCTGCATATTGACGTCCAGGGTCAGCTTGACGGTATTCCCGTCCTGCGGGGCGGTATAGCTGAGATACCGGGTGATCTTTCCGTTGGAGTCCCTTTCCACCACCCAGCTGCCCTGCCGTTCGGTGATGCAGGCGGTCAGCCAGGATTCCATGGACCATTCCACGCCGTCCAGGCCGATCTTGTCGTTGAGGGCATACCCCTGGCCCTGAAGCTCCGCATAATAGCGGGTCGCGTTCTGGATGGCCCCTGTATAGCCGATGACCGTGCAGGCCAGGTTGCCCTGGGGATAAACGCGTTTTTCACCCACCGAAACGCTCATGCCCCTGAGGGCCAGGCTGTTTGCCTCGATGATGGTTACGGCGTCATACGGAATATCCTTCGCGATGGTGACCGGAACCGAGTTGAACAGGTTCATCTGCATCTCATTGTAGACCGCCAGAACCCTGAGACTGTCCTCCTCCGAAACCACCGCGACCGCGTGAAGGCTCCCGTCCGCCGAATCGGCCAGGCGGTAGCGCTGGCACAGGCGCACATAGCAATCCTCCGGATCGGCATAAGCCGCGCTGGTCAGGTAATGGTTGGACCGCCACTGCCTCTCGCGGGTGACCAGGACGCTTTCGGATACGCCGCTGCCGAAATCCAGCTCCCACAGGCCCGTTTCCGGGTTGTGGACCAGCGGGCAGGAGACCGACAGCTGACACCCGAACTGGTCCAGGATTTTCAGAACCTCCAGGATCGCCAGGGTAAACTCCGCGTAGTCCGCGCTGGAGTTTTCGTCGCCGACCCTCTGGAACTGAAGGTCGTAGGAAATCTCCGATTTGGCGAGAATCACCGAGTTGGTATCCACAATCATCCCGCGCATGCCCTTGACCGGAATGGTCTTTGTGCCCGAGGCGTTGGCGCTTTCGGCGTAATCCTCCCCCTTGATGATCTGCAGATTATACGCTCCGTAAGCCATATAACCGAAGCAAAGCAGAACCGCCAGGCCGAAGGCAGCGAAGCGTCTCGCTGACCTTTTTTCCGGTGAAACGATTTTTTTCTTTCCGCGCCTTTTCAAGCCGGGCCTCCTTCCTGCACTTCGTTCGTCCGTTTTTTATACATCCCCAGCATAAACCTGACCGGCAGCGCCAGAATCAGTGAAAGCGCCGCTGTATACAGGGTCTGCAGAAGTGCTCTGAATATGTGCGAAAAAGTAATGGGGCTGCCGATCAGATATACGTATCCCAGGTTGATGATCTGCATTGACAGGCACATGCAGAACGCGCTCAGGGGGATCCTCAGAAAGGCGGGAAGATCCTCCTGCCGTTTGTTCGGATGCAGCATCTCCCTCTGCTCCCTCTGGCGGTCGGTCATATCGCAGAAAAGCTGGGCCCAGAGCATTGTCAGAAGGGGATAGCAGATGATGTAGAGCGAATCCACCATGGAAAGCATGCTCTCCATCAGGATGCCGATCACGCAGGAGGCGATGAACACGCTCTTTTTCCCGCACGAAACCATGATGACCGCAAGATAGGCGAACAGAACGGATCCGCTGACGCCTCCGATGGTCAGGTGCTGCATGACCGTCGCCTGGATCAGGTAGATCAGGAATGCCCCGGGAATCACCGCCAGGAGCTTTTTGAAGGGATGGATGACTTTCATCGGGTTTCGTCTTCCTCTACGGTCAGGCTTCCGGGATCAAACGTGGGAGCGGGCGTCGGCGCGGGCGTCGGTTCCGGCGTGGGCGACGGGGTCGGGGTGCCGGCGATGCTCTCGGGGGGATTGTAGACCACGGTCTCGGGCAGCGGGGTCGCGTCGGGCCCGGGCGTGGGCGCCGGAGTCGGTTCGGGAGAATCGGATGGCCCGGGCGTGGGCTCCGGCGTATCCCCGGTCATGTCAACGGGCAGATCCTCTTCATTGACCGGCGGGAACACGGGAGTGGGCCGCGGGGTTTCCAGGGGAATCGGCGTCATATCGCCGTAGCCGGAACGCTGCTGGACCGGTTGGGTATACGGAGGCCGGTAGCGATAGACCACCACGTACTCCAGGTGCTGAAAATCGACGATGGGCTCCACCACCACATAGCTTTTGTTGTCGTCCATGCCGCGGGTGCTTTCGCGCACATGCCCGATGGGAATCCCCACGGGGAATTCAACGCCGACGCCGCTGGTCACCACCAGGTCGCCGGGGCGGGGCAGGCTGTCGTCAGGCAGGTAATACATGCGGCAGTTGGCGGTGCCGTCCACCGAAAGCGTCCCCTTGAGGCTTCCCTGGTCGCGGGTATTCTGCACCATGGCCGCCACGGTCGCGTTGCTGTCGATGACGCACAGGACGTTGCAGGTGGTCGCCTTTACATCGTAGGTATAGCCCACAAGGCCTCCGGAAAAAACCACGGCCATGTTCTCGGAAACGCCCTGGCTGCTTCCCACGTCGATGGTCAGCACCGAAAAATAGTTCCCGGTATCATGCCCGATCACCGACGCGGAAATCGGGTTCATGTCCGTGTTGCGCTTCATTTCGTCCATCAGGTCGTAAAGCTGGTCCAGCTGGTGCTTGTATTCCTCGGCCATGGCCGCCTCGCTGGCCAGGTCGTCCATTTTTTTGAGCATTTCGCCGTATTCGTATTCCAGCTCGCCTCGCACCTTCAGCATGCGCACATAATCCGATATCGTGTCCACAAAGTCGGAAAACAGCCTCTGCACAGGCGCGACGATCCGGCTTACAAAAGACTTGGGCTTGTCCAGCGCCGGTTCGCTGATGAAGCTCGAAAGGGTCATGGCGGCGACCACAAGGAACAGAACGACGCACAAAGCCCACACCAGGCCCTTCCTCAGGCCGGTGTGCTTTTCGTCGTCCCCGTAAAAGGACGCGCCGGAGGTAATCCTCTTGCGGCCCTTCCGGGCGTCGTCGGGCGCTTTCTTCCCGCCGGTTTTTTTCTTCTTGCCTTCGTCCGCGCCGCCTTCGCCTTTTCCGGCGGGTTTTTCCGCCGGTTTCCGGCCGTCCCCTTCGGGGGGTTCCTCGTCGTCGTCCGGCATAAATTTGCGCCGGCTGCGGGGCTGTTCGGGCTTTTCCTCATCCTCCTCGTCGTCGTCCCAGGCGGACCGCCTTTTCCATTCGTCGGCGGGGTCTTCCCCAATCGGGGCCGCGTCGTTCTTCGGGAGGTCTTCGGTTTTTTTGTTTTCCTCTTCCCCTTCCCCGGCGTCCTTTTTTTCAGGGCGTCTGTAAAGGGATTCGTCAAATTCTTCCCGTGCCATGCCTCACTCTTCCTCGTCGTCTCTGAGAAAACTGGACCTGCCGATGCGGTGGAGCAATTCGATATTGTCCGTCAGCTCGCCGACGCCCCGGATGGTGCAGGATTCCGAATTCCGGGCCAGAAGCACCGGGATGCCCAATTCGCTCGCGATATACTGATCCAGGCCGAACAGGTTGGCGCCGCCGCCGGTCAGGTGAATCCCGCTCTTCATGATGTCCCCGGCCAGCTCGGGGGGCGTTTTTTCCAGCACAAAACGGATGGCGTTGAGGATCGCCTGGATCGGGGGCTGCAGGGCCTCGTAAACCATGTCGGACCTGAGGACCACGTTCCTCGCCAGGCGCGTCACCATCTCGCGCCCGCGGACAGGGCATTCCCTCAGGTCCCTTGTGGGGATGGCGCTGCCCAGGTTCAGCTTGATATCCTCGCTGGTGCGGTCGCCGATGAGCACGCTGAACTCCTTTTTGACATACGACGCCACCGCTTCGTCCATTTTGATGCCGCCGATCCTGATTGCGCGGGAGATCACCACGCCGCCCAGGGAAATGACCGCCACCTCGGTGGTCCCGCCCCCGATATCCACCACCATGGAGCCGACCGGGTCGAAAACCGGCAGCCCGCATCCCAGGGCGGCCGCAAAAGGCTTTTCGATCATCTGCAGGTGTCCCTGCCTGATCCCGCTGCCGAAGGCGGCCTGCCTGACGGCACGGCGCTCGATGGGCGTAATCCGGCACGGAACGGTAATGATGGCCCTCGGCTTTACCAGATGGGACACGCCGATGGCCTTTCGCACGAAATACTGCAGCATATACTGCGCCAGATCAAAATCCCTGATCATGCCGTCGCTCAGAGGACGCATGGCGGTCAGATCGCCGGCGGTGCGCCCCATCAGCGAAAGCGCGTCCTCGCCGATGGCCTTGACCTGATGCTTGCCGCCCCTTTCCAGGACCAGAATGGAAGGCTCGTCTATCACGATGTCCTTCCCCCGAACATAGATCAGTGTGTTGCTGGTGCCCAGGTCGATCCCGATATCAGGGGCAATGATGGCCATAATCTATACCTCGCAATCAAAAGCGCGTAATCATTCAGTCGGTGCTTTCCCTTTGCGGATCCCGATCGAAAAAACGGGGTTCGCAAAAAGACGGCCTCTCACGGCGCAAGGGCGGAGAAACCGGGGACGGAGCGCAGAAGCCGCCTCACCAGGGTCGTCGGCAGGCCGATGATGTTCGTAACGCTGCCCTCCACCCTTTCGACATACACGCCGGCGCGCCCCTGCAGGGCATACGCGCCCGCCTTGTCCATCGGCTCACCGGTGGCGATGTAATTCCGGATCTCCTCGTCCGTAAGGTCGTCAAAAACCACCCGGGAGACCTCGAAGCCGGTTTTCACCCCGAACGGGGAAAACACGGCCACGCCCGTCACCACCCGATGGGCCGCGCCGGACAGGGCCCTGAGCATCCCGAAGGCCTCCTCCCGGCTGCGGGGTTTCCCGAGGATCCGCCCGTCGTCCAGGCACACCACCGTATCGGCGGCCAGAACGACGTCCCCGGGATGAAGGCGGCTTACCGCCTCCCCTTTTTTCACGGCATTGCCCACGGCCGCTTCCTCGGGCGTCCCGGAAGCGTCCTCCGCGGCGTCGGATACGGCCGTTTCAAAGGGGATGCCCATATATTCAAGCAGTTCCCTGCGTCTTGGCGACGCGGAAGCCAGGTAAAGTTTCAAATCCGCATATCCTTCTTTCCGTTTGTGTGTGCCGGGGCACACATTTGATTATAGCATAGTTTCCTTCACTTCGTACACCCCTTTTCCCGGCAGAATCCGTTCCATTTTTGTAAAGTTCGCGCCGGGACGTTCCCCCGGAGGGGATTCGCCCCGGCGCTAAGCCGGTCAAAACATACCGCTGTCTGTTTTATGCCGCACCCGTTTTCCGTCATTCGGTCCTGAGCGCCGCGACGGGGTCTTTTCTGCCGGCGGACCCGGAAGGAATCAGGCCGGAGATAAAGGTCAGCCCCATCGAAATCAGGATCAGGATCAGCGCGCTGTCCACGGGCAGCACGGCGGTGGCGGAAATGCCCGTCAGATTGTGCAGGACGATGTTTACAAGGATATTCAGAAGCAGCGTCGCGCCGATGCCTATCAGGCCGCTGACCAGGCCGATGATCATGGTTTCGGCGTTGAACACCCGCCCCACGTCCCTTCTGGAGGCGCCGATGGCGCGGAGGATGCCGATCTCGCGGGTACGCTCCATCACCGAGATATAGGTGATGACGCCGATCATGATGGACGAGACCACCAGGGAAATGGCCACGAAGGCGATCAGCACATAGCTGACGGCGTTGACGATGGTGGTTACGCTGGAAAGGAGTAGGCCGATATAGTCGGTGTAGGTGATGGCCCCTTCCTCCCCGGCCTGCCTGTTGTATTCCGCGATCAGGTCCGCGATCCTTTCCTTGCTCTCAAAATCCCGCGGGTAAATGCTGATGGTCACGGGATCGTCGGGATCGATCACGCCCAGCGTTTTCAGGTTGTCCCCCAGGGAGGAAGCGGAAGTAAAGGAAAAATCCAGGCCGTACATGGACCCGTATTTTTTCGCCATGTCGATGATCTGCTCGTCCGTCATGTTCTGGACAAAGGCCCGGTACTGCTCCGGGATCATGGACCGGTCCAGGACGATGTTCCCGCTTTCGGCGGCCTCGGTCCCCTCAAAGGGCAGACCGGTAAAAATATCGACCTCGGGCGAAGCCAGCTGGGCCATTACCGCGGGGCTGGAATTCACAAGCTCGATGGCCTTTTGCTGGAGCGATCCGAGATATCCGATGCCACCGGAAGCGCCGCTCTGGGTCGTCACCGCGTCCTCCCGGGGCCTGAGGATACCCACGATGCGTATCTCGGGGGAAGACGTGTAGATTCCCGCCATATATGCCGCGTCGCCGCTCATATCGACCCAGACGCCGCTCTCGTTCCGCCGGTAACGGTAGCTGTCCGGCACCAGGCGGAAGGTAAGGGCCATCAGTTCCTCATAGCTGTAGCTGGTCTGCTCCACGGTTATCTCGTTTCCCGCCAAGGTCTCCCTGGTCAGGTACGCAATCTCGCTCTGATCCCTGAGCCCGAGGGCGTAAAGGGTGTAATCGGAAATCATGCCCCTTTCGGTCACGATGATCACCGCCTCGTCCCATGAGGAAGGCATTCTTCCGGTAAGCACCTCATACTGCTGGTCCATCAGCTCCCTGTTGTCCAGCAGCTGCGTGAACACGTCCAGGTTCGCCAGCGAATAAGACATGGACGACAGGCCCATCAGATCCATGACGCTGTTGTCGCTCCCCATCAGTCCCGAAAGGGACAGCACCTGGCTGGGATTGACCCGGATCCAGCCCTGGTCGCCGGCGTCGCGCCAGATGCTCAGCTGATTTCCGTAGGAATAACGGATGTCGCTGGTCAGCTCCCCGATGCCGTTCCCGCCGCTGTCCAGAAACGCCTTGAAGGACTTCAGGTCGTTATGGGTCATGGTGGCGTTCATCGCGTTGAGCATCCTGCTCATCACGTCCCCGCTGTATATCCGCCCTTCCTCCCGTTCGGCCTTCGCCGCTTCGGAGCGGCCCGCGCTCATGTTCAGCATCATGCCGGTCATGTCCATCTGGCTCGATTCGATTTCCAGCGGATATCCTGAAAGCGTGTCCTGCTGCACCCGGTCGATGTAGCGGCTGATCCCCGTGGAAATGGACAGGATCAGGGCGATGCCGATGATCCCGATGGATCCGGCAAAGCTGGTCAGGATCGTCCGGCCTTTTTTGGTCATCAGGTTCCTGAAGGACAGCCCCAGGGCGGTCCCGAAGCCCATGGACGGGCGCTTTTCCCCCGTCCGGATGTCGGCCTTCGCCTCCACGGAAAGCTCATCCGCTCCGCAGGGATCGCTGTCGCTGATCACCCTGCCGTCCTCAAGACGCACGATCCGCGTGGCGTAGGTGTCCGCCAGGTCCGGATTGTGGGTAACCATGATGACCAGCCTGTCCCGGGCCACCTCCTTAAGGATCTCCATCACCTGGATGCCCGTGGCCGAATCAAGGGCCCCGGTGGGCTCGTCCGCCAGCAGGATCTCCGGGTCGTTCACCAGCGCTCTGGCGATGGCCACCCGCTGCATCTGACCGCCGCTGAGCTGGTTGGGACGCTTGTTCGTCTGGTCGCCCAGGCCCACCCGGTCCAGGGCTTCCTTCGCGCGGGCCCGCCTTTCGGCTTTTCCGACGCCCGAAAGCGTCAGCGCCAGCTCCACGTTCCCGAGCACCGTCTGGTGCGGGATCAGATGATAGCTCTGGAAAACAAAGCCCACGCGGTGATTCCTGTAATTGTCCCAGTCCCGCTCGGAGTACTGCTTTGTGGAGCGTCCCTGAACGAGCATATCGCCCGAATCGTAATGATCGAGGCCTCCGATGATATTCAGCAGCGTCGTTTTCCCGCTGCCGCTCTGACCGAGCACCGCCACAAACTCATTTTTCCTGAAGGCGATGCTGATCCCCTGCAGCGCCCTGGCGCTGACACCCGCGGCCTTATAGGTTTTTACGGCGTCCCTGATTTCAAGCATATCGTCTCTCCCCTGTCTGCTCCGCGTAAAAAGGCCGGCGAATTCCGCTTTTTCGCGGGCCTCTTCCATATTACCATATTCCGGGCAAAAAATAAGTCCGCGCGCACAATAAAAACAAGGCAAAAGTATGTCAGGTTCCGAAACAGCCGATTGATGTTGTCCGCTTTTTTTGCTAAAATAGTCAAAGAAAACGCATTCACCAAAAGAAAGGACCGGCAATTCCGATGAAAAAAAAGATGTTCTGCCTCATTGCGGCCTTTGTGATGCTCCTCGCCCTCCCGGCCTCGGCCGACGTCGCCTCCCTCCCGGACCGGGGCGTCTATGATCCTCTCGTTCTCCAGACCCTCACCTGGACCGAAGGGACCCCTTATTACGACTATGTGATGTTCAGCTACGACGATACGAACGATCCCTTCTCAACCTATGAGATCACCGCCGCGTGGCCCGACATGAAATCCGCCCTCGTCCTGAGGGACGGCATACACACCGTCACGGTGTCGCCCTGTATCCTGGGCTCGCGAAGCGTCGTCGTTCCGCTGCTGTACTTCAGTGTTTCCGATACCCTCGCGGAGATCTCCCGCGTTGAGATCCGCACCGAACAGATCACCCTTTCCTGCGATTTTTCCGGCGCAGGGGAACACGTTTCCGTTGATCGGACGGCCCGTTCCTCCCATGCCAACGTGACCAATATCGGTTCCAACCTCTTCACCCTCATCGGCGACCTGGCCGACAACGGCGCCGTCCTTTCCTGCGCCGTCACCCTGGATAACGGGACCACGCTCGAAGCCTCCTCGGAGAAGATTCCCGAAAAAGAAAGCAACCCCTTCTACTGGATGGACCTGTGTCTGAAGGAATCCGGCCTGCTGGACGAAAACCGCCGCCTCCAGGAAAGCCTCCGGCTGTTTGCCGCCCAGTACATCCTCCATTTCGATACCCTTCCGGACGTGAAGATGACCGGCGCCAAATGGCTGAATGACCTGGACGACAGCGTGTCGGCCTACCCGATGAAGCTGGAATACGCCCATGAGGATGAGGACGCCGCCTTCACCGTGGGGATTCTCAACTATTCCGGCACCTTCGGAAACAAAAGCATCCGCTCCTCCTCCTCGGTCCGTCTGGCCTATTACTGCCTGGACGGCGACGGTCAGGTCCTTGCCTTCGCGGACGGCGAGGTTTTCCGTTACGTCGATTCCTTCTGTTACCTGGAGCCCGGCGAAAGCGCCGTCCTTTCCTTTGACGTTCCCCTGCCCGAGGGGACCGAAACGGTCATGGCGGCCGTCTCGTCGGTAACCTGGTCGGAAGGCGCGGTGCAGACCATTCCCGACAGGGACCTGGTGTTTGTGAAATACAGGCCGCAGAAGATTGTCCCCGATACCGTCACGCAGGACGAACCCGTCTCCCTGTGATCCCTGTTCCGAAGCCGTCTTTCCTTAGTCCGTTATTCCGCACATACAAACCGGGCCTTCGCGGCCCGGTTTGTTTTTTATCCCATTTTTCGTTTGCCGGAAGCGTCTTCTGCGATTCCGTCAGCGGCCCTCTTCCCGCTTCTCCATCTCCGCCCAGCGCCCGCGGAACCAGTGGGCCGCCATCTTGGGCCGCCGGTCCCGGGTGAACAGGCCCTTGCGGTTCCCGCCGGGGCGCATCGGGCCCTGGCAGGTATTGAAGTCGGCAAAATTCCAGGGCATCTCTCCGACGACAAAATCCCTTTCGTCCAGGCACTCGCTCATCGCCCGGTAAAACTCCACCTGGAATTCCTCGGTGAACATCTCCGCCGCCGCCCCGTGAAGCCCGGCGATGGTGTCCGCGCCGTATTCCGACAGCACCACGGGCTTGTTTTTGTCCTTCCACCAGTCCAGTTCCATCCGGAACGCGTATTTTGCCGTTTCCAGGTCGCCGGACAGGTTGTACCAGCCGTAATACCTGTTGATGAACACCACGTCCATTTCGGGAATGGTCCGGTCTTTTTCGTAAATGTTCTGGCACCCCACCAGCGTCACCGGGCGGTCCTGCGGGTCCGTCCGGTGGGCCAGGCGATACAGCGGCATCCAGTAATCCCTGGCTTTTTCGGGGTATGTGTCGGTCCCCGGCTCGTTGCCCAGGCTCCAGACGACAACGCAGGGATGGTTCTTGTCCCTGGCGATCATGTCCCGGAGCACCTGCGCGTGGTATTCCCCGAGGCCCCAGCCGTAGTTTTCGTCCGCCCACATGCCCACTGCCGGGGTTTCGTCCACGATTACGATGCCCTCCCGGTCGCACAGGTCGTATATCTCCTCGGCATAGGGGTAATGGCTGGTCCTGAAGCAGTTGGCGTGGAGCCAGCGATACAGATTGATGTCGGTCATATTCAGGCACTGGTCCATGCCACGACCGCGGAAGGGGCTGTCCTCGTGCCTGCAGGGCCCGTGAAAACGGAAAGGCTTTCCGTTGATCAGGAATTTCGTTCCCTCGACCTTCACTTCCCGGATACCGAAGGGCAGGTCATACTCGTCCGCCCCGCAGGTCACATGGGCCGTATACAGGTAGGGCGTACCGGGGCGGGGCTCCCACAGCCTGGGCTCCGGAATGTTCAGTATCCCCTCGGCGCCCTTTCCCTCAGCCGCCGTACGCCCCTGCGCGTCCAGGACGGTTACCCGGATCTCCCCCGTTCCCTCGGCGTCCACCCGGTAGCGCACCTCGCCGGTCATCTTTGTCACCAGGGTAATGTCGCGGATGTACTCCGCCGGGGTGGTGTACAGCCTTACCGGCCGGTTGATGCCAGCGTAATTGAAGAAATCGAAGGCCGGCAGGTTGACGCCGTTTTCCCGGCGGAGCCGCTTGCCGGCCTCCACCGAGGTGATACCCGGATTGTCGGAGCCGAAAAAGGCGGTGTCCCCCTCCGTGCCGATCGGCAGCGTGGTATGGTCTATGCGGTTGTCCGCTTCCACAAGAAGCTCGGCCTCTTCGCCGGGGCGGATCAGGTCCGTCACCTCGATTTCAAAGGGCAGGAACCCGCCCCGGTGGGCGCAGACCTCCTTCCCGTTCAGGAACACCCTGGCGCTGTGGGTCACCGCGTCGAACCGCAGCACGGCCCGCTGCCCCGCAAAGAAAGCGGGACAGGCGATCCTTTTCCTGTACCATACCTTCCCCGTGTGGTCCCGGAAGGCCGCGTCGGGACTCTGGTCGTTGTAGGACGCGGGCACCGCGATGGACTGCCAGTTATCGCCCTCTCTCAGGCGGAACTGCCAGATGCCCGACAGGTCCATGACGGCGCGGGCTGAATTGATCTGCGGATACAGCATATGTTCCCTCCTGTCGGATACACGTTTTCCAAAGGGCGGTCATGCCGCCGGAAGAGGCCTGCGGCTTTCAGGAATTGTTTTCAAAGGTACGGACGCCCAGAGCCGCGCCGCAGCTCTCCCGGACAATCAGGGTGCTTTCAAAGGACTGGTTGAAGGCGATGGGCTTTCCCGCGCTGATGGACATGATCAATTCAGCCATGGCGCCGCGTCCGTGCTCATAGGGATGCAGATCGATGGTGGTCAGCGAAGGCGTCAGGTACTGGGTAAAAAACGCGTTGTCGCAGCCCACCAGCGCCATGTCGCCGGGCACGCTCAGCCCCATCCGGTGCAGCTGCCGCATGGCGCCCAGCGCCACCAGGTCGTTGATGGCGAAAATCGCGGTGGGATAATCCTCCCGGGTGTGATTGCTCAGCAGGATGCTGACGCCCAGTTCGCCCGCCTGGGCATTGGTTCCGGTCAGCATCACATACGCCGGGTCCTCGCGGCAGGACAGGCGTTTTACTTCCTCATAATATGCGTTTTCCCGGATGGTGCTGAACCGGGCGCTCCGGTCGCCCCCAACGAAAGCGATCCTGCGGTGGCCCAGCATGCACAGATGCGCCATGGCCTTTCTTACGCACTGGGTGGGATCGGGCAGGGTCTGTCTGGCGCATTCGATGCCTTCCACCGGCGGCCCGATGGCCACAAGCGGCATGGCCTCCTGGATGCGCATCAGGCTGGCCCGGGTCATCTCCGGGTTCACGCTTCTCTCGGTCGGGAACCCGGCGAGAAGCGCTCCGGCCGGCTTCAGCTCCATTAGATCCGCGGCCACCGTCTCGCAGGAGGTGCCTTCGGGGTATGAAAGCGCCAGCAGCTTGTAACCGCTGCGGGCCGCTTCCGCCGTGATCCCTTCGCACATGGCCGCGTAGTAGGGATTCGTCTGGGACGAAAGGACGGCGGCAATGAAGTGCCCCGCTTCTCTTATGGGCTCAGAGCGGGTATACCCGGGCCGGTAATTCAGCCGTTCCGCGGCCGCTTCCACCTTCCGCCGGGAAACGGAGGAAACGCTGCCGCCGGTCATGGCCCTGCTCACGGTGGCTATGGATACGCCCGCCTCCCTGGCGACGTCCACAATGGTGGGCTGTTTTTCATTCATCCGATATCACCCGTTTCGCCCTGCGCCGGAGCGCCTGTCCGCGGCCCATGGCGTTCTGTCTTTTCTGTCGGGGTCATTATAGCACATTCGCGGAATCATTTCAATAGATATATGAAAACATTTACACTCATTTTCACCGTTTACAATCGATTTTCTGAAAAAAACTCAAATCAAGGCTTGACACACGGAAAAAACGGGATATAATTGTTCGTGTAAGACAAATCATTCAGCGTCATCTAATATCGGTTGTAAACGTTTCCACAGGTCAAAAACGGCGCGTCCGTTTTCGATATCACTTAAAGGAGGAACCAATCCATGAAGAAACTGCTGGCACTCTCTCTGTCCGTGATCATGGTTCTGTCCATGGTCTGCGTCGCCGCCGCCGACGACGGCATCGTCCTGAAGGTCGTGGCGTGGGACGTCAACACCACCACCTATTACGCCGCGCAGAAGGAAGCCTTCGAAGCCTCCCACCCCGGCATCACCATCGAGTATGTGGACGTGGCTTCCCAGGATTACGGCACCAAGACCAGCACCATGCTGGCCGGCAACGACACCTCCGACATCTTCATGATCAAAGAGGTCACTGACATCCTGAACTGGAACAAGGCCGGCTACGCCGAGCCCCTGAACGCCTACATCGAGCGCGACGGCTATGATCTGTCCGGCTTCGTCGGCATGGAGAGCGGCTACGCCTTTGACGGCGTCCAGGCCGGTCTGCCCTTCCGCTCCGACTTCTGGGTGCTGTTCTACAACAAGACCCTGTTCGACGACGCGGGCGTCGCCTATCCCACCAACGACATGACCTGGGAAGAGTACAAGGACCTGGCCATCAAAATGACCGACGCTTCCAAGGGTATTTACGGCTGCCACTATCACACCTGGCTGTCCGCCGTGGTCAACTGGGCTGTCTGCGACGGCGTGAACACCCTGGTCGACGGCGAATACAGCGATCTGGCCTACTTCTACAACCTGTACTTCGCCCTGGAAGAAGCGGGCGCCTGCATGTCCTATCCCGAGACCCAGGCCGCCGGCCTGCACTACAGCGGCGCCTTCGGCAACGGCAACATCGCCATGCTGCCCATGGGCTACTGGTACGTTTCTACCCTGATCAGCAACATCAAGAGCGGCGACTACGCCGTCACCGACTGGGGCATCACCGCTGTTCCGCACCTGGAGGGCGTTCCCGCCGGCGCTTCCTTCGGCAACCTGACCGGCGCCATGATCAACGCCAAGTCCGCCAATAAGGACGCTGCCTGGACCTACGTCGCCTGGCTGTGCGGGCCTGAAGGCGCGAAGGCCACCGCGAGCACCGGCAACCGTCCCGCCTGGGTCGCCGAAGATGTCGCCGCCGTGATGGCCTCCGTGGAAGGCTTCCCCACCGATGAAGCCTCCAAGGCCGCCCTGCTCCCGAGCATGGTGTCCATCGAAATCCCCGGCGTCGAACACGCCTCCGAGATCAAGACCATCCTGAACGAAGAACATTCCGCCATCATCACCGGCGAAATCTCCGTCGATGAAGGCATTCTGAACATGAATGACCGCGTAGCGGAAGTGCTCGGCCAGTAAAACGACCTGGCCCGACCGAAAAAGGCGGGAAGGGCGAACCGCTCGCCCTTCCCGCCTTTCTTCTTCGCGGATTCTCATAAGCAGCGCCCACGGCGCTTTTTATGAGAGTCGCCGGAGAAAAGCCGGAAGCGCAAATACAGCTTTGAAAGGAGCAGGTATCATGATCCAGAGTGTGCCCAAACCCGCGGTCGGCAAGCCAAAAGGAAAACTGGGGCTCAAACG
Organism: uncultured Eubacteriales bacterium; assembly: GCA_902789365.1. Lineage (GTDB taxonomy): Bacteria > Bacillota > Clostridia > Christensenellales > Aristaeellaceae > RUG756. The sequence goes on from CADANQ010000002.1 coordinate 75,420, forward strand.
GACGCTCATCGCCCTCAGTTTCATCGCCCCCAATTTCATCGGTTTCGCGCTGTTTACGCTGATTCCCGTGATCGCCGCCGTTTTCATGTCCATGACGGAATGGAGCGGCGGGGCCGACATAAAGTGGGTCGGCCTGCAAAACTATGTGAATCTGTTTACGGTGCCTCAGCGCTATATCGACCGCCTGGAAAACCCGAACTTCTTCTCCATCCTGGGCCTTTTTTTTGAAAAGGTGGATATCGGCATCGCCCTGAAAAACACCGTTACCTTCACGGTGATCACGGTGCCCCTCACCATGATCTTTTCCATTGCCCTGGCCCTGGTATTGAACAAGGCCGTAAAAGGCGCCATCGCCTTCCGCGCCATCATGTTCTTTCCCTATGTGTCCTCCACCGTGGCCATCTGCGTCTGCTGGAACTTCATGCTGATGAAGAACGGACCCATCAACCAACTGCTTATGCTGTTAGGGTCCAATTTCAACAAAACCTGGACGGCGGATTCCAGCATGGCGATCTGGGCGGTCATCATTGTCAGCGTCTGGAAGAGCATGGGATACTATATGGTCATCTATCTGGCCGCCCTGCAGGGCATCCCGCGGGAGCTTTACGAGGCTGCCACCGTGGATGGCGCCAACAAGTGGCAGCAGTTCTGGAATATAACGCTGCCGCAGCTCAGACCCACCACTTTTTTCGTATCGGTGATGCTGGTGATCGGCTGCTTCAAGATCTACGATACCGTGGCGCTGATGACCGGCGGCGGACCCGGCCGGGCCACCAAGATGCTGGTCACCTATACCATCGACGAATTCAACGCCTCAAAATATGGCTCCGCCTGCGCCATTGCCATGGTGCTGCTGGTACTGGTGCTGACCGTAACGATTCTGCAATTCCGCATGGAAAAGAAATTTTCCGCCGACTGACGAACAGGAGGTTTTATCGGTATGGCTCAACGCAGTTTTTCCGCCGGGCCCCTGATCCGCCCGGACAATCACAAGGCCGCCGCCTTCGGCAGGATCGTGCTTTATATTCTGCTGGTTTTCCTGTCAGTCATCACGCTGATCCCCTTTGTGTGGATGCTCTCCTCCTCCCTCAAACTGGACCGCGAGGTATTCGAATTCCCGATCCGTTGGGTCCCAAAGGTTTTCCACTGGGAAAATTACAGTCTGATCTGGACCAAAGCGCCAATGCTGATGTATTTCAAAAACACAGCCATCGTGGCTGTTTCGGTCACGATCATCCAGACCATGACCTCCTCCTTTGCCGCCTACGCCTTCGCCAAGCTGGAATTTAAGTTCCGCGACACCCTGTTCCTCTGCTACATCGCCACCATCGCCGTGCCGTGGCAGGCCTACATGATCCCCCAGTTCATCGAGTTCCGCTCCATCGGTCTTTATGATACGCTGCTGGCGATCATGGTGCTTCAGGCTTTCTCGGCCTTCGGCGTGTTCCTGATGCGGCAGTTCTACCGCGGCATCCCCACAGAGCTTTGCGAGGCCGCCCGCATCGACGGCCTGAGCGAATACGGCATCTGGGCCCGCATCATGCTGCCCCTGTCCAAATCCGCCATCGCGACGCTGGTCATCTTCACCTTCATCGGCACCTGGAACGACTATATGGGCCCCATGATCTACCTGACCACCGAGAGCGTCAAAACCGTGCAGGTGGGCCTCCGCCGCTTCATCCAGGAAAACTCCAGTGATTACCACCTGATCATGGCCGCGTCCATGGTTTCCCTGATCCCGGTATCCGTCGTGTTCCTGGCCCTGCAGCGCTACTTCATCGAAGGCATCGCCACCAGCGGCCTGAAGGGATGAGGAAAGCCGCGTTTCAACACCTGACCGGAGGCAGATATGTTTCAGGAATTTCTTTCCCGTCATCCCCTTTCCTTCGCCTCTCCCGGTCCCTTCCCGCTGTACCCGCCCTCGGGCAGCGCCTCTTGGCGCGCCCTTCCGGAGACCGTCAAACGCGAAATCGCGGAGGAAGCGGAAAAGGTCTCCGCCCGGCCCTATCCGATGCGCCTGGCCGCGGATTTCCTGGCCTTCACGCGCACGGGCAGCCGGAAGGCGGACGAAGACCCCTATTTTTTCAGACGCCGAAAGCTGTGCTGGGCCGCGCTCAGGTGCTGCGTGGATGAAAATGCCCCCCTGGACGACGTGATCGACGGACTGTGGTGCATTTCGGAGGAAACGTCGTGGGTCATTTCCGCCCACAACGTCAACCCGATCCCCGGCGCTCCGTCCCCCGCCGAATACCCCCTGCCCGACCCGGACAGGCCGTATATCGACCTCTTCAGCGCCCAGACCGGCATGATTCTCTCCATCGTGTCTTTTCTTCTGCAAAAACCCCTTGAAGCGGCCGCGCCGCAGGTTCTCTCCCGTGTCCGCAGGGAGCTGCTCCTCCGCGTTATCCGTCCCTTTATGAATAACGACGATTTCTGGTGGATGGGCTTCAGGCGGAAGGACCTTTGCAACTGGACCCCCTGGATCGTTTCCAACGTGCTGGTCACATCCTGCCTGACGCGCCTGCCGGAGGACATCTCCCTCCCCTCCCTGACGGAACGGGCCCTCCTGATGGTGGACCGCTGGCTGGATACCGTCCCCGAGGACGGGGGCTGCGACGAAGGTGCGGGCTACTGGAACATGGCCGGCGGCGCGCTACTGGACTGTGTCGAGGTGCTTGAAAAGACCGCCGGGGACATGACTGAACTGTGGCAAAATGAAAAGCTCCGCGCCGTCGCCTCCTTCCCCCTCAAAATGGAAATCGGCCATGGCTGGTTCGCCAACTTCGCCGACTGCGACGCCCGTCCCTTCCTGTCGGGCGAAAGGCTGCAGTACGCCGGAGAGAAGCTCGGCGACGCTGCCCTCGTCTCCCTCGGTCACCGGTACCGCGGAACGGTTTCGGACCAGATGAAGGACGTGCCCCACCTGACGCGCCTCCTTTCCTTCCTTTTCCGGCCGGATCCGGAAGGCGTTCCCTCCCGCCCCGGCGACGTGTGGCTGAAGGATCTTCAGGTCCGCCTGGTCCGCAGGGGAAGACTGACCCTGTGCTGCAAGGGCGGGCACAACGGCGAAAGCCACAACCACAACGACGTGGGGTCCTTCATGCTCTATGTCGATTCCGAGCCCGTGATCCCTGACGCCGGCAACATGACCTACACCGCCAAAACCTTTTCCGACGAACGTTATTCCCTCTGGAACGTCCGCTCCGCCTGGCACAACCTTCCCCTCCCTCTGGGAAAGGAACAGCTTCCCGGCGGAGACCGCTGCGCCGAGAATGTCTTCTGTCTCCCGGACGGCCTTTCTCTTAACCTGGAATCGGCTTACGGACGCGGGGATATTCTGTCCGTCCGCAGGGAGCTGCGCCTCACGGAGGAGGCCCTTGTCCTTAGGGACCGGATCGAAACGGCAAAAGAAGGCGAAAACACCTGGGTTTTCATGCTCCGCTCCAGGCCCTCCGTCGTCGGCTGTACCGTCGAATCCGGCCCGGCGCGCATTTCCTTCCCGGAAGGGTTCTCCTGCGCCTGCGAAGAAATTCCCGTGACCGACGCCAGGATGGCGGCCAATTTTCCCGGTTCCCTTTTCCGCGTCCTCGTAAGTGCGCCCACGTCGGGCTCCGCCGACGCCCTGTTCACCGTCCGGCTCCTTTCCTGAAGGGCTCCATTCCATCAAGGAGGCATAAGACATTGCTGAATCGTTATCAGGAAGCCATGGAAAAGATCATGGCCAAGTATTCCTCCGGCATTCGGGAAGCAGAAGAAAAAAACATGATCCCCTACAAAAGCGAGCAGGGGCATTGGTTCGCGTCCCCCTTCGACGGGAACTCCTGGTGGACGGGCGGGTTTTATCCGGCCCTGATGTGGCAGTTCCGCGCCGCCGGAGGGGACGAGCGCTTCCTTGCCGAAGCCCTCAGAGTCGAAAAACTGCTGACCGACGAATTCCGCACCTTTACGTTCCTCAACCACGACGTGGGCTTCATGTACCTGCTCTCCTGCGGCGCCGACGCGAAAATCACCGGCTCCGTCCAGGCGAAGGCCGATACCCTGCACGCAGCTTCCCTGCTTATGGGCCGGTTCAATCCCGCGGGCTTTATCCGGGCGTGGAACCATCCCTCCCAGGCCGGCTTTGCCATCATCGACTGCATGATGAACCTCAGCCTCCTCTTCCGCGCTTCGCGGGAAACGGGGGATCCGCGTTTTTCGCATACCGCGATGATCCACGCGGACACCACCCTGCGGGAATTCCTTCGCGGCGACGGCTCGGTCAGCCACATCATCGAATTCGATCCGGCAACCGGCGCGAGGGTCCGGGAGCACGCCGGACAGGGCTATGCCCTGGGCAGCCAGTGGAGCCGCGGCCAGGCCTGGGGGCTTTACGGATTTACACTGGCCCACATGAATACCGGGGAGCAGCGGTACCTTGACGCCGCCGAAAAAATCGCCGCCAATTTCATTTCCCATATCCGTCCCGACGGCCTGACGGACTGTGATTTCTGCCAGCCCGCCGACACGGAGCGGCTTGACAACATCGCCGGAGCCATCGCCGCCTGCGGCCTGCAGGAGCTGAATCGCGTCACCGGCAAAAAAGAATACCTGGACGCGGCCCTAAAGCTGGTCGACGGCATACTGGACCATTGCTGCGATTATTCGGACCGCATCCGCGGGGTCCTCACCCACTGCACCGCCAGCTATCACGACGACGGCGCCGGGAGGCACACCAACATCATCTACGGCGATTATTTCCTGACGGAGGCCCTGGCCAAGCTGAACGGAACCGACCCGATGCTCTGGCTGTAAAGCGCTCCCGGGGAAAGGACGGTCTTATGATTTCGATTGTCTTATCCGATAAAAACGGCGCCGTCCTCGCCCGCGCCGAGGGCGGCGGGGAAGCGCTTTTGTGCGCGGACCGGGTGTATGCGGAGGGCGACTTCCTTCAAATCACCGGTCCCCGGCACCTGTTCCTGCAGACGGACCAGGCCCTGCCCCGGGGCGAGGTCTTCCTGCCGGACGGAAGGATGACCTGGCGGGTGCCCTTCGGGGAGCACCGCAATGCCTATCCTCCCGGCTGCTTCGAAGCCCCGCGTCACATCATCCTTGCCCGGGAAATGTCCCGGGAGGAGATTCTTTCCGTCCGGGTCCTTTCCAGGAACCCGGCGGACCTGCGGGGAGACACCGATTTTTATCCCCACTGCACCGCCAACGTTGAAACCCGGAACGAGGCCTGCTTCTCGGCAAGAAACGTCATCGACGGGCTTACCTTCAACACCTTCCACGGCGAATGGCCCTATCAGAGCTGGGGCATCGGCGCCAGGGAGGACGCCCGGTGCGTGCTTGACCTGGGACGGGAAACGGAAGTGACCCAAATGGCCCTCGTCCTCCGGGCCGATTTTCCCCACGACGCTTGGTGGACCGGCGGGCACGCTGTCCTGTCCGACGGCGCGGACATCGCCTTTTCCCTGAAAAAGACCGGGGACAGGCAGTTCATCTCCCTCGCCGGTCACCGGGTGCGGTGGCTAAGGCTGGAGAGGCTCACAAAAAGCGACGATCCCTCCGCCTTCCCCGCCCTGAGGCAATGGGAGGTTTACGGCCGGGATATCGAAGAATAACGGGATTTCTTTCAGCCGCCGTCCGGTCCTGTGTCCGTACGGCGGCCGTCCTTTCCCCTTTGAGGAAGAATAATCTTGTGCTGTCCCCGCAAAAGTGGTATATTTGGACCGGAAGATTCTTTCGGCAAAGCATCCCGGCCCCGGACCGGAGGACGAAGTTCGCCGCCGGACGCGCCACCGGGCAAATCCAACAGCAAGGAGCGATCAGCCATGCCCATATCCATCGCCGTGGACGGCCCCGTCGGGGCCGGCAAAACGACCATCTGCGACGCCGTGTGCAGGGAACTCGGCATCCTTCACCTGGACACCGGCGCAATGTACCGCGCCGTAGGCGTTTCCGTTCTCGGGAAAGGCGTTTCCACCGACGACGAGGAAAGCATCGTACGTCTCCTCACTGACGGTGAAATCGATATCGACGTCGAATACCGGGACGGCGAGCAGATCACCCTGGTCAACGGAGAAAACGTCAACGGCCTGATCCGCACCCAGGAGGCCGGCTCGGCCGCCTCCGCCGTTTCCAGGTTCCCCGGGGTCAGGCGGCACCTGGTGGCCCTCCAGCAGGCCATGGCCAAACGCCAAAGCATGCTGCTGGACGGCAGGGACATCGGCACCGTGGTCCTGCCCGACGCCGACGTAAAGATTTACCTGACCGCCTCCAGCCTGAAGCGCGCCGAGCGCCGCAGGGCCCAATTGCTGGAAGCCGGCACGGACATTCCCCTGGAGGAGATCATCCGCGAGGTGGAAGCCAGGGATTATCAGGACATGCACCGCGAGACCGATCCCCTCCGCCGGGCGGAGGACGCGGTGGTCGTGGATTCATCTGACCTGACCTTTGAGGAGACCGTGGAACGGGTGCTTTCACTGATAAAGGCGGCGAAAAAAGAATGAGCGTCATTCCCGACAGAAAAAAGGAACACACCTTTCTGTATACCGTGGCCCGCTTCGTCACCCGGCTGACGGTCCGCGGCGGCCTGTACCCGGTGCGCGTCACCGGCGCGGAAAAGATCCGGCAGCTTCAGGCCCCGGCCATCCTGATCGCCAACCACCGCTCGATGATGGACCCGCTGATCATCGCGTCCTATTCTCCCTACGAAATCCGTTTCCTGGGCAAAAAGGAACTGGCCGCAAAAAAAGCGGGCGCCTTCCTGTTCAACGCGCTCCACATGATCCCGGTCAGCCGGCACGAGACGGACCTGAACGCCATGCGCGCCTGTGTCAAAGCCCTGAAGGACGGTTATATTCTGGGGGTCTTCCCCGAAGGCACCCGGTGCAGGGACACCCTGATGGAAAAGCCCGAAACCGGCGTCGCAATGATCGCCCTGCGTTCCGGGGTTCCGCTGCTCCCGGTATACATTGACGAAAAGCCCCGCTTTCTCAGGCGCACCTGGGCTTACGCGGGCGACCCGATCGAATACGGCGACCTCAGCGCCCGGGGGATCAGCAAGGAAACCGCGGAAGAACTGACCCAAAGGATCCGGGAGACCTTTTACCGCCTGAGGGATGAAAACGAAAAGGAGAAAAACCGTTCATGAGCAGACTGGGTGACCTGATCCGCCTTGAAAGGACCCGCAGGAACCTGACTTACAAGCAGGTGGCCAGGATGTGCGGCGTCAGCGACAAATTTCTGCAGGACGTGGAAAGCGGCAAACGGATCATAGCCGACGACCAGGCCCGCCGCATCCTGAAAGCCATCGGCCTCAAAGAACATTCGGAGGCTGATTTTACCCTGGACGACATCGCCTCCACCGTCGATCTGCAAAGCGCCATGCCCCGCATCATCAGCGCGCAGGAAAAACGTCAGGATACCGTCGACGGCAAAAAAACCGCCGATAAAACCGCGGACAAAAAAACCGACTCCGAAAAAGTCGGGGCCGGCTCCATCTGGCTGGACGCCCTGTCCGGCGTGCTCAAGCACGTGCCGGTATACAACGCCGTGATGAAGGAGGTGGACCACCGTCTGCTTCCCGTCACCGACGGCCGCATTGCCGGCGCGCCCGCCGACAAGGTGTATTACTTCATGGCCCCGGACAACGACCTGCGGGGCTTCCGCGTACTGAAGGGGGATATCCTCCTGGTGGTGCCCGCCCAGGTCCCGGTGGACGGAAGCATCATGCTGCTCCGGACGCCGGTGGGCCATGTGCTGCGCAAGGTCAGCGTCCTCCCCCGTTTTCAGGCCATGCTCCAGCGGTTCGACGCGACCTGCGAAAGCGAAATCAGGAATTTCAACGAGCTGACGGTGGTCGGCCGCTGCGTCCGTCTGGAAGCGGACCTGTAACAGCCGACGGCCGAAAACAAAAAAAACGCCGCTGCGGGGATCAAAATGATCCGGCAGCGGCCTTTTTTTACGGACTGATCACATAATTCCCCTGGCAGTATTTGCAGACCCCATGCTCGCATTCGGTGCATTCCACCCTGCCTTTGCCGTCGCATCCGGGGCATCTGCCGTTTCCGCCGCATTCGGCGCAGGGAATAAAGGCGGATGTGCCCACGCCTCCCCAGCCGATCGTCTGTATCCCTCCGCTCCCGTGGCAGGCTCTGCATCTGCCGAGTCCGAGGCATTCCGGGCATTTCACGACGCCTCTCCCGCGGCAGGTTTTGCAATGGCCCCTGACGCAGTGGGAACAGACCGTCACCTCTTTTTCCGGCGCGGTTTCTTCCGGAAAAACGTCCTCAATATCATTGTCCTCATCCTCCGCTGCGCCGATCAGCGTCAGCGTTTCTTCGTCCCTCCGGTATTCCAGCATAAACGCGCAGTCCGCGTCAGTGTTGTATACGAACCCGGATACGGCCTTGCCGCCGTTCTCCTCCGTCTGTTCGATTTCGCATCCCATGTCGTTCAGGAAAGCCATGTATCCTGTGAAATCCTCTTCGGTCACCCGTTCATAGACGTACTCCGGGCTGCCTTCCTCATCGTTCCTTTCAATCCGGTCCGCTTTCCTTCCCGTCATATCGCCAAAGCCGAGTCCGGAGAACAGCGCCGCTTCCTCCGGCTTGTCTTCCTCCCCGGCAGGGGCCGACGGCGCGGGAGACGCTTCCGGCCCGGGAGTCGCCGTCGCCAGCAGGGCGAACATTCCGTCCTCATAAACCGCCGTCGCCGCGGGCGCGGCCGGAAGGGGCGCTGCTGTCGGGACGGGGGACGGCGTCGCAATCAGTGAAAACAGGCTTTCAGCGCCGGCGCAGGTTACGCAAAGCAGCAGGACCGGCAGGATACAGGCGGCTTTTCCCGCCCTGCCGGGAATATTCCTGTTATTCATCGGGATCCCCCTTTCTCTTGGTTTTCCGTTCCGCAACGGGTCAGTCGGCCGGCGTCTTATAGCAGTCGACGCCGTTCTCCCGAAGCACGACCACAACCCTGTCGCCGGTCATGAACTCAACGGTAACATACATCGTGCCGTCGGCGGAATTGCGAACGCCGGAAGGAACATCGAAGATCGAATACAGATGATTGTCCGTCATGCTTGGAAGAGGCCACGACGCATGGGTTACAAAATCCAGACTCTTCCTGTATCCGTTTACAAACATTTTGAGTTTGGTGTACCTCGCGGGAGTAGACTGCTCGTAGCTGTATTCCCCGTCTCCGTTGACATAATGCAGCGTCATCGTCAGCACTTCGTTTTTATTCGCGCAAAACTGCAGTTCCCTGTCCGTCGTGTTGAATGCTTTGAAGCCGAAATAGGTGTAAACCGTTTTTGTCTTATTCCCCAGGACAATCCATTCGCCGTTGATGTCGTAATAGTCGTTCGCGCCATAACTCCTGTCGACCATGCCGGCCATCGGGCACTTATCATTCAGATGGAAATCCACGAGCGTAAACCTTCCCAGCCCCGGCACCTGGATTTCCTCCCCGAGGGAAACGGTCCGATACCCCGGGAACCTGGGCTGTTCATAGTCCGTCCCCTCGGGATAGACCAGGGTCATGACCTGCCCGGCCGCATCGTAAAACAGGACGAATGCCGTCCGTCCGTCGGAAAGGGCATAGGCCGTCTGCCCGTCCCGGGTTTCCGTGCCTGTCACGGAAAACCCGCGCGCGCCCAGGTATTCGCCGAAAGCGTTGAAACCGTCCGCCGGCACGTTTCTGTAGGTCAACATGATCCCGCCCTGAGCGTTTTCCCCCACCTCATCCGCCTCCACGTTTGCCATCATGCCGTAGGACGGGGCGTAAACCGGGGCCGCCGGGGCCGCGGTAGGCGCCGGGGTGGGAACGGGCGTCATCACGGGAAGGATCGAACCCGCGCACGCGCCGGAGACGATCAGGGAAAAAAGAAGCGTCATGAATACCATACGAAGCGTCTTCATTTTTGTTTCCTCCTTTGTCGGCCTTCCTGTTTGCGGGGATATCATATCACGCGCCGTCTTTCCTTTTTGCGTTATGCTTCCGCTGCCCTGTCAGCGAACTGCCCGGCGGATCACCTTCATGTGCTGGAGCACCCGTTCGGCGATCAGCCCCGTAAGTCCTCCGGTCAGCATGCCCACCAGCATCAGGATCCCCATATAGAACACCATGTTCACCCCGGTCACCGTCAGCATGCACATAATCACCTGGCCCACGTTGTGCCCCGCGCCGCCGGCCATGGAGACCACCGTCGGCGCCAGGTCCTTATCCCGGCTGAGGAGGGCCATCAGCGCCGTCGAGACGGTTCCGCCGGCAAAGGCAAACCACATGGGCATCGAAAACAGGCCCGCCCCGAACATCATGGCGGACAGCGTCACCTTGACCGCCATCAGCAGGAAAGCCGCCGGGATGTCCAGCATATAGACCGCGAAGATCAGCACGCTGTTGCTCAGGCCCAGCTTGATCCCCGGCACCCCGAAGCTGAAGGGGATCAGGCTTTCGACAAACCCGAGGATCAGCATGATCGCGGTAAGCAGCCCGCACAGCGTCAGGCGCACGTTTTTTTCCCGCGCGGTCATTGTTTTTCTTCTCCGCCTGTTCATCCGGTCAGTGTGTCCGTCCGTTCTTTTATTTGCGTACAGATTACACCCATTCCGCCGCCTTCGTCAAGGCCGGTCGGGCGGCATTGCTTTTTCCGGATTCTCTGGTATAATATTATAAGAAGCGCAAATAAGCTCCGCGCCTTTCGCGGGAATATGATTTGGCTTCCGGGAACCCGCAACGGCGTTCCGTTTCACGGTTCGGGGAGATATCGCATTATGAAGATCATTGTTATCGGCGACGGCAAAGTCGGCTTCACTCTCACGGAGGTGCTGACCAGAGAAGGGCACGACGTCACGGTGATTGACAACCGCAAGGAAGTCCTTTCCGCCGCGGAAGAACGCCTGGACGTCATGGTCATCGGCGGCAACGGCGCCAGCGCGTCGGTCCTGAAGCAGGCCGGGGTGCAGCAGGCAAACCTGCTGATCTCCGTCACCGCCCGGGACGAGGTAAACATGCTGTGCTGCATGCTGGCAAGAAAGCTCGGCTGTCAGCACACCATTGCCCGGGTCAGGGAAGCGGATTATACGAATCTTTATTATCTCCTGCGGGACGAACTGGGCCTGAGCATGGTGGTGAACCCGGAGCGCTCCGCCGCCCGGGAGATTTTCGGCCTCATCCGCTATCCTTCCCTGCTCAAGCGCGACCTGATCGCCAAGGGCCGGGCGGAAATCGTGGAAATGCCGGTCCGCCCCGGCGGCAAGCTGGACGGGCTCAGGCTGGTGGATATGTACGGCATGATCAAGACCCGGGTCCTCGTATGCGCGGTGGAAAGGCGCAGCGAGGTCTTCATCCCCGACGGCAGATTTACCCTGAAGGGGGACGACCGCATCTGGGTAACCGCCCCGTCCGAGCACCTTCTCTCCTTTATCCGCTATACCGGCATGGAGACCTCCCGTCCCCGTTCCGTGATGATCCTCGGCGGCAGCCTCATCGGTTTTTATCTGGCCCAGATGCTCCTGAAAACCGGCATCGACGTCAAGCTTCTGGACATCGACAAGGCCCAGTGCGAGTCCCTGTCGGAAAGCCTGGACGGGCTGACCGTGGTCAACGACGACGCCACCAATCTGTCCGTCCTGCTCAACGAGGGCATCGAGGAAAGCGACGCGGTGGTATCCCTCCTGAATTATGACGAGCAGAACATCGTCATCAGCATGTTCGCCAACGACATCCATGTGCCCAAGGTGATCACCAAGATCAACCGCACCGAATATTCCGACATCCTCCGCAAGGCCGGGATCGAATGCGTGATTACTCCCAGGATCCTTTGCACCAGCGACATCCTGCGCCATGTCCGGGCAGCCGAAAGCCGGCAGGACAGCGAGGTTCTGGCCCTGCACCGGATGGTCGAAAACCAGGTGGAGGCCCTGGAATTCCGGGCGTCGTCCAAAACCTGGTACCTTGACGTGCCGCTGAAAAACGTCCCCCTGAAAAAAGACATCCTGATCGCGGCCATCGGCCGCAGCGGCGCCGTAATCATCCCCGGCGGCGATTCCTCCTTCCTCGAGGGGGACACGGTGGTCATCGTCGTCAAGAGCGATATGAGCCTGATCAATTTTAACGATATTTTTTCAAAACAGCCCTGATGGAGTTTGGCAATGAACTACCGCATGATCATCCGTTACCTGGCGTTCACCCTGCTGATCACCGCCGCGTTTATGCTTCCGGCTCTGGTCATCAGCCTTTGCCTGCGCGAAACCCGGTCCGCCATGGCCTTCGGGGTCTGTATTCTGGTCCTTGTCGCCGTCTGTGTTCCCATCGCGGTTTTTCGGCCGAAGCGCACCGTGATGCGCGCCCGGGAGGGCTATATCATCACAGGCCTGTGCTGGTTTCTGGTGTCCATGGCCGGCGCAGCGCCCTTTGTCATCAGCGGCTGCATCCCCAGCTTTACGGACGCCCTGTTCGAGGCGGCCAGCGGCTTTACCACCACCGGCGCCAGCATCCTCAGCGATCTTGATCCGCTGCCCAAAGGCATCCTGTACTGGCGCTCCTTCAGCCACTGGCTGGGCGGCATGGGCGTTCTGGTCTTCCTGCTGGCCCTCTCCCCCTCCGACTTCAACGGCGACAGCCTGTTCATCATGCGCGCCGAATCCCCCGGGCCCCAGGTTTCCAAGCTGGTGCCCAAAACGCGTCAAAGCGCCCAGATCCTCTACAAGATTTATGTGGGCATGACAGCCGCCGAGATCCTCATGCTGCTCCTCGGCGGCATGGAGGTGTTCGACGCCGTCACCATTTCCTTCGCCACCGCCGGCACCGGCGGGTTTGCGGTGCGCAGCAGCGGCATGGCCTCCTACACCCCCTATATGCAGTGGGTCATCGCCTCCTTCATGGTCCTTTTCGGCGTCAACTTCGGCATCTATTATCTGTGCATCATGCGGTCCTTCAAAAGGATCCGCCGGAACGACGAAATGCGCGTCTACCTGGCTTTGGTGGTCCTGTCGACCCTTGTCATCACGCTGCGCATCCTCCCGATGTATCAGGGCGACATGGCCGAAGCCTCACGCCACGCCTTTTTCCAGGTGGCGTCCATCATTTCCACCACGGGCTTCGCCTCCGCTGATTTCAACGTCTGGCCCACCGTATGCAAAACCATCCTGGTGGTCCTGATGTTCATCGGGGCCAGCGCCGGCTCCACCGCGGGCGGCGTCAAGGTAAGCCGCCTGGTGATTCTGGCCAAATCCCTGAGGCAGAACATGAAAAAGCTGCTCCACCCCAACACCGTATCCAAGGTGCACATGGACGGCGACGTGGTGTCAGACAGCACGGTCAATTTTGTCTTCATCTATTTTGCGGCCTACGTCTTCATTCTTCTTATTTCCCTGCTGGTCGTCTCCTGGGACGGCCTCAGCTTTGAAGCCACCGTCACCGGCGTCCTGGCCTGCCTCAACAACGTGGGGCCCGGCCTGGGCGAGGTGGGCCCCCTGGGCAATTACGCCTCCCTTGGCATCGCCAGCAAAATCTGCCTCACCCTGGACATGATCATCGGAAGGCTCGAGATATTCCCGGTGCTGATGCTGCTTCTCCGTTCCAACTGGAAGAGGTCGAGGATCAGGGAGTAAGAGCGGAGGTTAAGAGCAGAGAGTGAAGAGTGGAGAGTGAAGAGTGAAGAGTGAAGAGTGAAGAGTGAAGAGTGAAGTTTTGGAATGGTTTTGATGTGCTCCGGGAACCGGACAAAGGCCCGCGGCGCGGTGTGCGATCCGTGCCGCGGGCCTTTTTTTATTTCCGGATACGCGAAAGCGCGGCTGTTCACGCTTTCATCTCATGAACGATCCTTGAAATGACGTCCGCTGTCCGTCGGATTTCCTCCGGAGTGTTTTCCCTGCCGAGGGTAAAACGGATGCTTTCGGCGGCTTCTTTCTCGCTCAGTCCCATGGCGGTGAGGACGTGGCTGGTTTCCACCACGCCGGCGGTGCAGGCCGACCCGGCGGAGGCGGCGATGCCTTCCATGTCCAGGCGCATCAGCAAAGCGCTTCCGTCGATCCCGGGAAAACGGATATTGGCGTTGCATAAAAGGCGGCCCTCCGCCCTGCCGTTCAGCACGGCCTCCGGCACCCGCTCGCGGACAAGGCAAACCAGGCTGTCCCGCATTTCGCGGATACGCTTTCCCTCGTCCGCCATCTCCTCAACGGCTTCCTCCAGGGCTGCGGCCATGCCCACGCATCCCGCAGGGTTCTCGGTCCCCGGCCGCAGGCCCCTCTGCTGGAGGCCGCCGTAAATCAGGTTCCCGATTCTGATCCCCGAACGGACATACAGAATGCCGATGCCCTTGGGACCGCCGAATTTGTGGGCCGAGGCCGAAAGCAGACCGCATCCGAGGCTGTCCGCGTTCACAGGGATCTGTCCCAGGGCCTGTACGGCATCGGTGTGGAAAGGGATGCCCCTTTCCCTGAGTTTTTCTCCGATCTCCTTCACGGGCTGGATGACCCCGGTTTCGTTGTTGGCGGTCATCACCGATACCAGGCCGGTCTCCGGGCCGACCCTGTCCAGTACGTCCTCCGCCCTGACGGCCCCGTCCCGCCCGGGCAGGACCCGGTCTACCCGGATTCCCCGCTTTTCCAGGGCTTTAAATGCGTTCAGGGCCGCGTGATGCTCGATCGCGGTGGTGACGCAGTGACATGACGGCATGCACATGATCGCCCAGGTATCGCTTTCGGAGCCGCCGGAAGTAAAATAGACCTCCCCCGGCTTCGCGCCGATCAGGGCGGCGATCGTTTCCCGGCTTTCCTCCACGGCCCGGCGCGCTTCCCGGCCGAAGGAATGCGCCGAAGACGCGTTCCCCCGGCCGTCCTTCAGCCAGGGCATCATTTTTTCCAGCGCTTTTTCCCTCAGGGGCGACGTCGCCGCGTGATCCAGATAGATCCTGTCCATTTTTTCCGCACCCCAAACTTTCCGGTAAACCCGGCAAAATCTCAGGGGACCAGGTCCTCCCCCTCCTGCTCGTCGTCCCCGTCCGGCTTTTCGGGCAGGTCCGCAATGGATCCGAGCCCGAAATGGGACAGGAAATGCTCCGTCGTCCCGTACAGGATCGGCCTGCCCAGGGTCTCCTTGCGGCCCACTTCCTCAATCAGGTCCTTGCTGACCAGGGACTGGATGGAATAATCGCATTTCACCCCGCGGATCGCTTCCACCTCCAGCTTGGTCACCGGCTGCTTGTAGGCCACGATGGACAGCGTCTCCAGCGCCGCCTGGGACAAGGACTGCTTCTGCACCGGCTGAAGCATTTTTTCGATATACGGCGCCCATTCGGCCCGGGTCGTCAGCTGCGCCTGGGATCCGAAGCGCTTGATGCACACGCCCCGGTTGTTCCGGTCCATATCCTCGGTCAGGTAGTCCAGGGCCTGGATGACCTCCAGCTCCGTGGATTCCAGCCCCTTGCTCAGGGCCTGGATCTCCACCGCCTCGCCTGTCACAAACAGGATCGCTTCGATGATATGCCCCAGTGTTTCGATGGTCATTCGGTCGTCTCCTTTGGCGTTTCTTCTTTTCTGTCCGCCGCGGTCACCACGATATCGTCATAGACCCCTTCCTGCTTTACGTCCACCCTTCCCAGGCGGATCAGCTCCAGCAGGGCCAGGAACAGGGTGACCACCTCGTCCCTGGTGGGTTCGGGCGAAAACAGGTCGTAAAACTTTACGCTGCCTCCCCGCACCCGGCGAAGGATGTGTTTTATGCACCCGGGCACGTCGTAGGCGTCCCGGATAATGCGGCGGGTGACAAAGGCGTTCTCCTCCCCCGTGCGCTTTTCGGCCCGCTTCACCACCCTTTTGAATGCTTCCAGCAATCCTTCCAGGCTGAGGCCGGTCAGTTCAAACGTGGGGGGCGGCAGGGGGTATTCCTCCGGCAGCTTGGCAAACATCCTTGAGGCGGCTTCCTCCAGGGCGTGAAGCTCCTCCGAGGCCTTCTTGAACCGCTGGTATTCCTCCAATTGCCTGATCAGGGCCTGCTCCGGGTCCTCCTCGTCCTCCGGCGCCGGGGGCTTGGGCAGCAGGGACCGGCTTTTGATCTCCACCAGCGTCGCCGCCATATCGATGAAGGCGCTGGCGTCGTCCATGTCCAGGTCGTCGGCCTCCCGAACCGACCGGATATACTGGTCGGTCACGTCGGACACAAAAATATCCCGGATATCCACCTTGGCCTTCCCGATCAGGAAGAGGAGCATATCCAGGGGACCCTCGAAATCTTTCAGATGCAGTGTCAGTGCCATATCACGCCATCCCGAAAAGCGGCAGGAAAATCCAGAGCAGGGCGGTCTGGACGCCGTTGGCCGCGTAATAAAGCGCGTAGCTCAACCAGTGAGTGGTATAGTTCAGCACCAGCAGGATCAGCATGGAGATTCTCAGTGCCTGCGGGGTTATCCGCCACCTGCCCCTGAAAAACAGGTTATTGGCCAGACGGTATCCGTCCAGCGGAGGAAAAGGCAGGAGGTTGAAGATCGCAAGGCCCATGTTCAGCGTGCAGCAAACGCCGAAAAAGCGCAGAAGATACACAAGCCAAATCCGGTTTACCATGCCGTAGTCCGCAAGGCTCTTCAGGTAGGATTCGATGCTTTCCCCGCTGAAAAGGCTTGCGCGCATCAGAAGCCTTGATGCGGATTCCCCGTTGACCCTGGAAATCGTCTCAA
This sequence comes from uncultured Eubacteriales bacterium, assembly GCA_902789365.1. Lineage (GTDB taxonomy): Bacteria > Bacillota > Clostridia > Christensenellales > Aristaeellaceae > RUG756. Next base: position 92,074 of record CADANQ010000002.1, read on the forward strand.
GCGTATCGTTGGGGCACATCACCCTGACGCAGACAACGGACAGCGCCGTCCCCAGGATGAAAAGAAGAAGGTTCACCGTAATCCCGGCCGCGCTGACAAGGATATCGTCCCTTCTGGGGTTTCTGAAGTTCCTTGGGTTCACCGGCACCGGCCTCGCCCAGCCGATCCCCAATAAGAACATGCTGGCTGTACCGATGGGGTCCAGATGCGCGAGGGGATTGAAGGACAGGCGTCCCATCATTTGGGCGGTAGGGTCGCCGCAGCGCAAAGCCACATAGCCGTGGCCCAGCTCGTGAAGGACAAGCGCGCAGACCACCGCCGGAATGGTGTAAAGAAGCTCGATCAGGAATCCCAGGGGATCGGACTTGATCGAATCCAGATGAAGCAGCATGTTTTCCTCTCCGAATAAGGTTTGTTATGATCAGTATATCCCGTCCTCGCCCAGCAGGCGGTTCAGTTCGTCGATCATCTCGGCGTCCCGCATGCTGAACTTGAACACCACGCGCCTGGAGGCCGTCTTGTCTTCCACCCCGTTGACCATGATCGGGTCCGCCGAGGAGCGGCTGGACACGGTCAGCAGGGACTGCAGCAGCGTTCTCTGTTCGCCGGTCAGTCCGGGCACGGTCAGGCAGTACCTTGCCACCACCACCGCCCGGTCCGTGGCGTACCCGATGTTTCGGTCATAGGTGCCGGTGGAATCGGCGTGGCCCTCGATTACGATTTCCGCCACATAATCCCTGTACTCCGGTCGGAGGAGCACGCTGAGATACACCGGCAGGAAACGGTTCAGGAACGCCTGGCCTTCCGGCGTAATGGTGGACGAGGCGCTGTCGAACAGGATGGAGCCCTGCAGCACGATGGCGCCGGTGGAATCCACGCTTGTGGAGAAGCCCGCCCGGGAAAGGGCGGAGGAAAGCGTCTGGATAATCTCCGCCTTGACGCCGATCAGGGATTCGATGCGGGCCTGCTGCGCCGCCAGCTTCGCTTCCTGCTCGCCCAGCAGGGTCTGCATGGCCGCCAGCTTGTCCCTTTCCTCGTTCAATTGCAGCTGCAGCGCGTTCAGCTCCTCTTCCTTGGACAAAAGGGCCGTCCTCGCCGCGTTCAGTTCCTCTTCCTGGACGTCCAGCTGCACCTGGATCTGGGCCAGCTCCTCTTCCTTGCCCATCAGGGTGACGTTAAGGGCGTTCACTTCCTCTTCCTTCTGGGCCAGGACCACCTGCTGACGCTCAAGCTCGGCCTGCTGCGCTGCCAGCTGGTCGGTTTTGATCTTCAGCATGTTATAGTACTGGTACACGCTGTAGCACACCGCCAGAACGAATACCAGCAGCAGGGAGGCCATCATATCCGAATAGGATATCCAGTGCGATCCGGAATCCGTCTTCCCGCCCCTTCTGGCGGAATTGTGGGAACGAACCATCTCAGTTTTCCTCCCCGCCCGCCGCCTTTCCGGAAGCAAGCTTTTCCACCGCCGCCCGGATGCCGTCAAGGGCCGCCTGCATTTCCGCGGCTTTCTCAAGGAACCCCGCGCCGTCGCCGCCGGCCGCCTGCGTCTTCATTCGCTCAAGGTTTTCGTTCATCGCGTTCATCACGCCGCAGATGTTCTTTTCAAAGTTCTCCGCTTCCCTGCCCAGGTCTTCGCCCACCTTGCGGACGAAGGAGGAATAGGTGTTCGCAAGGTCGGCGGTGTTCTTTTCCACCAGGGACGCGGTGTTCCCCGCCGACGCCGCGACGCTCCCCGCCTGGGCGCGCACCGCTTCCATGGCCTGCTCGTTGAGCCTTGCCACCTCCCTGAAGCCCGAGGACATGCTGTCCTGCTGGGCCTTGAGTTTCAGAAGCATGGTGTTCTGCTCGTCGCTTGCGGCCATCAGGCCGGACAGCACCTGGGAGGCGTGGGAAAGAAAGGCGTCGTTGTTCTGCTGGGACTGGGCCATGCTGTCAAGGTATTTTTCAAACCTGGCCATCATGTCGGCGGTCACCGACTGAACGCGGCCCATATCCCGCATGATAACGTCGGCGGAGGACATGGTCCTCTGCAGGGCTTCATATGTGACCGACTGGGACTGGTTGATGTTGTTCAGCGTGTCCGCCAGGGCGGTCAGCTGCCCGGAGAGGGAGCGGTTCATCTGGGCGATGAACTGCTGGGTGATCGCGGCCAGGCCGTCCATCTGGGCCTGGGTCTGACCCATGATGAACCGGTTCATCGACACCGTCACCGGCGTCAGGGAACTGGAAACGGCCTGGGCCACGTTTTCGGACAGGCGGCGGGACATCTCGTCGGCCGCCCCCCGGAGCGTTTCCTCCCGGTCCTCCTGCTGGAGGATCAGCGTCACGTTGTCGTCCAGCGGACAGGCCATGACCAGGCTGTTGAAGGCGTCATAAAAATCGTCGATGGCGTTGACGGCGCCCCCCACCGCCGAGCGGTGGAAGATGTTGAAGGCGATGGAGCACGCCACGCCGACAATGGAGGTGGTAAAGGCAAAGGTCATGCCGCCGATCATCTGGGGAATGGATTTCATGGTCTCTTCCGCGTTGGACACGTCCAGGCCGCCCAGGCCGTTCATCAGACCGATGAAGGTACCCAGAATGCCCAGGCTCGTAAACAGGCCGGGAAGCATCTCGGACAGCGGGGTGTGCCCCACCGAATGAATCACCGAATCGTCGTTGATGTAGTCCTCCACGTTGCAGGACCGGCCCCGGGCGTCCAGCTGCTCCGCGTTCTTGAGAAACCTTTTCCAGGGCGTCTGCATATGCTTCCCCAGGAAGGAGGATTCCTGCCAGACGGGCTTGCCGCCGACGGGAGTCGGCGTTTCCAGCTGCCTGGAAGCCCTGCGCAGGCGCGCGGCGTTGGCCCTGACGGGTATGATGCATTTTGCGAACCCGACAAAAAAAAGGCAGGCCATGGCGGAATAGATCGCCACATCGATCCAATGTCCGCTGATCCAGTTAATCATTCGTCTTCTCCTCCCGGCGGAACGTGATGTCAACCTGTATTTTAACGCATACCAAACACAATTGCAATAAGATTGTAACAATTCAGGAAAATGATACAACTTTCCTCCATGGAGCACCCCTTCCATCCGGAGGTTTCCGGCGGGCGTTATTGACTTTTCGCCCCGCAGAAGGTATCATTCTGTTATCAAACCAGCGAGGTATGTTTATGGGTCATCTGAAGCGGCTGTGTGCCTGTCTCCTCTGTTTTTCCCTCCTTTTCGCCCTCGGCGCCGCCCTGGGTGAAAACAAAGAGATTGTGGTCACCTTCGTCGGGGACTGCACCCTCGGGTCGGAAGAGCACGAGCGCGCAAAGCCCACTTCATTTGACACTTACGTCCTCAGCTACGGCTTCGATTATCCCTTCTCCGGGGTCTATTCCGTCATCGCGGCGGATGACCTCACCGTGGCCAACCTGGAAGGCGTGTTTTACAACTACGAAGCCAACAAGGTCAAAAAGACCTACAACTTCCGCGCTCCCACCGAATTCGCCCAGATTCTGCCCCTCAGCTCCGTGGAAGTCGTCTCCCTGGCCAACAACCATACCGAGGATTACGGCGCCGCGGGCATCCGCTCCACGGTTGAGGCCCTTGCGGAGGTGGGAACCCCGTGGTTTGCCACCACGGAATACGCCGACGACGTTTACATTTACGAAAAGGACGGCTGCAAAATCGGCTTTGTCGCCGTATATGCCACCTACTGGTACACCCACCTCGAACAGCTGCGTTCCGACATCGGCCGTCTCAAAAGCGCCGGCTGCGACGTGCTGGTGGGCGTGATGCACGCCGGCACCGAATACAGCGCGTTCCACGATTCCGGCCAGGAAAAGCTGGCAAATTACCTGATCTCAAACGGCTGCAGCGTGGTCATCGGCCATCATCCCCATGTGATCCAGGGCGTATATGTATACAATAACGCCACCGTGGTCTGGAGCCTGGGCAATTTCGTTTTCGGGGGCAACAAGGCCATGCGGGCCAGGTATTCCATGCTGGCCCAGTTTACCTTCTCCTTCGGAGAGGACGGAAAGTACCTCGGCCACACCCTCAATATCATCCCCGCCCAGTATTCCGGCTACACGGATTTCAACAACTACTGCCCCATTCTGGTGGAGGGCGAAGACGCCGAAATCTGCATGGGCATGATTCAGAGGGATTCCAACATCCGCCTTGCGCCGTATGTCTCCGGCGTGGGCGCCGTGCAGCAGTTCGTGCCCGCCGGCAAATGATTTTCGATCGGAACTTAATACATATTTTATTCTGCGGGAAGGGGTGATCCGTATACTGATCAATGCCGTCGATTTTATCCAGGCGCTGTCCCTGAAGGAGTTCACGCATTCCACCCGGAAGCAATGGGATCTGCACTCCGCCGACCTGAACCGCCCGGGCATGCAGTTCGTGGGCTTTTATGAATATTTCGCCTACGAACGTCCCCAGGTTGTGGGACTGGTGGAAATGAGCTACCTGAAGTCCCTTCCGGAGGACGTTCTGCGCACCCGCCTGGAAGCTTACTTCGCTTACCCCATTCCCTGCGTCGTGGTCTGCCGCGGCATGGCGCCGCCCGACATCATGCTGGAGCTGGCCGAAAAGCACAATGTCAGCGTCCTGGGCACCGACACCGAAACAACCCGCTTCTCGGTGTCCGCCATCACCTATCTGTCCACCTGCCTGGCCCCCCGCTCCAGGATGCACGGCGTGCTTCTGGACGTATACGGCGTCGGGGTGCTGATCACCGGCAGCAGCGGCGTGGGAAAAAGCGAGGCCGCCCTGGAATTGATCAAGCGCGGCCATCAGCTGGTGGCCGACGACGTGGTGGAGGTCTGCAAGGTAAGCGATACCCGCCTCACCGGCGAAGCGCCCGAGACCATCCGCCATTTCATGGAGATCCGCGGCATCGGCATCATCGATATCAAGGCCATGTTCGGCATCGGCGCAGTCGCCACCACCAAATCCATCGATCTTGTGATTCATCTGGAAAACTGGGACGAAAAGAAAGCCTACGACCGTCTGGGACTTTCGGAAGAGTATACCAGCATTATGGACGTCAGCATCCCGGAATTGCTCCTCCCCGTTCGTCCCGGGCGCAACCTGGCCATCATCATCGAGGTGGCCGCCAGGAATTTCAGTCTGAAAAAGACCGGCTATTCCGCCGCCAGGGAAATGGACAACCGGGTCAACGAAATGATGACCTCAAAATAACAGTTCGGAGGGAAAACAATATGATTTATGCTGGCATCGACGTGGGAGGCACTTTTATCAAAACCGGCATCGTCGCCACGGACGGAAAGATTCTGGGCGAAAGCAGCATGCCCACCGGCGTGGGCCGTTCCTTTGAGGACATCGCCCACGACATGGTCCTGGGCGTGATGGAAGCCCTCAAAAAGGCCGATAAGGACCAGAACGAGCTGGCCGCCATCGGCGTGGGCATTCCCGGCATCGCCGACCAGAACACCGGGCGCATCGTTTTCTGCCCCAATCTGGACTGGCGGGATGTTCCTCTGAAGGAAGAAATTCAAAAATACCTGGACCTGCCCGTCTTTATCGACAACGACGCCACGGTGGCCGGCCTGGCGGAGGCCTTTTCCGGCGTTTCCCGCAGCTGCTCCTCCAGCGTTTTCATCACCCTGGGGACCGGCGTCGGCGCCGGCATCATCCTGAACGGCAAACCCTGGAGCGGCGCCCACGGGGTCGGCAGCGAGCTGGGCCACATGACCCTGCTTGCCGACGGCGTTCCCTGCACCTGCGGCAACAACGGCTGTGTGGAAAGATACTGCAGCGCCACCGCCCTGGCCCGCATGGGCCGCCAGGCCGCCATGGCATACCCCGACAGCCGGATCAACTCCATCGCGGGCAGCGTCGACAATATCGACGCCCGGGCGGTCATCGACGCCGCCAGGGAGGGCGACAGGGTCGCCTCCCGGGTCTTCGACCGCTTCGCCACCTATCTCGCCATGACCATCAACAACATCACCGCTTTCCTCGATCCCGAGATGGTGGTTCTGGGCGGCGGGGTCAGCCACGCCGGAAACTTCCTTCTGGAGGCCGTACGCGGCCAGCTTCCCCGCTTCCTCCTCTACAAGAGCCTTCCCTCCCCCAAAGTGGAGCTGGCGCAGCTCGGCAACGAAGCCGGCATGATCGGCGCCGCCGCCCTGGCCCGTGTCCACACAGCCGGCTGATTACCGGACGAAACGCGCAATACCGATATGGCAGACGGCCGCGGTCCTCTTCTCCGGGGACCGCGGCCGTTTGTTTCCGTTCCTTTTGCCCTTATACTTCCCTGCCCATCAGGATGGGAAAGGAGCGGTCCTTCATCCCGTCGTTGGTATAGCCCATCAGGTCGAATCCGATGACCTTCAGGCCCATTTCGGTCAGGAAGGAATATGCCCCCCAGTTGGCGGACTGGATTTCCGCCACCAGGGCGCGGCGCTTCTGCTCCTGGGCGATGTCCATGGCCCGGCTCACCAGCATCCTGCCCACGCCCTGCCGCCGGTATTTTTCATCCACATACAAACTGGTGATCCGCAGCCGGTTCCTGATTTTTTCCGGGGTCACCTCCATCATGGCGGTCATATTCGCGCCGTCCCAGACCCCGTATACGTGAGGATCGTCCCAGCAGTCCCTGAACAGGCGCTCGGTCCATTCCATGTGATGGCGTGGGCAGGCCGTCCTGATCAGCTCGTAGGTCACCATGGTCCCGCCCCCGCGTTCCCGCAGGCTGTAATAACAGGACGTATCGCAGGACACCAACAGTTCGAAGCCGTGATAGCTTTTCCGGTCCAATTCGGCGATCTTCATCTTCTGATCCGAACCTCCTTGCTTGCTCCTCGCCGCGAAGTGCGTTCTTTATCGTTTTCTCTCCGGCGTCCTTCGGCCGAAGGCCTCAGCCGGGCTTTTTGTACGCCTCCAGTTCAGCCGCCCGCCCGTCCGCAAGGAGGATCTTTTCCTCCAGGTCGGGATATGTCTCTTCCCCGTCCCCGGCCAGACGCACGTGGATAAAAAACTCCCTGGTGCCCGCGTTCCCGGTCACCGGGCTGTGGGTCACGTTGACGCACGCCGCACCGGGCAGGGCGTTCAGGTCCGATACCAGATGCCTCAGGAGCGGAATATACCGGTCCGGCGCAATCACGCCGGTACGGCGGCTTTCCGCGTCATCGATCTCAAACAGCGGCTTCACCAGGCACACAAGATCCCCGCGTCCGCGGAGGATCCGTGAAAAATACGGCACGGCCTTCCTCAGGCTCAGGTAAGAAACGTCCACGGTCCCGAAATCCGGCGCCGGGGACAGGGAAAGCAGACTTTCGTCTGAAATATTGGTTTTTTCGCAGTTGACCACCCGCGCGTCCTGGCGCAGACGGCCGACCAGCTGTCCCCAGCCCACGTCCACGGCGTACACCCGGGCCGCCCCGAAATGCAGAAGGCAGTCGGTAAACCCGCCGGTGGACGCCCCGGCGTCAACGCACACTCGTCCCGCCGGGGACAGGCCGAAATCCTTCAGCGCTCCCTCCAGCTTCAGTCCGCCCTTCCCGGCATAGGGCATTTCCCTTCCCCGCACGGTAATCGCCGCGTCGGCGGGCACCCTCGCGCCTCCCCGAAGGCGGACGCTGCCAAGGTATACGTTTCCCTCCAGCAGGGCGGCCGAAGCGGCTTTTTCGTTTTCAAACAGGCCGTCCGCCAGCAGTTTTTCCATCAGCGGGATCTTCTTCGCCTTCATTCCGTTCCTCCGGAGGCCGAATCGTTTTCAAAGGGGCAGGGCGCCGTAAAGACCATCCTTTCCCCGGTTTTCGGATGGTCGAACGCAATGGAATACGCGTGGAGCATCAGCCTCCCGGCGTCCTTCACGTGGGTTTTTCCGTAGATCGGATCGCCCAACACCGGATGGCCGAGAGAAGACATATGCACCCTGATCTGATGGGTGCGCCCCGTAAGGATATGCACGTCCAAAAGGGTCGAGCGGGGATATTCCTCCAGGACGCGCCACAGCGTCACCGCTTCCCTGCCCGCGGGATCAACCGCCATCTTCTTCCGGTCCGTCTTCGAGCGGGCGATGGGCCTGTCGATGCGCCCTTCTTTTTCCTTCATGTGTCCCCACACCACCGCCCGATAGTGCTTTTCCACGGTATGCCTCGCCCACTGCCCGGACAGCGACAGGTGCGCCTCGTCGCATTTGGCCACCAGCATCACGCCGCTGGTGTCCTTGTCCAGCCGGTGGACGATGCCGGGCCGCGCTTCCCCGCCGATGCCCGACAGATTGTCCAGGTGATACAGGAGGGCGTTGACCAGCGTTCCGTCCGGATTGCCCGCCGCGGGATGGACCACCATGCCCGCGGGCTTGACCACCACGGCGATGTAATCGTCCTGATACAGCACCCTTAGCGGCAGATCCTGGGGCAGGTTGGCGTCGGGCTTTGGCGCGGGCAGCGTGCAGTCCACCCTGTCCCCGGCCTGCACTCGCAGGCCGCTTTTTTCCGCCGGCGCGCCGTTGACCCTTACCAGCCCCTCCCGGATCAGTCCCGCCGCCCTTGAGCGCGAAGGGACGCGGCCCCCGGAGAAAGAAAACAGCGCGCTGTCCAGCCTTTCCCCGCCGCCCGAATCGGGAACCGTAAAGGAAACCTGTTCCCGCTCCGCAGCGTCAGCGATTCCGCGATTTTCCGGGAACGTTTGATCCGTCATCTGCTTTTTTCCTTTCCTCTCCCCCGTCTTTTCCGAAAAGCGCCGCCGCGGCGCAGGCGATACACCCGACGACAATGGCCGCGTCGGCCAGGTTGAAAACGTAAAAGCGGACGAACACCGTTTCAAACAGATCCGCCACATATCCGCGAAAGATCCTGTCGATCAGGTTTCCCAGGGCGCCGCCGGCGACGAAGCCCAGAAACACCATTATCGGCCGGGAAGGGCGCCGGACGGCCGCATAGCCCACGATGGCCGCCACGGCGATGAGCACGATCACGAAATGCAGCCATGGCGGCATAAACGAAAGGACGTTCATCGCCGTGCCGGTATTTTTGACATTGGCGATATTCATGACCCCGGGGATCAGGACGCCCTCCCTGCCCCATAAAAACGCTTTGGTAAGCTGGTCCATGGCAAGAACCGAAAAAAGCGCCGTGAAAAAAGCGACCATAGTCTTCTCCCTTCCGGGAAGCATTATATCATATTATCACGCTTCGGACAATCCAAACCGCCGTCCGGGTGATTGACATTATCTTTTCCGGCAAGTAAAATAACATGGTATCGATGAGGAGGTATTTTTTTTATGATTGTCTGCAAGTTCGGCGGCAGTTCCCTCGCGGACGCCGGTCAGTTCAAAAAGGTCCATGACATCGTCAAAGCCAATCCGGACCGGCATTATGTGGTCCCCAGCGCCCCGGGGCGGCGCTTTGCCAACGACGAAAAGGTAACCGACCTTCTTTACTCCTGTCAGCGCGCCGCTTCGGCCGGGGCGGATTTTTCCGGCATCCTTCTCCGGGTCCAGGAGCGCTACGACGCCATCATCCGGGACCTTGGCCTCAAGCTGTCCCTCAGCAGGGAATTCGACTCTATCGCCCGGCAGATCCGCGACGGCGCCGGCAGCGAATACTGCGCCAGCCGCGGCGAATACCTCAACGGTATCCTTTTGGCCGCCTACCTGGGATTTGATTTTGTGGACGCCGCCGATGTGGTCCGTTTCGATAAAAACGGCCTTCTGATGGAGGACGAGACCCTTCGCCTCCTTTCGGAGGAGCTCAAAAACCATACGCGGGCCGTGATCCCCGGTTTTTACGGCGCCGAAAGTGACGGAACCGTCCGCACCTTCTCCAGGGGCGGCAGCGACATCTCCGGCGCTTTGGTCGCCAGCAGCGTCAACGCCGACGTCTACGAAAACTGGACCGACGTACCCGGGTTCTGCATCGCGGACCCGCGCATCGTTACCGACGCCAAATACATTTCCTCCATCACCTACAAGGAACTGCGGGAGCTCAGCTATATGGGCGCCACCGTCCTTCATGAGGACGCCGTTTTCCCGGTCCGCAAATGCGGTATTCCCACCAACATCCGCTCCACCAACGACCCGCAGCATCCCGGCACCATGATTTCGGTCTCGGCGGGGCTGGACAGCGTGCAGCACACCATCACCGGCATCGCCGGGCAGAAGGGCTTCTCCATCGTCCACATCGAAAAAGACATGATGAACAGCGAGCTCGGCTTCGGCCGCCGGGTACTGCAGGCCTTTGAGGAATACGCCGTCAATTTCGAGCATCTCCCCACCGGAATCGATACCATGAGCGTCGTCGTCAGGGAAAGCGAACTGAACCGCCACCGGGACGAGGTGATCGCCAGGATCGAGGAGCTGGTCCACCCGGATCAGATCAACGTGGCCGACAACATCGCCCTGATCGCCACCGTCGGCCGCGGCATGGTCCGCATGTTCGGCACCGCGGCGCGGCTGTTTACCGCCATTTCCTCCCGCGGGATCTCCATCCGCACCATCGACCAGGGTTCCAGCGAAATTTCCATCATCGTCGGCGTGGACGCCGCGGACTTCAACTCCGCCATCGAGGCCATTTACGACGCTTTTGTGCGCACCTGAAAATTCCGATCGTCCGGCCGCCGCCATTTCCGGCGCGCGGCCCCTTTTTTGTCCTTTTTGTCTCTTTTTGTATAGAAACACAGGCTTGACGGTAACGCGGGTCTTTTGTTAAAATAGTTCCGCTGCCGGTTTTTTTGTACTGTCCGGCCCGGGTCAAAAATTATTCCGTTTTCTGTCCCCGCAGCGGCTTTTCGCGTTTTTCTTTTTCGGTTCAGGCTTTGATCAAAACGCCGCGCGCGGCCGGCAGTGTTTGGATCGGCGCGCATTTTTTATTTTATATAGGGGGATCATCTCAAAATGTACTTTACCGGACGAACTGTCCTCGTCTATCTGGAGGAGGACAATATTCAGCGGGCTTATTTTCGTGTCCGCCCGCTGCTGACAGACCAGGGACCCGTGGATCGGGACCTGAACGCCCAGTACCCGGACGAAGGCTTCCTTCGCATCGTTCCCGACAAAAACGAACAGCACACCTTCAAGGAGCGGATGCGTACCCTCGGCGCCGTCTGTCTGATGGATCTTTCAACCCTTCAGAACGACAATCAGAAAATCCGCACCAATAAGAATTATTCCCCCGCCAAAGGCGAAAAGAACCAGTTTATCGTGTATTCCGACGCCGTCAGGCCTCTGGACGGCCGGGTGTTCTTCCACGTCGTCAGCGAAGACCGCAGGGACAGCGCGATCACCCCGGCATATTATACGCGCTCGGGCGCGAATATTCAGGGCCCTTATTTTAGGGACAGGGAAACCTCGCTCGAGGATCTCAAAAAGATCCTGCCGGACGACCCCCATCTTTACACCGCGAACCTTCCCGACGGCACCGCCCTGCTGATCTATATCGACGCGCCGGCCGCGCCCGTCCCGGCCCCCGAAAAGACGGATGCCGCCGAGGAAGCGCCGGCCCCTGTCCCGGCCGCCGAGGAAGCGCCGAAGGCGGACAGCGCTCCCGCGCCTCAGGAAACCGCCTGGCAGCGCCAGCTGAACGCCATCCTCATCGGCAAGGAAAGCCCCGCCTCCTCAAAGAGCCCTGCCCAGCACGCGGACAAGGCCCCCTCCGCCCGCGGCGAAAAGGCCCCCGCGGCCGCGCCCTCGGCGCCCCAGCGCGCAGAAAAACCGGCTCCGGCGCGCCCCGAAAAAGCTTCCCCGGCGCCTCAGCACCCTTCCGCTCCCGCTCAGGAGGCGGATACCGCCTACAACAGGATCCAGACCCTCAACGGTTCCCTCGGCATTTCATCCCAGCGCCTCAGGGATGAGAAAAGCGCCTTTCCCCCCCGTCCGGCCGAGGACACTTCTTCCGGCGGCACCAAACTGTACCGCCCGGGCACCGACCGCAGGGTGAATATGCGCGCCCGCAATTCCCTGGCCGAGGCGGTGGAACAGCAGCGCTCTCTTTCAAGGTATGAAACCCGGAACGAGGCTCCCGGCGCCCAGATCAGCGACCCGGGAAGCCTGGGGAACGTACCGAATCCGGTGGAGCAGTTCAAATCCGCCCTGCGCCGCACCTGGATGCTTCCCGATACCCATCGTCAGGTGGCGGACTGCATCCTTGCCACCTCCGGCATGCGGCAGGTGCTGAACAACGTCCTGACCGACGGCAAGATCAGCCTGACCATTCGCGCCATGCAGGCGCAGCTTCAGGACCTGGAAGCCGAAAGGCTGATGGCCCTGATGCAGTTGGACGACGCGAAAAAGAACCTCCAGGCCGCCCGGGAAACCGCTTTGGCCCAGGATGAAAAAAAGTGCAGAGAACGCACCGAGGTTCTGGACAGGATTCTTGAGGAAAAGAAATCCCTCGTCGAGAAGATGAAGGCCGGCCAGGAAGCGCTCAGCGCCGAATGCGAAAAGGCGGCCGGCATCCTTTCCTCCCTGCCCCGCGGCGCCGCCGTAACGGCCCCGGTCGCCCAGGAAGCGCCGGACCGCGAAACCCTCGTCTCCCGCGTCGCCGCCGCCATGAAAACGGCCGGCTTTGACTGCGGCGAGGACGCCGCTCTGGCTTTCCTGATCCTGTTTGCGCAGAACGCGCCTACCGGGCACATGGGGATTGCCTCGGAAAGCCCCGCGGACGCGCTTTCCGCGGCGGAATGCGCCGCCGACGCCCTTGGCGCCGCTTATCTTCGCGCCCATAACGACGTCGGCAAGCCCAGGCCCGTCAGGGTCATTCCCGGCGGCGACGGCCCGGTGGTCATCACGGACACCTGCCCGGATCCCCTTCCCGTCGAAGGCGCCGTCCACATGACCTGCTTCTCCTCGGACGACGTTTATCTTTCCCGCTTCACCGACCGCATGATCGATCAGTACCGGGCGGATCCCTTCCCCGTGTGGTGGGTCCGTCAGAACCCCGAGGTGATTCCCGGCGCCCTCGTTTCCGGCCCCGCCGTGTCCTCGCGGGCCCTCGCGGACACGCTGCTTGTCGCCGGGGGCGATCTGGACAGTGATTCCGCGGCGCTGATCCGCGGCATCCGCCTGGTTTTGCAAAGCGCCGGCGCACCGCTGCCCGGAAAAACAGCAGCCGCCATGCGCGTCTTTATCCTGTCCGCCGCGCCGTTCATGAAGGGCGGCATCGCCGCCGCGCTGGATTGGGCCGCTCTTTGCTACGTCGTTCCCCATCTCCGCTTCAGCGGCGTGGACGGCAGCATCCTCACCGAGGCGGCCGCAACCCTTCCCCACACGCTCATGGAACTGAGCAAATAAATCATGATCTGCGAGATCACAAGCCTCAAAAATCCCAAAGTCAGGACATGGAAGGACATGCTGAAGGACCGGTCCCTGCGTGAAAAGCAGGGACTGTTTCCCGTTGACGGGGAGCACATGGTTCTGGAAGCGCTGAGCGCCGGATGCCTTAAGGAGCTGATCGTGGATTCGGACAAGGCGGACAGGTACCGTTCCCTGACCGAAAATTGCGGCCGGGTGTACCTGGTGCCCGCGCACGTGCTCGCTTCCCTTTCGGATACCGTCACCCCCCAGGGAGTCATGGGCTTCTGCTCCTTCCCCGAAAGCATGCCCTCCCCGGTCCATCCGGGGATGTGGGTAGCCCTCAACGCGGTCCAGGATCCCGGCAATGTCGGCTCCATCATCCGCACCATGGACGCCGCGGGGCTGGACACGCTGCTGATCGACGCCAAAACGGCCGATCCCTTTTCCCCCAAGTGCGCCAGGGCCACCATGGGCGGCATTTTCAGGGTGCGCGTTGAGAGGACTTCTTCGCTTTCCGATTCCCTCGGCGCCCTCAGGGCAAAGGGCTTTTGCCTGGCCGCCGGCGTCCTGGACGGGACGGAGCTGCCGTCACGTCCTCCGGTCCGCGGCAATCTGTGCGTCATGATCGGCAACGAAGGCCGGGGGCTGGAAAAGGAGCTTTCCGCCATGGCGGACCTTCGGGTCCGCATCCCGATGCCCGGCCGGGCCGAATCCCTCAACGCGTCGGTCTCCGCCGCTCTGCTGATTTACGATTTTCTTCGTGAGCGGCTCTGAACGCTTTTTCCCGGCGGCTCTTCCCCGGCGGTCCGAAACACCCGTTTTCCCATCCCGTGAAAAGCAAAAACGAAAGGCGCTTTTATGATCGATATTCTTGATTTCAAGGGCGTTCGCGTCCACATGATCGGCATCGGGGGCAGCAGCATGTCCGGGCTGGCAGAAATGCTCCTCCGCGAGGGCTATACCCTTACCGGTTCCGACAATACCCATTCCCACGCGGTGGAACGCCTGGAGAAACAGGGCATCCGCATCGCAATCGGGCATCGGGCCGAAAATGTCCGCGGCGCGGCCCTCGTCATCTTTTCCGCCGCCATCCTTCCCGACAACCCCGAAAGGCAGGAGGCCGCGCGTCTTGGCATCCCCGAAATGGAGCGCTCCGTTTTGCTGGGCCAGCTGATGCGTTTCCACAAGCACGCGGTGTGCGTTTCCGGCGCCCACGGCAAAACCACCACCTCCGCGATGATCGCCCAGATCCTTCTGGACTGCGGTCTGGACCCCGCCGTATCCATCGGCGGACGGCTTGACGCCATCGGCGGCGGCTCACGGGACGGCGGCAAGGAGGTTTTTGTCGCCGAGGCCTGCGAATATCATTCCAGCTTTCTGGAAATGCACCCCACCCTTGCCGTGGTCCTCAATATCGACGAGGACCACCTGGATTATTACGGGGACATTGAGCACATCGAAAAAGCCTTCGGGGATTTTCTTGCCCTGGTTCCCCCGACGGGTACGGCCCTCGGCTGGGGCGACGACCCGCGGGTCCGCAGGCTTTTCAAAAACCTCGAATGCCGCGCCCTGTTCTTCGGCGACGGCGAGGACTGCGACTTCCGTACCGTAAACGTGAAAACGGGCGAACACGGGAACGCTTCCTTCGACATTTCCTTCCGGGGAAAGACCCTCGGGCATGTGGATCTGAAGGTTGTCGGCGACAAAAACCGCCTGGACGCCCTGGCCGCCTTTGCCTCCGCCTATCTGTGCGGCGCGGACGCGGGCGGCGCATGCGCCTCTCTGACCGCCTTTGCCGGCGCCCACCGCCGGTTTGAAAAAACCGGGGTCATCGACGGCGTCAGCATGTACCACGATTACGGACACAACCCGGCGGAGATGCGCACCGCGGTCCACAACGCGGTCATGCAGCGCCCGCGCGCCGTCTGGGCCGTCGTACAGCCCCACACCTACTCCCGGGTCATCACCCTTTTTGACGCGTACCTCACCTGCACCGAAGAGGCGGACCACACCCTGGTGACGGATATCTGCGCCGCCCGGGAAAAGGATCCCGGCACCGTCAATTCCGCCATGCTGGTGGACGGAATGCGCAAAAACGGCATCGACGCTTATCTGACCCCCACCTTCGACGACTGTGAAAAATTTCTTCGCGCCCATTGGCAGCCCGGCGATCTGGTAATCACCATGGGCTGCGGCGACATCAACCTGCTCAACGAGCAGATGCACGCCCACGGGGATACGAAATAAAAAAACGTAAAGATAAGCAGAGCGTCCGGCCGCCGCCTTCCGCGGCGGAATCCGAACGCTCTGCTTTTATTCTTCCTGAGTAACTGTTCATACTGATCCTGTTTAAAAAGGCTAAAAGCCTTTTTATAGCGCCGGAGGCGCGTTCAGGATCGCATGGGACGGTATGACGCGCTTTGCGCGGCATAAGCGTGCGCAGCACGCGG
>CADANQ010000003.1 GCA_902789365.1 uncultured Eubacteriales bacterium
GAACCGGGTGATGGCGAGCGTAAGCAGCTGGCTGGAGCGCAAGCTGCGGCTGAAAGTGAGCGCAAGCAAGACAAAAGTCGTCAGGCCGACAGGAAGCAAATTTCTGGGATTCACATTCTGGAAATCCAGTGAAGGATGGAAAGCGAGACCGGCAGAAGACCGGAAGGTCAGGCTGTGCGGAAAAGTGAAGGAGATCCTGTGCAGGAAACGTGCGGCGGCGATTCCACTGAGCGTCACATTCAGGAAGCTGAATCAGGTGCTGCGGGGATGGATAAACTACTTCCGGATCGGCAGCATGAAGCAATGGCTGAAGAACGATTTCAGTCCATGGCTGCGCCACAAGGTGAGAGTCGTGATACTCAAACAGTGGAAGAAGCCGAAGACAGTTTACAGGAACCTGATGAAGCTGAATGTTGCTTTCCACTGTGGCATGACGGATGAGGACATCTACAAGGCGGCCAACTCCCGACTGGGCCTTTATCGCGGATGCAGTATGAATGTGGTCAACTTCCTGTTAAGCGCGAAAGTCCTTGCCTTGCCCAATAAGAAAGAGAACCGACCGGGTCTGGTCGATCCTCTTGCTTATTACCTGAGTAATACTTGAAACCATGTTGCGATGTAACGCCTGAGCGGTGAACGGCGGCAAAAAGCGAAAAAAGAAAACCGAAAACGGAGTATACCCGAAAAAACATCGTTTTGTGCGTGCAATTTAAACCGGATGTGTGTATAATGGTTTTACGAAGGCGTTTTTTCCGCGGCGCCGGAAGACGGAAAAAACGTTTGATCTTACAGACGCCGGCGTGTCATGCGGCGCATGATTATGCGATCAGCGGCCGTGCGATCATTGAGACGCCGCGAGGGAGGTTATACCTTGGAAAAAAGACTGAAAGCCCTTTTTGATTTCCAGGCGTTTGAGCAGAACAGGGAACTGCAGGATGTGATTGATTCGGTTCATGCGCGGTACGCCGTCAGGCGGGAGCTTGACATGGACGAAGCGGATATGGTCAACGCCGCGGGGGACCCCCACATTTTTCAGAAAAAGAAGGAAAATGGAGAGGAAAACATATGACGGCCTGTGATCTGGAACAGATATACACCGATTATTACAAAAAAGTGATGGGCTACATCTCGGCAAGGATCCGATCAAGGGCGGACGCCGAGGACCTGTGCTCCGAGGTGTTTGAGAAGGTGCAGAGGAAGCTGAGCGATTTTGACCCGTCCAAGGCTTCGGTCGGCACCTGGGTCTTTACGATCACCCGGAACACGGTGATCGACCATTTCCGCCGCACCCGGCCCTCCGGGGAGCTGGACGAGAACATGGCCGGCGATTTTGAGGTGGACGCAAGCATCCTGCATACGGAATCCCTGAGCTCTCTCGCGGCGGCGCTGAAACAGCTGCCCACGGAACTGAGGGACATTATTGTTCTGCGATATTACGACGGGAAGCCGCTGACGGAAATTGCGGAGATGATGCGCCTGAGCTACGGGGCGGTTAAACTGCGCCATCAGAGCGCCCTGGTCAAGCTGAAGCGCCTGATGGAGGAATAAAGAGGGCTTTCCGGGAGACGGGACGGTCCGCCATGCTCCGCGCCGTGTTCCGGAAAGCTGTTTTTTCCCGCGGGCTTTCGGGCGAATGAGCAATATGGCGGAGGAACATCATGATTCCGGACGCAAACAGCGTTTATACCGGCGTTTTCGTCACTGTTTTTGTCACGATCCTGGTCTTTCTGCTTCCTCTTTTCGACCGGAGGATCTGCAGGCGCCTGGGATTGAACCTGGAAGGCGGAATCAGTACCAATCCCGATGCGGAAAAGCTGAAGAGCCTGCGCCAGACGCTGCTGTGCGTAATGTTCGGGGTGTATCTTCTGGTCGCATCTTATCTTGTTTTTTTCTCCCGGACGGAATCGAACGATTATCAGGTTCACGCCGCCCTGTTTGAAGACCTGAAAAAGGCTGTCAGCATCGATTTCGGGCTTTGGAATTTCGTCAAAGCGTTTTTTTCCGAAGGTCCGGCGGAGGCGTTCTCCCATGTGCGGATATTCAAACCGGAGGACGTCGTCCAGGTATACATGAATATCCTTCTTTTTGTGCCGATGGGATACCTTTTGCCGTATATCTTTCCGTGGTTTCGCTTCAGGGTTCGTTACCGCCCGGCGGCAGCCTGCTTTTTTACTTCCCTGTTTATTGAAAACCTGCAATTGGTTACCCGCAGGGGGCTGTATGACCTGGACGACCTGGTGTCAAATACGGCGGGCGGGTTCATCGGCCAGGTCCTGTTCATCTCCGTGGCTTATGTTGTTACTCATCCCGACTGGCGCAGGGAATTGAAGGCGTACCGCCGCTGGAAGAAGAACGCCCGCAGAAGGACGCTTTACCCGTTTGCCCGCCGCATAAGTCTGTCCCGGACGGTCCTGACGGCGTCCAGAGAAGAGGATATCTGGGATTTTTATGTGATGAAGCTGGGCTTCCGGCTGAAAAAGCAGCTGGTCCCCCTGGATTCCTCGGGCACGGATATGCTTCTGGAGATGGGCGGCACCCAGGTGGTGGTCCGCTGCCTGAATACGGAGTCTGTCGACAGGGATCAGGAGCTGATCCTGTCATGCCGCAGGCTTGGGTCTGTCATCAGACGTTTGAACAGGAACGGAATCGCAACCGAAGAAATCTCTCCGGATCCATATACCGGCCTGAGGTGCGTCAGTTTCACCGGGCCGGACCGGGTCCGCGTCACCATCATCGAAAAGTAACGCGGAACCGGGTGAAACAAAAAAGATGCGGTCCGGAGGGGTTTGCATAAATAATTATGGAGAAAGGGATGAAACAAATGAAGAAGACTTTTGCCCTGCTGCTTTCCATGATCCTTGCGCTGGCCATGGTTCCCGCGCTGGCTGACGACCCGGGGGAGGGTGTTCTGCGTACCGCGGTTCTCTATGACATCTCCACAATGGATGTGACAAAGACGACCGACGATTACATGATCCCGATGAACGTATTCGACCGGCTGTTTGAGACCCGGATGATCGACGGGACTTCCCAGGCGGTCGGGAGCCTTTGCGCGGACTTCAGCGTCAGCGAAGACGGTCTGACGTATAATTTTGTCCTCCGGGAGGGCGTTGTCTTTTCCAACGGCAGCCCGCTGACCGCCTCCGACGTCCAATACAGCTTTGAACGGCTTCTTAAGGAAAACCGAAGCAATACGGACGTGGCGCTGGAGGTCGCCGGGGCCGAGGCTGTGGTAAACGGCGAAAGCGATTCGCTTGCGGGCTTTGCCATCGCGGACGATACCCATTTTTCCATCACCCTGAGCGTCCCCAATGCGGGCTTCATCGCCGAGCTTTCCGCGCCCTTCATGTCCATCGTGGACGCCGAAACCATGGCTGAAGCGAAACAGTTCGGCGCCGATCCGGCGGACACCATCGGCAGCGGCCCCTACATCATCACCGAATGGGTCTCCAACGATCACTACACCCTGGTATACAATCCCCTCTACTGGGGAGCGGAGCCCAGCGTCAAAAAGCTTATCGTCAGCGTGATCCCCGACGCCGGCACCCAGGACCTGATGTTCCGCAACGGCGAACTGGATATCATCGACCTCCAGGGCCTGGACAGCGCCATTGTGGAATCCGCTTACAAGCCTGTCTGGCCCGAAAAGATCGTTTCCACCCCCAAGGTGGGACTTACGTATCTTGCCGTCAACTCCGGCAACGAATTTTTGAGCGACGTTCGTGTCCGGAAGGCCATCGGTATGGCTCTTGATGTGGAAAGTATCATTTCGGGCATTTATTATGACAACGCGGTGCGCGAAAACGGGATTATTCCCACCGGCATCTGGGGCCACAACGACGCCCTTTCCGGTTTTGAGTTTGATCCCGACGGGGCCCGCGCCCTCCTTTCCCAGGCCGGTTACAAGGACGGCGACGTGCATTTCGTCCTGGCGCTGGACAACACCGCCGGCAGCAATGTTCGCCTGGTATACGAGGCGGTCAGCATGTATCTGGAGGCGGTCGGGATCAGGGCCGAGGTCAGGAGCTACGACCATTCCTCCTGGCTGGATTTGCGCAATTCCGGCGCCATGGACGCCTTTGTGGCCCGCTGGGGTATGGATTACAACGATCCCGCCAACATCATGTATACCTTCTTCGGCAGCCCCGCCAACACCGCCGTCCGCAGCCTGAACTATCCGGATACCGAGGTTATGGAAAGGGTTTCCGCCGCGAGAGCCATTGTCGACGACGGGGAGCGCGAGGCGGAATACCGGGCGCTTGAACAGAAGATTATCGGTGAGGACGCCGCGTGGATCCCGATGTTTGAGGAACTGCATCTGTACTGTCTGGGCGACCGGGTGGCTTCCTTCACGCCCCACTGGGCGGGATTCTCCGATTTCTATATCATCGACGTGGTCCTGAAATGACCCTCCCGGGTTTTTGAGCGTCTGCGCGGGGGACGGGGAAATAAGCGCTCCGCCCCCCTGCCGCGCAGCCTGATATCCAAAGGAGGCCGAATGCTGAATCATGTCCTGCGCCGCTTCTTTCAGGCCTTTCTGGTCCTTATCCTGGTGGCGCTTCTGATTTTTCTGATGCTCAGGGTGGTTCCCGGCAACCCGATCGCCACGATGATGGGTGAGCATGCGAACGCCGCCGCCATTGAGCGCATGACGTCGGAACTGGGGCTGGACCAGCCGATTCCGGTCCAGTTTTTCAGGTATATCCTGAACGCCCTGAGGGGTGATTTCGGCACGAGCTATTCCATGGGAAAGCCGGTGGACCGGTTGATCCGGACCGCTTTCCCCAACACGCTGATCCTGGCCCTGTGCGCCGCGCTGTTCGCCTGGGTTGTGGGTATCGTATGCGGTACGATTTCCGCCGTGCGCAAAAACAGCGTTCTGGACCGGCTGTTCATGGGTTTTTCGCTGCTGGGCGTTTCGGTGCCCGTGTTTATGGCCGCGATGATCCTGCAGTATGTGTTCGCCTATCATCTTCACTGGCTGGATATCTCCGGGGTGAAAAGCTGGAAAAGCTTCATCCTTCCCGCCGTCGCCCTGGGCTGGAACAGCGCCGGCAGCATATCCCGCCTGGTCAGGTCCACGCTGCTTGAGATTCTGCAGGCGGATTATATCGACACCGCCCGCGCAAAGGGGCGCGGACAGGCCGGCGTTCTGATATTCCACGCGATGCGCAACGCCATGCTCCCGGTGGTCACGATGATGGCGCTGCAGTTGTCAAGCCTTTTGTCCGGCGCGGTCATCACCGAAAGCATCTTTGCCGTCAACGGCATCGGGAGGCTGGCGGTGCAGGCCATCGAGGGCAGAGACATTCCCCTTCTGCAGGGAACGGCGCTTTTTTCCACCGCTCTTGTAATCCTGGGCAATCTGACGGCGGACCTCCTTTACGGCGTGCTGGATCCGCGGATCCGGAAGGAGGTTGTAAGATGATAAAAAAACGCGCCTTCCCGGAAAAGGAAAAGGTTTTCAGGCCGGGGGATGAACAGCTGCCGGAGCCCGACGGCTTCAGGACCGTGCTGCGGCGGCTGGCCGGGGAAAACAAGCTGGCGGTCGTTTCGGCCGCGGTCATCCTGCTGTTTGTCCTGGCGGCGGTACTGGCCCCCGTTTTGACGCCTTATACCGAAAAAGATATGGACCTCAGGCATCGCCTGTCACCGCCCTCCCCGGAGCACCTGTTCGGGACCGACGAGGGAGGCAGGGACATCCTGACCCGCATGCTCTTCGGGTCCCGGGTCTCCCTGCTTATCGGTGTGGTGCCGTCTCTTGTCAGCATGCTGCTAGGCGCGGCGCTGGGGATCGTTTCCGGATACGCGGGCGGGAAGACCGACGCGGTCATCATGCGACTGGCCGACCTGATGCTGGCTTTTCCGTCGATGCTTCTGGCCATGGTTATCATGTATACCCTGGGAGGAGGGCTGATGAACATCTTCCTGACCCTGTCCCTGGTCAACTGGGCGGGCGTCGCGAGGGTGGTGCGGTCGGAGACCCTGAGGATCATCAAAACAGAGTATGTGGAGGCCGCGAGGATTACCGGCGTGGCGGGGATCAGGATTATGCTGTGTCACGTCCTTCCGAACTGTATTCCCACCATGCTGGTGCTTTTCACGCTGAATATTCCCGCGTCCATCCTTACCGAAAGCAGCCTCAGCTTCCTCGGGCTGGGGATCCAGCCCCCGGACGCTTCCTGGGGACTGATGGTCAACACGGGAAGGCAGTTCCTGTACAGCGCGCCGTGGCTCAGTCTGATCCCCAGCGCGGCGATCATGGCCATCGTTCTGGCCTTCAATTTCCTGGGAGACGGGCTCGCGGATGTGCTGGACCCGTACCGGAAAAATCAGTGACGGGAGCGTTTCTTATGCGCAACATCCTGGAGGTCAGGCATCTGTGCGCCGGCTTTCCGACCCTGAAGGGCGAGGCCGTGGCGGTGAACGACGTTTCCCTGACGGTGCCCGAAGGGAAGATCGTGGGCCTTGTCGGCGAATCCGGATGCGGAAAAAGCATGACCGCCCGGGCGGTGATGGGACTGATACGATATCCGGGGCGCGTCATTTCGGGTTCGATTCTCCTGGACGGCCGGGAGCTTGTGGGGATGCCGAAAAAAGAGAAACGCGCGCTGCGGGGTTCTGAAATGTCCATGATCTTTCAGGAGCCCATGACCAGCCTGAACCCGGTGATGAAGGTGGGCCGCCAGGTGGAGGAGGCCATACGCATCCATGAAAAAGTGACGGCGGAGGAGGCAGCGCGCCGGAGCGTGGAAATCCTGACAAAGGTCGGCGTACCGGAAGCGAAGAAACGCTGCCTGTGCTATCCGCACCAGCTCTCCGGGGGACTGCGCCAGAGGGTGATGATCGCCATGGCCATGATTCTCGGGCCCCGGCTTCTGATCGCGGACGAGCCCACTACGGCCCTGGACGTGACCGTGGAAGCGCAGATCCTGCAATTGATGCGCACCCTGTCCTCCGGGGGCACAGGCATCCTCCTGATCAGCCACGATCTTGGCGTCATCGCCCAGCTGTGCGACCATGTATATGTGATGTACGCGGGACGGATAGTGGAAAGCGCTGATGTCAACGAGCTTTTTGACCGTCCGCTGCACCCCTATACCAGGGGCCTTTTGAACTCGGTCCGGTCCCTTCGCGGCGGCGGGGATGTGCTGGACACCATCCCCGGCGCGGTTCCGAACCTGACGCGCATGCCCGCGGGCTGCGGCTTTTCCCCGCGCTGCCCCGAGCGCTGTGACGAATGCGTTATGGACGTGCCGGGTCTGGTCGATATGGGGAACGGGCACCTGGTAAGGTGTCGACCGGCTGAAGGGGAGGAGGCGAAATGAGCGGTTTTCTTCTGGAGGGAAAGGACCTGACAAAGGAGTTCCCCGCGGGAGGGAACAAAACTGTCCACGCCGTTTCAAACGTGTCGCTCGGACTGAATGAAGGGGAAACCCTCGGACTGGTGGGGGAATCCGGCTGCGGAAAATCCACCCTGGGAAGGATGATGATCCGCGCCCTGAAGCCAACCTCCGGTGAAGTATTTTTCCGCGGCCGGTCGCTTACGGCCATGTCCGACAGGGAATTTGCCGCCGTGCGGCGGCGCTTTCAGATGATCTTCCAGGACCCATATGCGTCCCTGAACCCCCGCATGACGGTGCGCAGCTTAATCGCGGAGCCCCTTGAAACCCACCGCATTTGTTCGGGAAAGAAAGAGACCACCGAAAAGGTCCTGGAGCTGATGGACGCGGTGGGAGTTCCGGGGGATTTTCTGTACCGTTATCCCCACCAGTTTTCAGGCGGCCAGCGGCAGCGCATCGGCATCGCGCGGGCCATTGCCCAGTCCCCGGAGGTCATCGTCTGCGACGAACCGGTATCGGCCCTGGATGTCTCGGTCCGGAACCAGATCCTGAATCTTCTTTCGGACCTGAGGAAAACCCGCGGACTGACGTACCTGTTTATCAGTCACGACCTTTCGGTGGTGCGCCACATCTCCGACAGGGTATGCGTGATGTTTCTCGGAAAGATCTGCGAATCGGGCCCCACGGAGGAAATCTGGTCCTCTCCGGCGCACCCGTACACATCTTTTCTGCTGAGGGCGGTTCCTAAAGCGGATCCTAAGCGGAGGACGGACGCCTCCGCGCTTTTGACGGGGGAAATCCCCAGCCCCATCGATCCGCCGGCGGGCTGCCGTTTCCATACCCGGTGTCCCTATGCCGGAAAGATATGCGCCCAGGAGGAGCCCCCGCTTCGGACATGGGGCGAAAGGACCGTTGCCTGCCATTTCCCGCTGAACCGGTAAATAAGCCTGCTGTGAACACGCGATTGACACGAACTGGAGGGAGGCCAGAAACATGATCCGAACCGACCCGATAATCCCAAGATCCGATATGATCCGGTGCGTCCTGTGCGGGAATCCCCCCTGCAGCACCGCGTGCCCCCGCGGTACCGATCCCGCGAGGCTTTTAAGGAGCGTATGGTTCCGCAACGAGCAGGGCGCCGCGCTGAGGCTTGCGGGGCCCGATTCCTGCGCGGACTGCGGCGCACCCTGTGAGGGCGCCTGCGTCCGCCCGGGCCAGGTCTCCATCCGGGAATTGTTGATCAGGCTGCGCACCGGGGTGGGACCGGAGGCGGAAACACCCCTGCCCAAAAACGAGGACAGGCTGAGATGCGATTTTCTGGGCGTTCCGCTGGAAAACCCGTTCCTTTTGTCCTCCTCGGTGGTCGCGTCCACCTATGACATGTGCGCCCGCGCCTTTGACCTTGGCTGGGCCGGCGCCTGTTTCAAGACGGTATGCTCCCTGGATATCCACGAAGCGTCCCCCCGCTTCTCCGCCATCTCGGGGGACAGCGGCGGCATTATCGGTTTCAAGAACATCGAACAGCTGTCGGATCATTCGGTGGCTGAAAATATGGAGACCTTCCGAAGGCTGAAAAAAGCGTATCCCGGCAAACTGATCCTCGCCTCCATCATGGGACAGGATGAAAAGGAATGGGGCCTGCTCGCCCGCATGTGCGAGGACAGCGGCGCGGACGCGGTGGAACTGAATTTTTCATGCCCCAATATGTCCGAGGGCGGGCTTGGGTCGGATATCGGCCAGGTTCCGGAACTGGTGGAAAGGCTTACGGCGTCGGCGAAACGTTCCTGCTCCATCCCGGTGCTCGCCAAGCTGACCCCCAACGTGATGCTGATGGCCCCGGCCGCGGAGGCCGCAAAGCGCGGCGGGGCCGACGGAATCGCGGCGATCAACACCATCAAGTCCATTATCGGCGTCAATCCGCATACCTATATTTCGTCTCCCGCCGTTCATGGACGGAGCGCCGTGGGCGGGTACAGCGGCAACGCCGTCAAGCCCATCGCCCTCAGATTTATTGCCGAGCTGGCCGCGGATCCCGCGCTTTCCGGGATGCACATTACGGCCATGGGCGGCATTGAGACCTGGCAGGACGCTCTGGAATTCATCCTGCTGGGAGCCAACAGCCTTCAGGTGACCACCGCGGTGATGCAGTACGGATACAGGATCATCGATGACCTGAAGGAGGGGCTGAACCTTTACCTGACCGAAAAAGGCTTTTCGTCCGTCACTGAAGCGGCCGGGCTGGGCCTTGACACCCTCAGCGCGACCACCGATGTTTTGGAAAGGGATACGGTGGTCTTCCCGCGTTTCGACCGGGGAAAATGCATCGGGTGCTTCAGGTGCGCCGTTTCCTGTATGGACGGGGGACACCAGGCCATCCGCATGGACGAACACCGCCGGCCCGTCCTCAGCGGGAAAAAGTGCGTCGGATGCCACCTGTGCGTCCTGGTTTGCCCCCAGAGGGCCATTTCTCCCGGGAATAAACGGGTGAGGCCCGTACGGAAATGACGAAAGGCGGAAATCCGCCCGCACCTGGAGAGCAAACGGAAGGTGTGATATGCTTTGACTTTTTTGCACGATGATGATACCATAATGCCGTGAACGGGTTCGGACGCGGCAGCGGGAAACCGTGACCCGGACGGACTTCGAACATGATAAAAAGGGGTCAAACCCGATCAATGGGAGGTAAAGAACCATGCTTAAACGCCTGTGGGCGATGCTTCTGGCGCTCGCCATGCTGCTGACTGTCCTGCCCGCCGCTTTTGCCGAGGATGAGGACGCGGTTGCGGATGAGGTCGTTGACGAGGCTCCGGAAGAGGTTATTGACGAACCTCAGGATGGGGGCGATGACGACGGGGAAAGCGCATCCTATGTCGGCGGTTCGATCGCATATGACCCGGAAACGGATACGACCATTGTTTATGTCGGAGAATATGACACATCCAGCCTTCCCTTCCCGGCCAGCGTTGAATTCAAGCCGGCAAAGATCATGTATGCCTATGCCGACAACGGTCTGCCTGTGAATGTGCGCAGTACGCCCGAAATCACCAAGACGAACAAGGCCGGCGAGATCCCGTACGGCGGCGAGGTCAGAGTGGCCGGGATTTCCACCAATTCCGAATGGTATATTATCGAATTCGGCAGGAGCTCCACCGGATACGCTTTTGTGATGGCCCGCTTCCTCGTGTCCACCAGACCGACGCCGCGGCCCGCCAGGAAAGCCACCGCCGCGCCTTCCGGAAGCAAGGCCACGCCGAAGCCCACCGCCGCGCCTACCGCCGCCCCCACCCCGGATACGGTTGCCCGCAAGGAAGCTGAAATGGCCAAACAAATGGCGTCCTACAGGGCTTTCGATACGCCGATGATCGGCACGGTACGCGCGACCCGTTCCTCCGGCTGGATCAATTTCCGCAAGGGCCCGGGAGTTGCGGCCGAATCCATCTGCACGCTGAGCGACGGAGCCCAGATGAAGATCCTGGGTGAGACCGACGGATGGTATTACGGCGTCCTCCTCTCCACCGGCGGCGTAGGTTACCTTGCCAAGTCCTATATCAAGGACATGTATCCCGCCCCTGCGGAGCCCGAAACGAAGGATCCGGAAGGAAAGACACAGTTGGGCAGGCTTACCGTCCACGGTGATTTTGCCATTCAGTGCGCCATTCCCGAGGGATATCAGATCCAGTTTATCAACACCTTCGGCTCGCGGATTGTCGCTTCCATCACGTCCACGGATCCCGAAAAGCCCGTCATGGAACTGACCATCGTTTTTGACGAGATGGTTGCGGACCTTGAGCGTATGAACGACATGGACCCGGATACGCTCTTTGCCCTGGAGTCTTCTTTCACCGAGATGAACATCGTGGATATCTCCTACAGGGAGACCGCTTACGGTACCAAGCTGATGGTGGTCAAGGAAATCGGTCCCGACGAGGATTTTGTGGACATCCTGACCGTGTACAAGGGATATTCCATCGAATTCCTGATGAAGCCCAATCCGACGGCTTCCGACAAGGAACTGACGGAAGAGCAGATCCAGATGTGCATTGATTTCCTGAGCGAAGTGGACTTCGTGGAAGTACAGTAAATAACAAACGCGGCGCGGGCGGGGGCTGATGCCCCCGCCCGTTTGTTCATATATTCGAAAAAATTTCGTATTTTCCGGCTCCGCGCCATGCTTCCGGGTCCCTTTTAAGGAGAAGGCCCCGGGATCGATCAGACAGGATTATTCGGCGACGGTTTCACCGGCGGGGATGTTGTAGGCCTGAAAGAGCATATCGAAGGCGGGAACCTGACGGAGAAGGGTAAGGCTTTCCGTCAAGAAGGGGGCCCACTTCTGAATCAGGGCGTTCGCGCTGTCTTCATCCTGAGAGAGCGCCATCAAATCCACGGATTCCAGGGCTTTCAGTTCGGCGCCGGCGTCGGTGTACTCAACCTGATCAATGGCAGCAAACACATCGCCGAAGAAGGAGACCGAGGAATTCTGGGCCTGCAGGCTGCAGTTAATCGTGCCGTCGAAAGACAGGCTTTCGATCAAACCGTTGATTCCGAATTCAAAGGAAGCGTCGGCCGCCGAGGCTTTAAGCTCCGCGCTGAAGACGTTGTCGTCCAAAGTATAACGGGCGAGGAGATCGGCGATGGCGTTATCATCGGCGAAAACGCATACATAGAAGGTCTTGCCGCCGTTGGCGTCGAAAGCCTGCACATCAAAAGCATAGGATTGTTCGCCGTTGCTCAGGAGCATGGAGAACGCATTGCGGCCGTCCGCGCTGCTGCCGCCGGTGACCGTCAGGGTAATGCCGTCGAAGCTGACGGGGGTTTCAACGCCGAGGGCCTCGGTTACGTCCGCCGCGATGCCGTTCAGGGTGTCGGGGTCCAGGGTGTAGGTATTGGCGTTGATGTCGCATTCGACGCCGTCAACGAAAGGATATTTTTCGATAACGATCTGATCGGGCTCAAGCTGATTCAGTTTTGTCATCACGATACCCATCACGCCCATAGCCTTGGCCATGTACTGATTGATCATGGTTTCGATATCGGCGCCGCCGTTCTGACCGGCGAGCATTTTGGAATACTGTTCCATAAGCTCGTTCACGTTCAGCGTAATGGCAGGGGTCACGAAGTCGCCGTTCACTCCGCGCAGGGCGACGGTCAGCACGCCGGCGTCCATCAGCGCGACTCCGCCCATGGCAAGCTGATCATTGACCAGGTTCGAGGTGCTCTCCAGGAAGGAGCCGTCCGGATTCACGGTGAGGACGGCGTTGTATGCATAACCGGTGAAATCCAGAGCCTGTCCGTTTATGGAGAGGTTGATGTTTTCGAGAGAATACATCAGCTGGGTCGACATGGGGGTTTCCGCGGCGGCTTCCTCGGCCAGCCCCGCTGCGGGCAGAGCCATCATGCACAGTACCGCCAATACAGCCAGAATCTTTTTCATTGTTTTTCCTCCTGATTATGGTAATAATATTTGGGAAACCGGTCCAAAAGCCGGTTCATATTTAAATTATAAACTGTAATTCCGTCCCTGACAATAGCCGGATAAGCAAATTAACCGAAAATAAAACAATCCGGGATGTAAAATTATCTGTCCACAATCCGCCTGCTTGTGCGCCAGCGGCCCCTGAGGTAGTAGACGGAAAGCGCCGCGCTTGTCAGGGCCCACGAGGCGACGTAGGACAGGCACAGGGACAGGAGGGTGCCGAAATGGGCGAACACCGTCAGAATCCAGATGACGCGGAAAAGACAGATGCCGACGCCGATGATGACCACAGGCCTTACCGCGTCCCCGACGCCCCTGAGAACGGCGGAAAGGACCTCCACCAGTACCCAGGTGAAATAGTATGGAACGAAATAGGACATGATGGTATAGGTGGTTTCGACGACCGCATCGTCCTCTGTGAGCACATGCAAAAGGGGAATGCCGGCCAACATGATGCCGACGCTTAACAGGACCGTGAAAAGAAAGGCGATGATCAGCCCCTGCCGGACGCACTGTTTCATGCGGTCGGTTTTCCCGGCGCCCTGGTTCTGGGCGATGAAGCCGGTGATGGCGGCGCCCAGGGCGTTGCTGACCGCCCAGAAGATGCCGTCGGTTTTGGATGACATGGCCCAGGAAGCCACCACGACGGTGCCCAGGGAGTTGACGGCCACCTGGATAATCATATTGGAAAGGCTGTACATCGAGGACTGGAGTCCCGCGGGGATACCCAGACGCAGCATGTTGCGAAGATAGATCCATTTGATACGGAAACAGGACCATTCCAGGCCGTATTCTGTTTTTGGCCTCGTCAGCCGGAGGGTGAGCAGGACCATATTGACTGTCTGGGAGAGGACGGTGGCGACGGCGACGCCCGCGACGCCCCATCGGAAGACAAGAACGAAAAGCATATCCAGTACGATGTTCGACAGGCATCCGACCACCATGTACAAAAACGGATGAAAGCTGTCGCCGAAGGCCCGGAGAATGCCGGATTCCATGTTCAGAATCATCATGAAAGGCACGCCGGCAAAATAGATCCGCAGATACAAGATGGCGCCGTCCATGGTTTCCGGGGGCGTGGAAAGCAGCCCGAGCATCCATGGGGAGGCGGCAAGGCCGAAGGCCGTGAGAACCGCGCCGAACAGTGCCATTGCCGCCACCGCGTTGCCGACGGCTTTCTTCAGATCCTCCCTTCGCCCCGCGCCGTAAATCTGTCCGATGACCACGGAAGCGCCGGATGTGACGGCGACAAAGAAGCCCACCAGCACGTTGATGATCTGGGCTGAGCTGCCGCCGACGGCAGCCAGAGCCTCGGTGCCGACAAAACGTCCGACAATCAGGCCGTCCACCGTGTTGTACAGCTGCTGGATGATGGTCCCCGCCGCGATGGGCAGGAAAAAGACGAGGAGTTTTTTCCAGACCGTGCCTTCGGTCAGATCGTTAGCCGCGTGCTGTCTGATCATTGTTTTCAAACCAGTGGGAGGAATAACCCGCCACCGCCTCCGCAAGGTTCCGGATATTTTTGTCCGACGTGTTCACAATCAGGTCGAAAGCGCTGAAGTCCGCGGCGTGTTTGCCGGTCAGCACTTCCCGGGTGCGGGTCCTGTTCCTGTCGATCCGACGGATATTCCGAAGGATCTCTTTTTCACTCAGGCGATCGACGGCGTCTTTTTTGGCTTCATGAGTCATACACCTCTCCAGACGGGAAGCGATATCGGCACAGACGAACACACGGAAGGGTTTCCGGTCGTGCAGGATTACGTCTGCGTCCCGGCCGACGATGACGCAGTCGTTCCCCGCCTGCGCGATTTCCAGGATAATCTCGCGCTGTCCCGCCAGAAGGCCGCTGTTATGGAAGGAGGGGGCCAGGGAGCGCTGAAAGCTGTTCCGGTAAGTCAATTGGTAATTGTGCCAGCCGTGAGTGGAAAGGGTCCGGCGGACGTATTCCGGGTCCAGACCCTGTTCTTCGGACAGGGCGGCAATGATCTCCCGGTCATAGTAATCCCAGTTCAGGATGCCGGCCAGGCGTTTGCCCAGCTCCCGGCCTCCGCTGCCGAACTGCCGCGAGACAGTAATAATCCTCATTTTTTATCCTCTCTGCCCGGCCCGGGTCTGAAAAGGCAAGGCGGAATTATCATAAAGCATAATAAGTGAAAAAACAAGAACCGGCATGACACAAATAATAAAGCGGCGGAGGCGGACTTGAAAAACATGGACCCGAAAGGTCTTGCCACGCCTCTCCGGCGGTCAGCGGCCAAAGATTGCGAAAAATCCGAAGACGGAGTATAATATCAATATGCGCATGACATCCCGCATGCAGCATCGGGCTGCGCCCGGACAGGAGGGTGCCAGATGGCCAGAGTCAGTGTGATCGTTCCGGTTTACAACGCATCCAGAACGCTGAGACGCTGTGTGGACAGCATTCTGAAACAGGATTTCAGGGATTTTGAAGTGATTCTCGTGGATGACGGAAGCCGTGACGATTCCGTGCGGATCGCCGTGGATTATGAGATTTCGGATCCGCGTGTCCGTTCGCTGACCAAGGAAAACGGCGGGGTATCCTCCGCCAGAAACATGGGCCTGGACGCGGCGACCGGGGAATGGGTTGCGTTTGCCGATTCCGACGACTGGCTGCCCATGGACGCGATCAAGCTGCTTGTGAGGGAGACAGAGGCGCAGGAAACGGACATGGTGATCGGCGATTTTTACCGTGTCTTCGAGGGCAAGATTTCCCTTAAGGGCGGCATCGACCGCGGAGGCAAGATTTCCAGGGATAAATATGCCGAAGCGATGATGAAGGCTCCGGCGGACCTGTATTTCGGCGTCCTGTGGAACAAACTCTACCGCAGGGATCTGATTGAAAAATATCATGTGCGGATGGACGAAAGCGTAAACTACGGAGAGGATGTCATCTTTAACCTGGAATATCTTCTGCATGTAAAGGATATCGCCGTCCTGAAAGCGCCGGTCTACTATTATATCAGGACGCCCGGCTCCCTGATCGAGCAGCACGTCAGTCTGAACGGCATCGTCACCATGAAGCGGAACGTGGTCCGCTATTACGACAGCTTTTATAAACAGATCTTCGACGAAAGGACATACCAGGAACGCCGGGCGGTTATCCTTTCCATTTATCTGGCCGTCAGCACCGATTCGCTGGTTCTGCCATGGAGCAGCGGCGCGAAAAGCCTGGGGAAGGAGCGGGGCGCCGATGTGCCCTTTGCGCCTGAAATGGACAATTCGGTCTCCGCACAGTATTACCTGGGCAAACAGCTTGCCAGCCGGTATCTGGAGACCATCGGAGTCAAGCATGACCTGACGCTGGATGAAATGCGGATCCTTTACCTTCTCTGGTGCCTGAAAAAACCCGTGACCATGGAAGATATCGGTATTTATCTTGACCTTGGCAGGGTCAGCGTGACCATGCTGACGATGCGTCTGATTTCCGCCGGCTTCGTCATGCGCGGGACCCGCGCCGACGGGAAAAAGAAAGAAGGTTTCGTCATCGCCGGAAATGAACTGGACACGGAATTTGAACAGCTTGAGAATGATTACAGGGAACTTTGCTTTGAGGATATTTCAGAGGAGGACAGGCAAACCTATTTAAGGGTGTCGGAAAAGATCCGCGGAAATATACGCAGACGGATCGCGCGGACCGATGCAGGCGAGGAAAAGCGGAAAACAAAAAGGGCTGACAAAAAAAGAGCAAATGCGCAGGCAAAGGAAACGGAGGAATGAACGGGGACATCATGCAATGCCTTCTTTGCGGCGAAAATGCGAACAGACGATGAAAAAACCGAAACACGGCGCGTGCTTCGGCTTTTTTTCGCCCTTCTTTGCGTGGGCGACATACTTAAGGACCTGCGCGGACAGGGGAATCAGGATGCTGTCGCTTTCCGAAGAGGCATCGCCGCGCTGCCCGCCGAATGGATGTTTTCCAATTCGGTCACGTTCGGCGGTCATTGCGAAATTTCGGTGGATGCCTGTCCGGAAATTGCGGGAAGAATACAGTCGAAAAATAATATTCAAAATGACAAAAAATATGCTTGACTTTAAGGAAATCCTGTGTTATCTTAATTATGGTCAAAGTGACCAAGAAAGGGACGAGGCCAATGCACATTACACTGAGCGGTGACAGGCTGTATGTGGCGGTGGACCTGATGATCATGATTTACGGTGATGGAAAGCTGCGGCTGCTCCTGTCCCGCAGGGTAAATCCCCCATTCGATGGACTGTGGGCCCTGCCGGGACGCTTTGTGGGGCTGGATGAATCGGCGGAGGATGCCGCCCGAAGGCTGCTGGAGGAAATGCTCCCCATCGACAGCGCATACCTGGAGCAGCTGTACACCTTCACTGGGGTCGGAAGGGACCCCAGAGGCAGGGTGATCTCGGTCGGATACCTTGCGATCGTTCCGGCGGGAGGGCTTGACGGAGCGCTGGCCGGTACGATCCTTCACAGCTTTGACATCGACACTTTGTCTTCCGAGTTTGCCCTGACGGGGGAGGATGGACGTCCGCTGGGGAAGGAAGAACTGGCGTTCGATCATGAGGCCATCATCCGCATGGGGATTGTCAGACTGCAGGGGAAGCTGGATTATACGGAGATCGGTTTCCGTTTCCTCAGAAACCCGGAATGCTTTTCACTGGGAGAACTGCAGGACGTGCACGAAGCAATCCTCGGGAAAAAGCTGGACGACAGCAATTTCCGGCGGGGCATCCTGGCAAAATACGAAAAGACCGGGCGGATGGTCCAGACAGATAAAACCGTGAGATCCGGCAGGGGGCGCCCGTCGGGGCTCTACTGCCTGAAGGACTGAAAGGAGAGGACAAAAATGAGCGAAAAGAAATTCCTGATCGTCGTGGATATGCAGAAGGATTTTGTTGACGGCGCCCTTGGCACGAAGGAAGCGCAGGCCATTGTCGCCGCCGCCGCCGAAAGGATCAGGGAATGCAGGGAAGCGGGATACACCGTGATCGCCACCCTGGATACCCACGGAGAGGATTACCTTTCGACCCGGGAGGGACTGAAGCTGCCGGTGAAGCACTGCGTCCGCGGCACCGGGGGATGGGCTCTGGACAAAACGATCGCGAAGGAACTGAAGGGCTGCGCCATGGTGGAGAAGCCCTCCTTCGGCAGCGTTCGCCTGCCGGAAATCATCCGTGCCATGACTGAGGAAGGCGACCGCGTGACCGTGGAACTGATCGGACTGTGCACCGACATCTGCGTGGCGTCCAACGCGCTTATTCTCAAGGCGTTTTTCCCCGGGGCAGATATCGGGGTGCGGGAAAGCTGCTGCGCCGGGGTTACGCCCGAAAAGCACCGGGCGGCGCTGGAAACCATGGACAGCTGCCAGATCGATATTCTTTGACGCCGGTTTCGCGTAAGGGTATCCCGGGTTTGCCGGCAGCAACAGAACGAGGGAAAACGTTTTTTTACGACCGACTATCCGAACAGGAGAAACAGCCATGAAAGAATACCGGTTTGACGCGGAAAAAGCCAGGGACAGCCTGGTGGCGGCCATCAGGGACATTGCGGCGCAGCAGGGCTTTGAAAGGGCAGTCATCGGCATTTCGGGCGGAAAGGATTCCACCGTGACGGCGGCCTTGTGCGCCAGAGCCCTGGGCGGAAACAACGTGTACGGCGTTATGCTGCCCGACGGTGTACAGAAGGATATATCGGACAGCGTAAGGGTCTGCGAGGCCCTTGGCATACGCCGCCGCACAGTGAATATCGGAGGCATTCACAACGCCCTGAAGGCGGTTACCGACCAGACGGGAACAATGTGCGGGGAAGGGGAATTTGCCGTTCCCTGCAGCCGGGAAAGCGACATCAACGTAGGTCCCCGCCTGAGGATGACGGTGCTGCGCTACATCGCCCAGGCACTGGGAGCGCGCCTGGCGGGTACCGGCAACCTGAGCGAGACGACGGTGGGCTACTGCACCAAGGACGGGGACACATCCTGTGATTTTTCGGTTCTGGGCGGCCTGACCAGCCTGGAGGTGGTGGAGGTTGGCCTGACGATGCCCGAAATACCGCGGGACCTTGTCGTCAAGACGCCCGCGGACGGGCTGAGCGGGATGAGCGACGAGGAAAAGCTGGGCCTTTCCTACCGTGATATTCACCTTCTGATCCGGGAGGGCACCTGCGGAAACCCGGAAACCGACGAAAAGATCCGCCGAAGGGAAAAAGCGAATATGCACAAACGCAGGATGCCCGTAATCCTTGATCCCTTCGGGACATGATTCCGCATCCCGGCCGCGCGGGACGAATCTTCCGCCGGCCCGAAGCTCATAAGCGGGGAGGATGACATGAACAGGGAATACCTGGCGTTTTTCGGGGCTTTCAATCCGCCGACGAACGCCCATATCCGGCTCGCGGAATTCGCCATGAAGGCAACCGGGGCCAAAGGGGTGCTGTTTATCCCGTCGAAAGAAAACTATATCCGTGACTTCCAGGGCAAGGATTATGCCTACGGGGACAGGGAGAGGCTGGAAATGCTGCGCCTTACGGCCGAAAAAAGGCCCTGGATGGAGGTCAGCGATGTTGAGATCCTTCAGAAAAGCCAGCCTCGTACCTATGAGACCCTGTGCCGCCTCAGGGACGCGGGGAAGGAAGCGTCGCTGCTGATCGGCAGCGACAAGCTGCCGGAGCTTGCTGAAATCTGGGCCCATGTGGATGAGATCGCCCGGGAATTCGGCATCGTGGTCCTGACCCGTGGGGCGGATATGTGCGGCAGAATGATCCGGGAGAGCGCGTACCTGACATCCATCTCTCCGTATCTGACGATTCTTGAAACCCCTGTGGAAACCAGGAATATTTCTTCCACCCTGGTGCGCAGCCGGGTGGCGCAGATGAAGGAGATCCGCAGGGAAATCGGCGGCATGGTACCGGAGGAGATTCTGGACCTGCTTTAAAAAAGAAATGACAAACCCGATAAGAATGACGACGACACATAATTCAAAGGAGGCACGCGGCAATGAAGCTTGATCCCATTGTGGTATCGCTGCTGGATACCGACCTTTACAAGTTCAACATGGACCAGGTGATCTTCCACAAGCACACGGACCTGACCGGCGAGTACTATTTCAAGTGCCGCAGCGAGGGCGTCAGGTTCACACCGGAAATGCTGGAGGAAATCAACGCCCAGATCGACCACCTGTGCGGCCTGACCTTCTCCCGGGAAGAACTGGAATACCTGAGGTCCATCCGTTTTATCAAGGGAGATTATGTGGAATTCCTGCGCCTGTGGCATCCCATCCGGGATTATGTGGAGACGGACCTTTCCGATGACGGAAAGCTTTCCATCGTGGTGCGGGGTCCGCTGTTTTCCGCCATGCAGTTCGAAATCTACCTGCTGGAGATCGTCAACGAGGTCTATTTCCGCATGAGGTACGACTATAACGTGCTGCTTGCCTCCGCAAGGGAGCGCCTGGAAAGCAAGATCCGGGCTTTCCGCAGCGGCAAATACACCTTCAGGTTCGCCGAGTTCGGCTGCCGCCGCCGGCTTTCCCGGGAATGGGAGGACGAAGCGGTCCGGCGCCTGAGCGAGGAGACGGAAAACATGGTGGGCACGTCCAACGTTTTTCTGGCATGGAAATACGGCCTGACCCCCATCGGCACCTATGCCCATGAGTATGTGCAGATGTACCAGGGCATCGACGAGATTCCCCTGGCTTATACCAACCATTACGCCCTCGCGGACTGGTACAACGAGTACAAGGGCGACAACGGCACGGCTCTCACCGATACCATCACCACGGATCTGTTCCTGCTGGATTTCAACCGCGCCATGGTAAACAACTTTACCGGCGTCCGGCACGACAGCGGCGATCCCTACGAGTGGGGCGAAAAAATGATCGCGCACTACAAAAAATACGGAGCCGATCCGAAAAGCAAGCTGCTCCTGTTCAGCGACAGCCTGGACTTCGACCGCGCGCAGGAACTGTACGATTACTTCAGGGGAAGGACGAAGGTGTCCTTCGGCATCGGGACGTTCG
Organism: uncultured Eubacteriales bacterium; assembly: GCA_902789365.1. Classification (GTDB taxonomy): domain Bacteria; phylum Bacillota; class Clostridia; order Christensenellales; family Aristaeellaceae; genus RUG756. The sequence continues at coordinate 20,815 of CADANQ010000003.1, forward strand.
TGTCCAACGATACCTGCGAAAAGGCGCTGAATATCGTTATCAAGCTGCAGACCGTCAACGGCCGGGCTGTCGCCAAGCTTTCCGATTCGCCGGGGAAGGCCATGTGCCGGGACGAGGAATACCTGTCTTACCTCAGGAGATCGGTGGCCTTCCGCCTGAACAGGGAAAAATAATCATACCGGGCTCCGCCCCGGAAACGAATAATCCCGCGGGGACGGGCCGCCGTTCCCGCGGGAAAAGGGAAAAGAGCCGCCTGAGAAAGTGTAGAACAGCTGAAGGCGGAGGATAGAACACATCCATTAACTGCCAAATAATACCAAATTTGACGGCGGGTATATTTCCTGCGCAAAAAAAGGAGGAAAAAAAGATGAACGTTATGGAGGGAATCTGCGGGAAGGTAGCCCCGGGGATGTGCAGGCTGGGCATGAACGGGGGCATCGCGGTCAGGACCTCGTCCGGATACCGGATGTGGGACGCGGAAAAGAAACGCCTGATCAACTGCGACGGGTTTGCGGTGGACGTGGGAGAGGATTTCTTCTTCGTCCTTCCCGCCAACAGGGTCAGGCCCGGGGACATCATCCTGTCGGGAGGCATGCCGGTATGCGTGCTTTCTACCGACGGGGATACGGTGACAGCGGTGCGGTATGAAAGCGCGGAGGTGCAGACCCTGGTCCCGGAAAGACACCTGTTCATGGGAAATACCTACCTTTTCGGCAGAATCGTGTCGCTCTTCGGCGCGCATGGGGCCAGAGGCAAAAAAGGCGCGGGAAGGATGATGAGATACATGATGCTTTCCTCCATGCTCAGGGGAAAGGGGGAAGGAAACGGGAATATGCTGCCGCTGATCATGATGGGCGGCGGAGGTGACTGGATGGACGGACTGTTTGACGAACTGAACGACGAAGACGAGGACGGGGAGGCGTGATTATGGGCTACGGACACTGGACCAGGGAAAGCTTTGAACGCTACAGCGCGTCGGTCGGGAGGGATGTGGACGCGTCGGGACATCTGGACGCGGGCCTTACGGACCGGCAGATTTTCAGGCAGAGGGGCCTGCATCCGCTGCTGGATCCCCGCAATGTAACGCGGGAATGCCGTGACAGCGGAGAGCATCCGGCCACGATTCCGGTGATTCTGGCGCTGGACGTGACGGGAAGCATGGGACCGGCTTCGGCCGAGGTCGCAAAAAAAATGAACGAGGTCATGACAAGGCTGTACGGGACCGTGAAGGACGTGGAATTCCTGGCGATGGGCATCGGTGACCTGGCATACGACAGGGCGCCGATCCAGATCTCCCAGTTCGAGTCCGACATCCGTATCGCGGAGCAGCTGGACCGGATCTGGATGGAGCACGGCGGGGGCGGAAACGCCTATGAATCCTATACCGCGGCGTGGTATATGGCGTCCAGGCATACCGATATCGACTGCCTGAAGCGGGGCAAAAAAGGCCTGATCATTACCATGGGGGACGAACCGATGAACCCGTACCTGCCGTACCGCCCCCTGGCGGCAGCCACCGGGGATTCCCTTCAGGCGGACGTGGAAACGCGGGATCTGTACAGGGAGGTTTCCGAAAAATACGACCTGTGGCACATCCATGTGAAGCACCGTGAGCCGGATATGTACCTGACCGGGGCGGTACGGAGCTTCGGCGCGGTTCTTCCGCAGGGACACATGACGGTATCTTCAATCGGCGATCTCGCCGAAAAACTGATCGGGATCATCACCGCCCACGCGAACGATGATAACGGGATCATCCTGAGAAAAGAAGAGAAACCCGCAGGCGTCGGGAGAAGGCTTTTCGGTTTGTTTTCGTGGTAACGGGAGGAGGGATCGTATGAGGCAGGCGGTCATTGTCATCGGCAGCAGCTACGGGGACGAGGGAAAGGGACTGGCCGCGGCGCTTTCCGCGAAGAGGCTCGGGGGAAACTGCCTGAACGTCCTGATCAATGGCGGGGCCCAGCGGGGGCATACCGTGGAATGGAGGGACGGGCGCAGGCATGTGTTCCATCATTTCGGCTCCGCGGCGGCCCTGGGGGGTGTCAGCTGCGCGGACGAGGATTATATCGTCAATCCCCTGCTGTATTGCGAGGAGAGGGAAAAGCTGAAGGACGTCGGCCTCCGGCCGGAACTGACGGTGTCTTCCCGATGCCGCGTATCCCTCCCCTGGGATATGATGCTCGGACAAATCATCGAGGAAAGCCGCGGAAAAGCAAGGCACGGGTCCTGCGGGTGCGGGATTTTTGAAACCGTCGTCCGCTTCAGGGACTGTCCCGGCGCCCTGAGATATGGGGATCTGTACCGCCTGTCGGAAAAGGAATTTTCTGAGTATGCGCGGGATGTGTCAGGGAGTTATATGCCCAAAAGGCTCAGGGAGATGGGCATAAAAATGGACGAGAAATGGCGCGCAGCGGCGGAACGGGAGGAACTGATCCGAAGGACCTGGATGGATGTGGAAAGCATGCTGGAAAGCACCCGGGTCTTTGAAAGCTGGACCGACATGGCAAGTCCCTGGCGGACGCTCATTTTCGAGGCCGGCCAGGGGCTGGCGCTGGACGAGGGGAACGCGGAGGATTTCCCGTACCTGACCCCAAGCCATACCACGTCCCTCGTCTCCGCCCGGAGAATCGCGTCCCTCCCGGGGGACACGGCGGCCGAGGTGGATTACGTTACCCGCACCTACCTGACCCGCCACGGCCCGGGCCCGTTCCCGTCGGAATGCCGGAAGGAGGAAATCAACGCGGAAATGGAAGACCGGACCAATGTTCCCAACCCGCATCAGCAAAGGCTGCGGTACGGATGGTTCGACGCCCGGAGAGTGCGGGAACGGGTCTTCGGGGACCTGGAGGCTTCCCGCCGCGTTCTTCCGGGACTTAAAGCCCGGCTGACGGTCACCCACCTGAACGAGACCGGGGGAGAACTGGCGGGAGGGGACCGCCTGGACGAGATGAAAAAGGGCTTTGATTTTTTGACGCTGTCGGACAGTCCGTATATACCGGAGTGAGGTTTGCAATTTGAAAAAGGGATGCGGATGGAAGCTTTTCCTTCTGTCCGCCCCGGGGCGGGGGCAGGGAAAACCGGCCTCCGCCCGACATTCCGGCCGTTATTCGATGGGCTGCAGATATTCCTTCAGGATGAATCCTTCCTCTCCGTGATACAGGCAGTAAAGAAACCCGTTTTCATCCCCGGCCTCCGGGAACGCGAGCACCTGCGCTCCGAGGGGGACCTTCAGGATGCGCCTGGACGAAGTGGACCTGGATTCGCGCAGTGATACGAAGCTGGAGCACCTGATTACCCGCATGTTCGGCTTCCGTTCCCTGTACAGGGCCGCATCGTCGCTGCCGAACAGCTCCTCAAAGGGCGTAACGCCGCTGCTGGAGATTAAGGGATTGAGGATGAGATATGTGAACCAGGAATCGTTTTCCGCCCAGGCTTCGGAGTAAGCGTCATACACGCAATCCACGCTGTAGCCGCTTTCCTGCCGGGTAGGATCGTCGGTGGAGGTGAAGCTGAGCGCAAGCCTGCCGCCGTAATCCGGCACGGGTTCATACGACCAGGCGCCCCTGTGCGTATAGGCGAAAGAACCGTCCAGGGCATAGCAGTACAGGGACATGCCGCCGTCTTCTTCCAATGTGAGGACCGCTCCCGCGCCTTCGTACTCCAGGACCCATTCTCCGGGGAGCGTTTTCAGGAAATCCAGGTCGTATTCGGACATCAGTACGACGCTTTCAAGCACTTTCTGGAAATACTTGGCGTTTCCCTCCGCGGCTTCAACGGCATATTTTCCCGCCGCGGACAGGTACCGCCCGTTTTCCGCGATCAGGGTCAGGAAGGAATACGCGCCGTTTTCCTGTTCGCGGTACACGTCCATCTGAACCCGGGATGTTTCCGACATTTTTTTAATGTCTGCGCCGAGTTTGTCGGCGTATTTCTGAGCCTCCTCCTCCGGGATGACGGAGAGCACCATACAGTCATCCGACAGGAGCGCGGAGACCACGACGCCCTCAAGGCCTTCCGCTTCGCCCTGACGGGCCTCCAGATGCCCGTCGGCGTACCAGAAGGAAAAGCCGAGGGGACTTGTGAATAAGGTCTCTTCGATCGGCTCTTCCATTCCCTCCAGCATAATCACGCCCTGGCGCGTTTCAGCCGCGGCGGCGGAAAGGATCAGCATAAGGCAGAGCGTGAAAGACAACAGGCGGACTGCGGCTTTGTTTTTCATAACGTATCCTCCTTTTGCGTCGGTTCCGCGTCCGGAAAGGTCCTGTCCGGACGCGGCAGGATTCACATGACCATGTCTTTATTATATCCGATCCAATCCCGATGGCAACAGTTAAACCGGGAAACAGGGAGATTATCGTGTAAAAAACAAAAGGAGCGGGGAGGAAAAACACTTCTCCGCTCCTGATTTGCGTTTGCGTTTATTCTTCTTCCCTTGTCAGGTACTCCGGTGGAACGCGCTTTGTAAGCCAGACGCCGTTGACGGAAAGAAAGAATTTGAAACCGTCCGCGGCCATACGGCCCGAATCCACGGAAAAAACCACGGGCCTGCCGTGCCGGGCGCCGACAATGCGGGCTGTCTCGCGGTTCGAGGACAGATGGACGTAAAGCCGGGACCGGGGCTCAAGGCCGGAAGCGAGGATAGAAGAAACGTATTTTTCGCCGGTGCCGTGCCAGAGGATTTCGGGCGGCAGTTTTTCGGGCAGCTCCACATCCACCGGGACGGAATGGCCCTGGTTGGCCCGGATCAGCGTATGATCGTCGTTAAAGGAATAACGTCCCTTGGGATCGGTGCGGACGATTTCCTCCAGCGTTTCCATATCCAGGGGGTGGGTTTTGCCGACGCCGGCGATCAGTTCGCTGACGTTCGCCCACCCGTGTTCGTCCAGGGTGACGCCGGCAGTCTCGGGCTTGTGCCGGAGAATCAGAGAGATGTATTTGCTGGTTTCGATGAGGCCCATGGTATCACGCTCCTGTTTTCGGAAATCTTTGACCGGTCCCAGCCGGCCGACATCAGGATAACACGCGGTCCGGGAATCATTGCGCTGCGTTTCCAGGGCGGCGCGGAGGGAAACCGGTTATCTTCGGCGATTGGGATGGCGGACCGGCGCGCCGCGGTGGCAGAAGTCGCACAGAGGATAGGGCCAGTTCCAGGGCAGGGAACGGCCGCAGCCGGAGCAGGTCCTGGCCCGGAGCTTCTGCGTGGACAGGATATGGATGATTCCCTGGGATATCAGGTCCTTGCGCCGCTGGATCTCCTGAAGGATTTCGTCCGGAAAGGAAAAAAACAGGCGGACGTAATTATACATCAGGTCGCATCGGCGGTAATCGGCTTCCAGGCCGTCCAGCTCCGCCGTGACGCAGGATTCGGGATCCACCGGCTCGGGCAGAAGCTCTTTTGCGTCCAGGTGCTCCCCTTCGCATTCCGCGCGGTACATGCGCCGCCACAGGGTAAGAAGATCCGGCTCGGTTTCGTCGAAAGGGATGCAGACGAAACGGTAGAGCAGCGTTTTGTCGGTGCCTCGTGTCTCCGTCATCTGGACCAGGCGGGCCATTCTTTCCGAGGAGGCCTTGGAGAAAAACCCCTTGTCCTTCATGGCCTGCCAGCGGTCGATGATGGCGCTGAGCGGGAGCGGGATGCCCAGCAGGCTTTCGGGAAAACGGATGTATGCCTCGGTCAGGGGCGGAAGGGGATGGGCAAGGGCCCGCGCTACGGTTCCGCGGAAGCCGAAAGCGTTGACGTAGCCGGTGTCGTACTGGCCGTACCTGCCGGCGCGGCCCGCGATCTGCTTGATTTCGGCGTCGGTGAGGGGCCGGACGATATCGCCGTCATATTTTTCGCTTTCCAGAAACACAACGCGTTCGATGGGAAGATTCATGCCCATGGCTATGGCGTCGGTGGAAACCACCACGTCGTTTTCGCCCTGCTGGAAGGACCGGGCCTGGCTGCGCCTCACGTCCGGGGGAAGCGCGCCGTAGATCAGCGACACACGGAAGCCCCGCTGCCTCAGTTCGGCGGCGGCGGCATGAACGCGTGCCTTGGAGAAAACGATCAGCGCGTCCCCGGGGCGTACGGATTCCGGAAAACGGAAGCCCTCGTTCTGCACTACAAGGGGGGTCATCCTTTCGTGCCGGGTGACGGACAGGGTATCCCCGCAGTCAAGCACCATCTGCGTTAAAAGCATCTCCGCGTCGGGGGAGGCGCACAGGTGAATCTCGTCGGCGCAAAGGCCGAGGATGGCGGCGGTCCACGCACCGCCCCTGTCACGGTCGGCGATCATCTGGCATTCGTCGATGACCGCCACGTCGTAATGGGTCTCCATGTCCGCCATTTCCACAGTTGAGGACTGCACCCGGCTGCCGGGCACCCGGATCTGTTCCTCGCCCGTGACCAGGGAGCAGGGGACGTCCCGCAGATTCAGCGTTTCAAACTGTTCGGCCGCCAGCAGCCTCAGCGGCCCCAGATAAATGCCCCGGCGGGCCCCGTGAAGGCGGCCGCAGGCTTCATAGGTCTTGCCGGAATTTGTCGGTCCCAGGTGCAGGATGAAACGGCGTTTCATGGCCCGGGCGGCGGGGTAAAGATCCCGGTAGTGGGCGGGGACCGCGTCAAGAAGCGCGCTGCGGATCTGCTTTTCCCCGGCGGCGGCGGCGTCCGCCCGCTTCTGCAGGTGTCGTACGGAACTGTTTTCACCGATAAGACGACGGATCCTGTCCGATGTAAAGCGCTTGCGGGTGCGGGCAATCACGGTATCCCGGGCGGACCTGTATTCCCTGTCCAGCGCGTCGCCCACCGTGCCCCCGCCCGGCATGCGGACATTCCTGCATCCGCGCAGGGACGGAAGGGAAGGTTCGATTTCTTTTCGGATCAGGGAAAGGAGGGTATCGGGAGAAAAGGCGCTGTCGATGACCGAAACGGGAAGACCGTTTTGAAACACGTTCCTCATCATCCATGCGTTGACGCTCATGCCGCGTCTGTCCCCGGGCACAAGAAACGCAAGGTTTCCGCGCATAAGGAAACGGGCCGTGCGTTCCTCCGCGTCGGCGGTGATGCGGCCCATCCTTTTATCAAGGAGCACGCGGATCCGGTCCCCGGAGACCAGACGGACGGCGGCCCTGGCGTGACCGGGCGTGACGCGGCATCGCCGGACGGACCGGAGGAAATCAAGGTCGATTTCCTCCCCGGAATTCAGCTGATTCGCGATAAGCTTGGCGAGAAGGTCGAAATCGGCGCGGTAATAATCGGTAGGAAGTTCTCCCCGCCGGAGAGAAGCGCTCACCTTGTCCGCGCGCCGCAGATGATAGAGCGCGCTCTCATAGGCCTGTTCGCCGGAAGAATCCGAGCCTGTTTTTTTGAGGGCCTGACGGGCGAGGTAGCGTTCCCTTTCACGGATTACCGCCTCGATGTAGGCCTGCAGAGCCTTTTGATCTTCCATAGACCACCTGAAAAGATAATGTGTTTTTCTTCCCTTTGTCAGGGTCTGACGTGAGGCAGGGAAGGAAACGGCATGCCTCCCGGACCTGTAAAGACAGACTATTTTATCATAATGGACGGATACCGGGATGTCAAGCGCTCTGCCCGGAGCCGCAGCCGGCGAGAGTTTGGATAAGAATTAGCATTTTTTAGTCTTCTGTGCGGACAATTGGGCGCGGTAAGGGTAGACTTGTTCAATATGAGTGTGTTATAATAGCCCTTAAAGAACCAGACTTCCGCGAATGCGAATGATCAGCGCCCGCGTCACATTGCGGGGAGAGTTTGTGCAGCGCCGCGGGACGTCCGGCAAGTTTTAAAAAGGAAGGAAAGCAAAATGGAACTGAAAGGCTTGACTGCGAAACAGGTCGAGGAGAGCCGCAAACAGTACGGCGCGAATGTATTGACACAGATCCCTCCGGACCCACTGTGGAAAAAGATTCTGGAGGGCTTTAAAGACCCGATGATCATGATCCTGCTGGTAGCCCTAGCCATCCAGGTGGTCCTGTGGATCATGGGCAAGGCCGAATGGTATGAACCCGTGTGCGTGCTGGTGGCCATTCTGCTGGCCAACGGCGTCGCTTCCGTCTCCGAACACAGCCAGGAGGGGAAGGCCGGCGCCCTGAAGGCCGAGGAAGAAGCCAAGGAAATGACCAAGATTCTCCGCGACGGCGAACTGCATGAAATGCATGTCAGCGAAGTCGTCACCGGGGACCTGATCTATCTCCAGGCCGGTGACAAGATTCCCGCCGACGGCGAGATTGTCGACGGCGAGATTATGGTGGACCAGGCCGCCCTCAACGGCGAGACCGAGGAAGCCCGCAAGAACCCGGATACGAAGGGCGAGGGCTACCAGGTGAAGGACCTGCTGAATACCCATTACGCCTATCGCGGCACGGTGGTCGTGTCCGGCGAAGCCTATATGCAGGTGAAGGTCGTCGGCGACAAGACCCTGTTCGGCGAACTGGCCCTGGAGGTTCAGGAGGACACCCGCGAAACGCCCCTGCAGGTCAAGCTGGGCAAGCTGGCCAAGCAGATTTCCATGTTCGGTTACATCGGTGCCATCGCCATCATTCTCGGCGTCATCCTGATCAACTTGTTCAACGGGAATGTTGCCAGCGAGGCTTTTCAGAAGGACGCGGTGTCCAACTGGATCAAGCTTCTCATCGAAGCGGTCACCGTGGCGGTCACCATCATCGTATGTGCGGTGCCCGAAGGTCTGCCGATGCTGACCAGCATCCTTTTGTCCTTCCAGTCCATCCGCATGATCAAGGACAATGTGCTTGTCCGCAAGATCAACGGTCTTGAGACCGCCGGTTCCCTGTCCCTTCTGTTCACCGACAAGACCGGCACCATCACCCAGGGCAAGCTTTCGGTGGTCGAACTTGCTACCGGCAACCAGCGCATCTTCACCAAGCTGGATGATCTGCCCCCCACCATGCGCCGCGATGTGGTCACCGGTATCGGCCTGAACAACTCCGCCACGGTCTCCGGCAAGGAAATCATCGGCGGAAACTCAACCGACCGGGCCATGATGGCCTTCCTTCTGGGCGAAGGCGCGGTGGCCGAGATGTCCAAGGACGAGGTGAGGGCATTCAATCCCTTCAACTCCACCAAGAAGATGTCCGACGTTACCGTGGAGCACAACGGCAAGACCGTTGTCTATCTTAAAGGCGCGCCTGAAAGGATTATCGAACGCTGCGACAAATTCATCGATGAGGAAGGCGACGTCAAACCCCTGAACGAAGAGACCCGCTCCTCCCTGATGAACTACATGAACACCCAGGCCGGCAGGTCCATGCGTCTTCTGGGCGTTGCCAAGACCGAGGGCGATCCCGAGGGGCGCGACCTGACGCTGGTGTGCGTCCTGTCCATCCGTGACAACGTCCGCAAGGAAGTCATCCCCGCCATCAAGGAAGTTCAGGACGCCGGCATCCAGGTGGTTATGGTCACCGGCGACCGCAAGGAGACCGCCGTGGCCATCGCCAGGGAATCCGGCCTGCTGCGCGATCCCTCCGAGGTGGCCCTGACCAGCGCCGAAATGGCCGAGATGAGCGACGACGAACTCAAGCGCAATCTGCCCAAGCTGCGTGTCGTGGCCCGCGCCCTGCCCACCGACAAATCCCGTCTGGTGCGCGTCGCCCAGGAAATGAACCTGGTGGTCGGCATGACCGGCGACGGCGTCAACGATTCTCCCGCCCTCAAGAAAGCCGACGTGGGCTTCGCCATGGGCTCCGGCACCGAGGTGGCCAAGGAAGCCGGCGACATCACCATCCTGGACGACAACTTCACCTCCATTGACAAGGCCATCCTCTACGGCCGTACGATGTTCAAGTCCATCCGCAAATTCCTGATCTTCCAGCTGACGGTCAACGTGGCGGCCGTGCTTACCTGCTTCCTGGCTCCGTTCTTCGGTGAAAACGAGATCCTGACGGTAATCCAGCTGCTCCTCATCAACTTGGCCATGGATACCCTTGCGGCCATCGCCTTCGGTTCCGAGCCCGCCCTGAAGGAGTACATGAAGGAAAAGCCCATCGCCCGCGACGCATCCATCGTTTCAAAGAATATGCTGGTGCAGATCATCTGCAGCGCGCTGTTTATAACGGCAGCCTGCCTGTGCATTCGCTTCATTCCCGCCATGTGGAACCTGATCGGCGCGAACGCGACCGGCTTCGACTGGACTATCATTTCGGACAAGATCGGAAAGTCCAATATGCAGCTGTACCTCAATTCCGCTGTATTCGCGACCTTCATGATGGCCATCACCTTCAACGGGTTCAACGCCCGCACGGAACACCTGAATGTGTTTGAGGGCCTGGGCCGCAACAAGAACTTCCTGATCGTTATGGGCGTCATTTTCCTGGCTCAGTTCGTGTTCGTCTCCATTGGCGGCGATGTACTGAGCGTCCGTCCCCTAAGCGCCACCACCTGGCTTGTGTGCTGCGCCCTTGCATTCCTGGTGATCCTTGTCGGCACCCTCGTCAAGTCGATGAACGGCAAAAAGACTGCCTGAACCTGATAGCCTGCCCTGCGGATAACCCGCGGGGCGGGACGGAATAAAAAATACACAGGAGGAACACATATGGTTAACCTGAAAAAAGGCGAAAAGATCAACCTGACCAAGAGCGACGCCGGCCTGAAGAAAATCATGGTCGGCCTGGGCTGGGACGAAGCTCAGCCCCAGCAGCGCGGCCTGAAAGCCCTGTTTTCGGCCAAGCCCGCCGACATCGACTGCGACGCGTCCGTCATCCTGTGCGGTGAGAACGGCAAGCTGATCTCCTCGAAGGACTTCTGCATCTACTTCGGCAACCTCAGGCATCCCAGCGGAGCCGTCATCCATCAGGGCGACAACCTGACCGGCGGCGGCGAGGGTGACGACGAGCAGATTATGGTGGACCTGTCGCTCATGCCTGCGGAAGTGGCCAAGCTCGTCTTTGTGGTGAATATCTACGACGCCAACGTGCGCAAACAGCACTTTGGCATGATCAGGAACGCTTTCATCCGCCTGGTCAATACCAAGAATAATACCGAAATCTGCCGCTACAACCTGACGGATGACTACAGCGGCTCCACCGGCCTGATTGTCGGCGAGCTTTTCCGCAGCGGCAACGAATGGCAGTTCAACGCCATCGGCAGGGGTGTCGCCGAAGCCAGCCGCCTGCAGAAGCTGGTCGATATGTACAAATAATAAAAAACAAATAAAGAAAGGAAGTAAAAGTTATGGCAGTCAACCTTCAAAAAGGACAGAAAATCAGTTTGCAGAAGAGCGTGAAGCTGGCCCTGGTCGGCCTGGGCTGGGATACCAACCGCTACACCGGCACCGCTGATTTCGATCTTGACGCCAGCGCGTTCCTCCTCGGCGCGAACGGCAAAGTCCGCAAGGATTCCGACTTCATCTTTTACGGCAATCTCCAGAGCGACGACGGATCGGTCATCCACACCGGCGACAGCCTGGAAGGCGGCAGCGGCGGAGACGACGAGACCCTGTTCATCGATTTCACCAAGGTGCCCGCGGATGTGCAGAAAATCGCCATCACCGTGACCATCTACGAGGCTCAGGAACGGGGCCAGAACTTCGGCCAGGTATCCAACGCTTATGTCCGCGTAGCCCGCAGGACCAGCGAAAGCGATACGGTGGGCATCGAGGAGCTTCGCTACGACCTGGGCGAGGAATTCTCCATCGAGACGGCGCTGGTGGTCTGCGAGATCTACCGCAGCGGCTCGGACTGGAAGTTCAATGCGGTCGGCGCCGGCTATCAGGGCGGCCTGTATGCCCTGTGCAAGGCCTACGGCGTCAACGTCTGATCCCACATACGTACTTATCGGCGCGGGCAGCGCGCGAAAGCCTGCCCGCGCCGGTTTAAAGAGGGAAAAGCATGAAGGGTAACAGAACAAAGCTTCGCCTGTCCTTCAATTCGCCCGCGATCCTTGTCTTTACCGCCATCTGCATCGGTGTGCAGCTTTTGGACCTTGCCACCGGCGGACGGAGCAACGGCATCCTGTTCAGCGTATACCGCTCGTCCCTGAGGGACCCGCTGACCTATATCCGCTGCATAACCCACGTTTTCGGGCATTCAGGCTGGGAACACCTGGTAAACAACATCATGTATATCCTGATCCTGGGGCCGATGCTGGAAGAAAAGTACGGGACGCAGAACATTATCTTTGTCATGCTGGCAACGGCGCTGGTAATCGGCATCATCAATCCCATTCTGTTCCCGAACGTGAGGCTGCTTGGGGCCAGCGGCATCGTGTTTGCTTTCATCGTGCTTTCTTCCATCACAGTCAGGGAAAACGGACAGATTCCCGTAACGTTCATTCTTGTGGTGCTCTTGTATCTGGGGCAGCAGATATACGAGGGTCTATCCGCCGCGGATAACGTGTCCCAGATTGCCCATATCATCGGCGGCATCGTGGGGGCGATTCTTGGATTTGTCATGAACAGCCTGTCGATGAAAAACAGAAGGAATTATTAACCATGCTGCACAGAGTGAATGCCAGAACTCCGGAGGATTTTTTTGTTCCCGCTGTCAAACGGGCGCCTGTCGGCGCCTGTTTTATCCGCGTGACCGAATGCAATGACGAGATCCTTGACATGATCTGGCGCTGTCATGAGGCGGCGGCGGCCAGAGGTGTGATCCTTGACGGCGGACTCAGCAACCCGATCGACCTGCAGCTGAGGTACTATCGGGATGTTTTGGGCGACGCTTTTGAAGCCAATTACGATTTTGTCCTTTCGTCTCTGCAAAAATGGGTGCCAAGGACACAGGACAGAGTCCGCAGGGACCTGGCCACCGCCATCATGGCGGAGATTGACAATCTGAGGCGTTCGGGCAAATCCGACGGAATCATACGGAACATTTATATCAAATGGATGTGCTGGCTGTATTACAGCTTCGGACGCCTTACTCCCTTTCTGGGGCAGGAGGATCTGCCGAAGGCGCTTGTTTTCGGCGGCGAACCCGGCGTTCACGCGCTGACCATGCTGAAGATTATCTGCTCGGTCGGGACGGATATCCTGATGGTGGATAATTCCTCCGGAGGAAAGTATGAAAAGCTTGATCCGGGGGACGAAATATCTCAGCATCTTGCCGTGCCCGGAGGAAAGCCGTTCCCGGCCGATCTGACGCTGAAAAAACTGCGGGCCGAACGCAGCGCGCGCTCCGCGCCTCCGGCTGCTGCTCCGCGGCAGCAGATCAGGCAGCCGGTGCCAAGTCCCGTGCCCGCTCCCATGCAGCAGCGCCCGCCGCTGGCGGCGCAGCGTGCCGCTTCTTCCGCAGATCCCAACGCTCAGCATCGCCCTGTCCAGCCCCTGCCTAACGTCGCGCAGCGTGCTTCGTCGGCTCCATCGGGGACACCGCGGACCGCGCAGCACGTTCCGATGCCCGGCGCGCAGCAGCATCCGCTTCAGCCCCCGCAGAGGAGCGCGGCCGCAGGCCAGCCGCACGCTTCGCCCGCGGCGCAGAGAACGGCGCCCGCTAGACCCTTCGTGCCGCAGAAGATCGATATTGAGGATCGTTTTCCACGTCCGGCGCGCCGCGAGTGCTGCAATGCGTGGATGAAGAACGCTTCTCTCGATTCCGTCCTGACACGTCCCGCTGACCGGGGAGACGACGCGGCTCTGTTTTACAATTCCTTTATCCGCCTGACGGGCGTAACCGACAGGATGACCTACGCAAGCGAGCTCCACCAGTTTTACAAATCTCTGCTGACCGCAAAACGAACGGTCTTCGTGCTGGACGGTCCTGTCCCGGAACCGGATACCGAAGAAATTGACAGCATCCGACGCAGAAACTATAAAACGCCCGACGAGATGATTGTGGACCTGGCCGGAAATCTGCCCTCCTCCTCGCAGATTGAATTGCAGAAGGAGATTCAGTCGGCTTTTGTGCGCATTCTCAGGCGGGTGTCCGGGGAAGAAAAAAACCTGAACCGTCTGACGGTCAAAGCTGTTTATCTTTTGTGCTGGATCAGGCGGTATCAGGGCGAGATCTTCAAGGGCTGGAAAGAAACGGACATCCCCGTCGTGATCAAAATGGGCGGATGCGTGAACGACTCTGAAGCGATGTATTTCATGTATCTGTCCATGCTTCCGACGGATGTTGTAATCCTCAGTCCGGACCTGGATAATCCATGCGTGCTTCAGGATGAACGCCTTCTGGAAATTCGGGGAAGCCAATCCGTGAAGAACATGCCCTTCCCCAAAAACAGCGGAAATCTGGAGATGGGCACTGTGGCCGCTTTTGCGGAACAGGACCTGACGGAAATGCTTTACAGCGATTCCGGTCTGTACCGCACAAGGCAGTTTGAACGGGCCGAGATTATTACTCTGAAGACCACATATGACGAAATATTCCTCCTGTGGGATCAGGAACTCAAGTTCCGGCCGAATTTCTCGGCGCAGGACGGTGTGGTCAGCGTGCCTGTGATCTACGCCAAGATATCCGGCGTGAAGAACGGAAAACTCTCACCTTACTGGCAGAAAGTCAGGGAACTGAAGGAAGCGGGAGACACCCTCTTTTTCAGAAGTTTTCCCATCGTCAATCCGACAGAATGCGGGAAATACCAGAATCTGGCGTCCAAAGGGCTGAAAAAAGGAAAAATCCTCAGGGAAGAAATACGCTCAGCCAGGGATTACCCCTTCGGACTTCTCAGAAAAGAGATTCAGGAGCATATTTTTGACAAGGTTCAATTGATGCTGGACCGACGGATTATCCGGGGAACGTTTGAGAACGGTACGGAGTACACCGTGCTTTCCACGGTCCTGGGCGTAAGCAAGGATATAATCCGGGCGGTACAGGCGTTCGATTTCGCAAAACGCAACCCGAAGGCGGTGGTTGTCTCCACGAAGGACGTGTCGCCCACACTGGAGGATGCCATCCTTCTGACTTTCCTGAACGAGATCGGCTTTGATGTCGTGATGTTTGTCCCGACAGGCTATCAGCTGATCGAACGCTTTTTAAACGATCATTATCCGGTGGAGCACCAGATTGGCGACTTTGTCTATGATCTGGAGGTGCCGGACATGAATTCCGCTTCCCCAACAAAAGCCCTGTCGTGGCTGAATAATCTACTTAAGAGAGGTGACTGAAATGGCAATGAACTTTGGTCCCAGGCCCCAGGCCCAGGCGCAGGCCCCCGCGAGCGCGGAACCCGTCCAGAATGAGATAATGGATGTCAAGCCCTTTGACGTGCAGGCGGACCGTGAAGAGGCACGCAACGCATTGGCCCATTCTCCCGAGGTGGAGGCCCTGACCGCGCAGATTGACGTCAACGACCTGACCACCATCGTGTCCTTCGGCAAGGATTCAGCCGAGAAAATCTCACAGGCGTCGGATGTCGTTCTTCGCTCCATGAGCCTGAGTCAGGTCAATGATACCGGCAAACTGCTTACCACCCTGGGAAAGGTGATGGACCAGTTCAATATTGACGAGATCCGTGAAAACCCCTCCCTCTTCGGCAAGCTGTTCGGCGGCCTGAAGAAGCAGCTGGAGAAGATTCTTGAAAAATACAACACCATGGGTGACGAAGTGGACAAGATCTACGTACAGCTGAAGCAGTACGAAAGGGAGATTATCCAGTCCAACAACAAACTGGAAGAGATGTTCCGGTCCAATCTGGATTACTATCATGACCTGTGCAAATACATCGTCGCCGGCGAACAGGGCTGCCAGGAGATCACCGACTACATCGAGCAGAGAAAGCAGGATATGGAAGCGACCGGCGACAGCTCCATCCAGTTTGAGATTCAGGGCCTGGAGCAGGCCAGAGACGCGCTGGAGCAGCGCACCCAGGACCTGAGGACGGCCGAAGTGGTGGCCATGCAGTCCATCCCGATGCTCAGGACTATGGAAGTCAGCAACCTGAACCTGGTCAGAAAGATCAACTCCGCCTTTATCATCACCATGCCCGTATTCAAGCAGGCCCTTGCCCAGGCCATTATGCTCAAGCGGCAGAAGATCCAGGCGGACGCTCTGAACGCCCTGGACCAGAGGACCAACGAGATGCTGCAGAAGAATGCCAAGAACACCATGGAACAGTCCAAGATGATTGCCCGCATGTCCGCCGGCAGTTCCATCAAGGTGGAGACCCTCGAAAGCACGTGGAAAACCATCGTCGACGGCATCGAGGAGACCCGGAAGATTCAGGAGGACGCCAGGAAGCAGCGGGCCGACGACCAGGCGCGCCTGGAAAAGATCAAGCAGGATTTCAGCCAGAAGTTCAACAACGGCCGTCCGCTCTGATCGGATCCTTGCAGCGGTTCAGGCCGTTCCGTTTGCCAAATACGGCAAAGGACAGCAGCCTTTCCGAACCGGAACCGACGCTGCCATGCTGTCAACGCCCAACGGAACAACACAGCGCCTTGCCCGGATGAGCAGGGCGCTCTTTTTTGGGCCCTGTGACTGAACGAAGCATGGAAAAGTTCAGTCACAGGGCCGCGGATGATCATAAAGCGGACCTTTATGTTGAAGTATGAATTCCGCGGAGCTTTCTTAAAAGGGATTCCGGGCTTTCGGTATGCAGATTACTGTCAGGGCGAAAGAAGATCCGTAAGATCAATAACTTCCCTCGGTGTCGGAAGTGATATCCGCGTCCGGCTTCCTTCGGGAGGAACGGAACCGTTCCATCAGAAGATCGTAAAACAGCTTTTCGTCAAAAGGAAGGGTGATTGCCGAATCCAGCCAGGCGGAAAGATGCATCGCGTTTGAAAGCAGCAGGCCGTTGAGGCCCTCCCGTCCGTCGGCGACGAGAGGTTCTCCCCGCAGTATATTGGCGGCAAAGGCGTTCAGCACCCCGGTGTGCTGCGGGTTTTTCCCGTCGGTTTCCACCTCAATGACATCGCAGGGCGGCTTTCCGAAGGCCTCCGTGCTGGTGCGGCAGTATTCCCTTTCGTCGATTCCCAGCTTCCAGAAAGTCAGGCGGCCGTTTTCGCAGACCAGTTTGCCCTTTGTCCCGGTGATTTCCAGGCGGTTGGTGCCGGGGGCGTCGGCGGTGGTGGTGACAAACACACCCGTGGCGCCGTTGGCGAATTCCAGATAGGCGGTTACGTCGTCCTCCACTTCGATGTCATGCCACTTGCCGTTGAACATATGGGCCTGGACTTTGACCGGCAGCCCGCAAAGCCACTGCAGCAGGTCCAGCTGGTGGGGGCACTGGTTCAGCAGCACGCCTCCGCCTTCGCCGCTCCAGGTAGCGCGCCAGGCGCCGGAATCGTAGTAATACTGAGGCCGGTACCAGTCGGTGATCAGCCAGCTCATCCTTTTCATTTCTCCAAGCTCGCCGGATGTGATCATTTCCTTCATTTTGCGGTACAGGCAGTTGGTGCGCTGGTTGAACATCAGGGCGAAAGTCAGCTCCGGATGCCGGTCCGCTTCGATGATCATCTCCCGCACCTGGAGGGAATAGACCCCCGCGGGCTTTTCAACAAGGACGTGCTGCCCGGACTTCATGGCAAGAATGGCCAGGTCGGGATGCTGGTAATGGGGAACGGAAATGAGGACGGCGTCGCAGACGCGGCTTGCGATCAGCTCCGCGCCCTCCGAAAAAATCCTGACGTCGGGAATGTGCTCCGCGGCCCATTGCCGGCGGCTCTCGCGCCTGTCCGCGACGGCGACAAGCCGGATTTCCGGGCATTCGCCCGAGGTAACGCGGGCCGCGTGTGTTGTTCCGATGTTGCCGATCCCGATGATTCCAAGGCGGATGCTGTCCATATGAAGCCTCCTGAAGGTTAATTTATGTACTGTTGATACATAGCAAGTCGAAATAGTATCGCTGACTGTTCAGGTCCTGATCATCAGGATCTCGTCCAGGGCGCCGTCGTCTTTAAAGACCATCATGTCCCTTACGTGCATCCTGACTTCCTTTCGGCCGTTCAGGCTTGCGTGTCCGTACCCGTCGGCGATTACCCGCACGATTTCATCGCCGACCCGGACGCGGCAGTCTTCGACATCCCCCAGATAATAATGCGCCTCCAAAGCGCCGCATAGTTCGCCGTCGTCCCGGAAAAGGATGTTCTCGGGACGGATAGCCACGTCCACGTTCCCCCGAAGGTCGCCATGATAGGGGAGAACCGGCCCGCCCATGGACGGGATGACGATGCGTCCTTCTTCCGCGATTCCCTTAAAAAAATCGACCTTGCCCAGAAAATCCGCCACAAACTGGTTGACGGGACGGTTGTAGATCTCCTCCGGCGTTCCGCTCTGCTGAACCACGCCACGGTTGATCAGGAAAATCCGGTCGCTCATGGCCATGGCCTCGGTCTGGTCGTGGGTGACGTAGACCACGGTGATGCCGGTCTTTTTCTGAATCTCCTTGATTTCGAACCGCATGGATTCGCGCAGCTTCGCGTCCAGATTGGACAGCGGTTCGTCCAGCAGCAGGAGTCCCGGAGCCGCTACCAGCGCCCTGGCCAGGGCGACCCGCTGCTGCTGTCCTCCGGACAGCTGGTTGGGGTATCGTTCGGCATACTGCTTCAGATGCACGATGTCAAGGACCCGTTCCACGTTTTGGCGGATCTCGTTCTTTGCGGTATGGCGGATGGCGAGAGGATAGGCGATGTTGTCGAAAACGTTCATATGCGGCCAGACGGCGTAGCTCTGGAAAACCATGCCGATGGCGCGTTTTTCGGGCGGGATAAAGGTTTTGCCGCCGGAAACCAGCAGGTCGTCAAGGTACAGTTCCCCGGAGGTGGGCTTTTCAAATCCCGCGATGATGCGGAGCATGGTGGTTTTCCCGCAGCCGGAGGGACCGAGCAGGGTGACAAATTCCCCGTCCCGGAAGGTGTCGTTGAATTCCTTCAGGACCAAATTGTCCCCGAATGATTTGGTGATATGGCTGATTTTGACGCTTGCCATCGCTGTTTTCCTTTCTCAGATGGAAAACTCGCCCCTGGTGAGGCGGCCGAGTATAAAGTTGAGGACCACCACGATCAGAAGTATGCCGAAGGCCATGGCGCAGCTCATGGCCTCGCCGTGGTTGGTCCAGTATTCGAACAGCTGGTAGCCGATGGTTTTGGTGGAGCCTGTGTACAGAAGGGCGGTCATGGAAAGCTCATAAAAACTTGGAATAAAGATCAGGAACCACCCCGCGGCGATGCTTGGGAGGATCAGAGGACCGGTGACGCGGCGCATCGTCGTCAGCCATCCCGCGCCGGAAACCTGACTGCATTCCTCCAGGGAAACATGAATCTGACTCATGGCCGAAACCACCGTGCGCATCCCCATCATCTGGTACTTGATAAGGTAGGCGATGATCATAATCCATGCGGTGTTATAAATATCCAGGCCGAAATTGCCGCGCATGGTAATGATCAGCCCCAGGGCGATGACCACGGAAGGCGTTCCGGAGCCGAGCGTGATCAGGAAATTGGGGATGGTCCTGCCGCGGACGCGGGTGCGCTGCATCAGGTAGCTCATCACACAGGCAATGACAAGGCCCACCGTGGCGGTGCAGGAGGCAAAGAGAAGCGAATTTTTGAGGCATGAGATGGTTTCGTTCCGGGTAAAGATACCCGTCCAGTTGTTCAGGGTAAAATTGCCGCTGTCCAGCACGCTTTTTCCGATGTCTCCCTTGAGGGAGGTCAGGAGGATCGTCGTGAAGGGAATCACCACCATGACGACGGCAAAAAGGCAGACCATAACCGTCAGCGGGAGGCGCCAGCGCCTCAGGTCAACGATGGACGGGCGGACGGATTTTCCCGAGACGGTAATGTACTGTTTGCGGGCAAGGACCACATCTGAAATGAACAGTATGATCAGCGCTACCGCCATCAGGAACACCGCCAGGGCCGTGGCGTCGTTCATCTTTGCCTGGCTTTGTCCGTTGTATTCAACGATACGCGTGGTAACGGTACTGATGTTGCCGTTGATTCCGACGATGGACGGGATTCCGTAGCAGCTGGCCGCGCTGATAAAGACCAGCAGCGCTCCGCCGATCAGCGAGGGCATCATCATCGGAAGAGTTACGGTAAAGAGCGTTTTCAGCGGAGAAGCTCCGGATACGCGGCTCGCCTCCTCCAGGGAGGGATCCATTTTTTCCATCGCGCGGCTGATGGTGATAAAGGCGTAGGGATAATAGAAAGTGGTCAGCACCCAGATCATTCCGGAAAGGGTGTACACGTTCAGCGGGCCGGGGGCGTCGCTGAGTCCGAAGAGAGTCCGAAGCCAAAGGTTGACAGTGCCCACGTTCGGGTTCATCAGTCTGAGCCATGCCATGGCCCCCACATAAGGCGGAACCATATAGGTGATAACGAAAAGCGAACGAAAAAATTTGCGGCCGTACAGGTTGGTCCGCCCCACCAGAAAAGCCAGGGGAAACGCAATCAGCGTGCCGAGAATCATGGTTGCAAAGGATGAGATCAGGGTGTTTTTTAGGGCCTCCAGATTAATCGGTTCGGTGTACAGCCTCCGAAAGACGTCAAGGGTGAAGCCGCCCTCCGGGAAGAAGGACCGGATAACCATGTATACGATCGGCAACATCTGGAAATACAGGAGAAAGTCGACAATCAGAAGGATAAAGATCCATTTGATGTCGAACCTCCAGGTTTTTTCAGAGAACATCAGCAGGGTAAGCAGTACCGCGTCAAGCAAAAGGATGATTCCCAGAAGCGCTATGGTTTTACTGTGGCCGGTGATCAATTGCCGCAGGAAGGAAACCTCCCCGCGGGCGGCCATGCGGAACGCGAGCAGCTGCTGCCCCTTGTCACGCACGGTTTTTTTAAAATCGTTGGCGTTTGCCGCGCCCTGACCTCCGGCGGAACCTGTGGCGGTGAAATAGACCTGCATGAGCATGGCCTTTTTCGCTTCACCCTGAAGATCTCCCACGGCGCTTTCGGATCCCGCGGGCAGGGGGAGGGTGTCGTCAACGATGCAGCGGAGCAGCTGACGCCTGAATTCCGGTGAGTCGGCGGCGACGATGACCTTTCGGGCGGACGAATTGATCTTCGGACCGGAAACGAGGTATGCCGCGTACAGGAGCCTGAGGGTTGTTTCGTCTTCCCTGCCCGCGGAGAGGAGAATCGCTTCCTCCGCGTCTTTCCCGGCGCCTGCGGATTGGGTTTCAAAGGCGGAAACGGCAAGCGTGCGGGCAGCGGAAAAGACACCGGCCCTGTCGCTTTCCTCAAGGGCGTCGAGGTCGGGTTTCATGTGAGAGCGGTAAACGGCGCCGACGTGACCGGACAGGGAATAAATCACCCGGTAAGCGCTTTCTGAGGAAAAACCGTCGTCGGCTATGATCCGCTGACCGCGTAATCCGGAAACGAGCAGCAGCACTCCGATCAGGAAGAGCGCCGTCAGAGCGCATTTTGTGATGATCGGTGGTTTTTCACGACGGAGGGAAGAATGCTCTTTCAATTTCCCCGGTCCCTTTCATAAAAAAATACGCAGCCCCGCCCCGGGCGGGGCGGGGCTGCGCGAAGGTTACTGGGTCACCTTGACAGTCCACAAATCGCGGATCTTTTCCCGCTCATGGTAGGCCCTGTTCCAATCGACGCCCATGTCCATCCGGACCAGGCTGTCGGTGGGTACGGATCCCTCGGGGAAAGCGTCGGAGCCTGCGAGAACCGAATGCATATAGCCTTTCATGATCAGCGCCTGGCCATCCCCGGTCAGGAAGAACCTCGCCACAGCCTCAGCGGCTTCGGTATTGCAGTTTTTGGAGTATTCCTCCGCGACAATCATCACGGTGGAGGGGATCAGGATGACGCCGTCCTCCGGGTAGATCACCTGGAGATTGGTGCTGCCGGACGCAAGGTACGGGAGGACGCTTTCCTCCAGGATCATGATGGCCGCGCATTCGCCGGTCTGCAGTTTGGAGATGGCGACGGAACCGGATTCGCGCATGACGCCGTTGGCGCGCAGGGCGTCCAGGTACTCCTCGCCGTAGGTGTCCAGCAGCGAGACCACGGCGGCGTAGGCGGTGCCGCTGGTCAGGGGATCGCTCATGGAGATATAGCCCTTCAGGGAGGGGTCAAAGGCGAAATCCCTGAAGGAGCGGGGAATGGTAACGCCCTTCGAGGCCCATGCTTCGGCTTTTTCGGGGTTGCAGGCCAGGACCATGTTGCATACGCGCACGGGATACCAATATCCGTCGGGGTCATATGCGAAGCGGAGCAGGGTGTCGGCGTTCTCTACCTCAAAGGAGTGGAGGTAACCGTAATCCTTCATTTCCAGTGAGAAAGCGGGTTCGGCTACCATGAACATATCGCAGTTCAGGGGACGGTCGCGGTTTTCACCCATCTCCCCGTAGATTTTCGGGATCAGCTTGCTGGTGCCGGACTGGAAGAAGAAGCTGCCGTCGTTGCCGGGCACCAGGTTGGGAAATTCGGCCTTCAGGGCCTCGTCCATCATGACGATAACCTCGGGGTACATGGATGTGTAGATGACAAGCTCGCCCTCTACGTCCTCGTTGACCGCAAGCGCTGCGGAGAAACACAGGGACAGAACCGTCAGGGCGCAAAGCAAAGAAGCCAGGACTTTTTTCATGGACTGAGACCTCCCGTCTGAATTCTCCAGTTTAACCGTTGTTTCGCAAACCTGATTTTAACATAATCACACGGTAAATACAAGAAGGGATATTTATAATGGTGTTTGATCCCATATGCTTTTTTGCTTGATATCGCAAATGAAGAGAAGAAAAATTGACATGGCGAAAGGTTATCAATATAATAGAAAAGAAGAATGCGCCGGGGTTTTTCATCCGCTGTCCGAAGGAATTTTATTGACACCGGAATCGGACTGCGCGATGGCGGATATAAGGGACCGGCGGCACAAAAAAAGAAGGTGGTCTGTTTTAGAAAGAAAACGGTTTGTTTTGCGATTTCCGCACGTCTTCTCTGTTCTTCTTTTGCGTTTGTTCAGGACAATCTTGACCAGAGCGCCGTAAGCGACGATATCTTGGATCGGGATCTTGAAGAAGGGTTCCGCGCCGCGCTTGCCATTTTATATTTACTGTGGTAAAATCATCCCGTTCGTCTGATTTTTTTCTTTAAAGGAGCAAAAATCACGATGGTTCATATTTTTTTGGATGCCATGGGCGGGGACGACGCCCCGAAATGCACGGCCGAAGGCGCGCTTGAGGCGCTGAGGGCAGACAGCGGGCTGAAGATTACCCTGGCAGGGGTCAGGAGCGAGGTGGAAAAGTGCCTTGCCGACTATGACGACGTCAGGGACCGCCTGATTCTTCTGGACACACCCGAGGTAATCACCAATCATGACGCGCCGGTGATGGCTGTCCGCCAGAAAAAGCAGTCCGGAATCGTCCGGGGCATGCTCGCGGTCAGGGAGGGAGAAGCGGACGGGTTTGTTTCCGCCGGTTCCACCGGGGCGGTGCTTGCCGGAGGCATGTTCCGCCTCGGCCGGATCGAAGGGGTAGAACGGCCCGCCCTGGCGCCGCTGCTCCCCAACGGGAAGGGCTTTTTCTGCCTGATTGACTGCGGAGCCAACGTGGACTGCCTTCCGGCGTACCTGCCGCAGTTCGGCATGATGGGCAGCGCCTACATGAAGCAGATGCGGGGGATAGAAAACCCGAGGGTAGGCCTGGTGAACATCGGCGCCGAAGCGGAAAAAGGCAATGCTCTCGCCAAGGCGGCGTATCCGCTGATGGCCCGGGCACCTTTCAATTTCGTGGGCAATATCGAGGGACGTGATATCACCGCGGATATGGCCGACGTGATTGTAAGCGACGGTTTTTCCGGCAACCTGATCCTTAAGTTCATGGAAGGCGTGGCGATGACGCTTCTCGGAATCATCAAAAAAGAGATGATGGCCGATTTCCGCGGAAAGCTGGGCGGCATGATCGCAAAGCCCGCCTTCAGGAGGGTCAAAAAGGTCATGGACTACACGGAGGTCGGCGGCGCGCCGCTCCTGGGCGTGAACGGCGTGGTTGTGAAGGCCCATGGCTCCAGCAACGCCCATGCCGTCGCCTGCGCCGTGCGTCAGGCGGTGCTGATGAAACAGAAGGATGTTCCCGGCGTCATTCGTGAGGGCATCCGGAAAATGAACGAGGGATTGCAGGGATGACCTGTGTCCATAGATGAAAGGGGTTGTATTCCATGAATAACGAGATTCTTGCCACTGTTTCCGAAATGATCGCAAAGCAGCTGAAACTGGACGTTTCCGAAGTAACCGCCGACAAGCGCCTCCTTGAAGACCTGAAGGCCGACAGCGCGAATATCATGGTCCTGATCATGGATCTGGAAGACCAGTACGACCTGACGGTGGAGGACGCCGCCATCGCCGAACTGAAAACAGTCGGCGACGTGGCGGAATATATCGAAAAGCATCAGTAACGGACTTTTTCTTCGGCGCGTCCGCTTTCCGGGCGCGCCATGTCCTATTAAAGAGCCGGGTTTGATCACGCGGCGCGAGGGCGCCCGCGGAGGTACGCATCCCCCGGTATGGAAGAGTGAAAGAATGTATTCGGCTTTGTATGATGCCCTGGGATATCGTTTCCGCGACGAAAGGCTGCTGCGCCTGGCGCTCAGGCATCCTTCTGCGGGAAGTGATAACAACCAGCGGCTGGAGTTTCTCGGGGACTCGGTTCTTCAGCTGTGCGTCAGCGACCGCATTTTCCGTGAGAACCCCGGCAAAAAAGAGGGGGAGATGACCTTCCTCAGGCAAAGGCTGGTCTGCGAGGACGCTTTGGCGGAGATTGCGGGGAAGATCGGCCTGGGCGCTTATCTGGTCATGGACCACGGCTGCGACGGGACCGGAGGACGGACGCATCCGGGTCCCCTTTCCGACGCGATGGAAGCGGTTCTGGCCGCAGTATACCTGGACGGGGGGTACCAGGCGGCGTTTGACGTCATTTCCCTGTTGTGGAAGGATATGGACAGCGGGAAGCCGACCGCCCCCGATCCCAAGGGGAAGCTGCAGGAATACACCCAGTCCCACGGTATGGGCATGCCGGTCTACGCGGTGGAAAATACCGAGGGACCGGTGCATGACAGGGTGTTTACGCTGTCCTGCACCGTGGACGGGAGGCTCCTGGCCTCAGCGAGCGGGAAAACCAAAAAACGGGCGGAGCAGGCCGCCGCCGAGGCGGCGCTCAGACTGCTTGAAGGAAGCCGGGAGCAAGGGAAAACATGAGGCTGAAAAGGCTTGAAATCTATGGTTTCAAATCCTTCGCGGACAAAACCGAGATTGTTTTCAACGAGGGAATCACGGGCATCGTCGGACCGAACGGCTCCGGCAAAAGCAATATAAGCGACGCGGTCCGCTGGGTGCTCGGGGAACAGAATGCCCGCATCCTGCGGGGAAACCGCATGGAGGACGTCATCTTCGGCGGGACCGCCCAGCGCAAGGCCGCCAATTACTGCGAGGTATCCCTGGTTTTCGACAATGAGGACCATGCCCTCAGGACCGAATTCTCCGAGGTGATGGTGACCCGCCGGGTCTACCGCAGCGGCGAGAGCGGTTTTTTCCTTAACCGGAATTCCTGCCGCCTGAAGGACATCCACGAGCTGTTCCGGGATACCGGCATCGGGCGGGAAGGCTATTCCCTGATCGGTCAGGGCCGCATCGACGAGATCCTTTCGGCAAAATCCGACGACCGCAGGCAGGTGTTTGAGGAAGCCGCGGGCGTGATGACCTTCCGCTTCCGCAAGGAAGAGGCGGAAAGGAAGCTGGAAAGGACCAGGGACAACTTAAGCCGGGTCAACGACATCATCGGCGAACTTGAGGACCGTCTGGAGCCCCTGAAAAAGCAGGCCGAGACAGCCAGGATATACCTGGATCTCTCTTCCCGCCTGAAGGAACTTGAAATCGGAATTTTCGTTTACCGCTACGATCGTTCCAGGGCCCGGATGGAAGGGCTGAAGAAGAACCTGGAGGGGATCCGGGAGGCCATCGAGGAACACGAAAGGGATATCGGCGAAAACACCCGGGAGAGGGACAGTCTGCAGGAGGCCATGAGCCGCCTGGACGATCTGATCGACGCCGCCCGGTCTGAGGAATCGCAGGCGGGGGAAGATTTGCGTCTTGCGAGGGACGAGGCCCGGGGGGTGGAACAGCGCATCCGCATTCTTGCCGAAAGGCAGGGGAGGATCGAAAGCGACCTGAAGGAAAACGCCGACAGAATCGCCGCCCTGGAGGGCATGGCGGACAGCGACGCAGAGAATACCCGCAAAGCTCGGGAAACGATGCGCGCGGCCGAAGAGAAAGCCGGCGCGGAGCAGACGCTGCTTGAGGAGGCCATCGCCGACGCCGACCGGGCCGAAAAAGAGCTGGACGATCACAAAAACCGGATTCTTGCGGCGGTCAACCGCCTGAGCGATGTCCGCAATCAGGAAGCGCGGGCCCAGGCGGTCCATGCCCAGATGACCGTGCGCCTGGAGGAACTGCTCGGCGGTCGGGACGACCAGCGGGAAAAGGAAAAGCAGCTGTCCCTGAAGCTTGCCGAGGCTGAAAAGGCGTCCGCGGCGGCGGAGGAGCTGCTGAAGGGAAAGACGGACGAGGCGGAAAAAAAGCGCCGGGCTGTCGAGGAATGCTCCGCACGGATGCGCGAAGCGGCGCAGAAAGCGCAGGACGCCCACCTGAAGCAGGAGACGGACTTAAGCCGGCTGCGCCTGCTCAGCGACATGTCCCGGGAAATGGAGGGCTACAATCAGGCGGTCAAGCAGGCCCTGCGGTACGGGAAAAACGATCCGGGGGTCGCTGATATCGTCGCAAAACTGATCCGCGTGCCCAGGGAATACGAAACGGCGATCGATATGGTTCTGGGAGGTACGCTTCAGAATATCGTGACCAGGGACGAGGACGCGGCCAAGCGGATGATCGACTATCTGCGGATCAACCGTCTGGGCAGGGCCACCTTCCTGCCCATGACCACCGTTCGGTCCAGGGTTCTGACGGGCGAGGAAAGAAGAGTCCTTCGCATGGACGGGTGTGTCGGCGTCGCCAGCGAGCTGATTGCTTTCGACGAGGCGTACCGCGGGGTAATCGAGAACCTGCTGGGCCGGACCGTGATTGCCAGGGACCTGAAGAGCGGCATCGAGATTATGCGGGCCGGGCGGCACGCCTTCCGGTTGGTGACTCTTGCGGGAGATGTCATGCATTCGGGCGGTTCCATGACGGGCGGCACGGCCAACAAGACGGCGGCGTCCCTTCTGTCCCGTGAAAGGGAGATAGCCGACCTGAAGGCCTCCACGGCCCGGGGAAAGGAAGACCTGGAGATTCTGCGCCGCGGGGCGGACGAGCTGCGCGCGGAAAGGGACAGGCTGAGGCTTGAACTGGCCGACGCTTCGGAAGAGGTCCACCAGGAGGAGATCGGCTGCGCCAGGGAACAGGAACACGTGTCCAAGGCGGCCGACGAACTGAGCGCGCACCGCGCGAACATGCAAAAGAGCGAGGAAGCCATTGCCCAATTGCGCCTTGGCATCGCCGGCATCGAGGAAGACCTGAAAAAAGCCTCCGAACTGACCGAGGAGACCGCCTTTGACCGGGAAAAAATGGACGCGGAAACCATCCGCCTCCAGGATAACCTGAAAAACCGCCGCCGGGCCACCGAAGAGCGGCGCGAATCCCTCGCCGCGTGCCGCGAAGCTCTGACCGAAGCGGTCCACAGGATGGACATCCTCGGACGGGACGCCAGACAGCGCGGCGAAGAACTGGCTTCAGCCCGGGTTATGAGAAAGAACCTTGAAACGCAGGCGGCGAACGCGGCAGGCGAGCGGGAAGCGCTGGACGCTCTTTTCCTCAAGGCCGGGGAAAAGACCGAAGCCATGGAAGCGCGGGAAAAGGAATGTGCCGGCAAGGTTTCCGTCCTTGAAGGACGGCGGCGTGAGATCGGCGAAAAGCAGCGGCAGAACAACCGGGCGGGGGACGAGCTGCGCGCCCTTTATGAACAGGATACCCAACGCGCCCACCGGCTGGAGCTGAACCTGGGGAAGGTCGAAAACGAGGTAAACGGCTTATGCGATCACATGTTCAACGCCTACGAGATCACATATGCCAACGCCGTTGAGATGATCGGGCCGCAGGAAAAGCCCTTTGAAATCGAGAAGAGCGAAAAGGAAGCCGGAGAACTGCGCAGGGCCATCCGTGACATGGGTACGGTGAACGTGGCGGCCATCGACGAATACGCCGACACAAAGGACCGTTACGACAGCCTGACCACCCAGCGGGACGACCTGAACAAGGCCGAGGACGACCTGCAGCACCTGATCGAGCGCCTTCTCAGGCAGATGGAAAGCCAGTTTGTTGAGGAATTTGCCAAGCTTGACGCTTATTTCCGCATCACTTTTGCGAGGCTTTTCGGGGGCGGCCACGCCGAATTGAAGCTGACCGATCCCGACGACGCGCTGAACTGTTCCATCGAAATCATCGCCCAGCCTCCGGGAAAAAAGCTGCAGATGCTCTCCCTGCTTTCCGGCGGCGAGCGCGCGCTTACGGCCATCGCGATCCTTTTTGCGATGCTCAAGCTGAAGCCGACGCCCTTCTGCTTCCTGGACGAGATCGAAGCGGCTTTGGACGAGGCCAATATCGGATACTTTGCGGATTACCTTTCGGAATACAAGGCGGGGACCCAGTTTGTCGTTGTCACCCACCGCAAGGGCACCATGGAACGCTGCGACGCGCTGTACGGCCTGGCCATGCAGGAGCACGGCGTGTCACGCATGGTGTCCGTGGACCTGAAGGACTATGAATAAGGAGGATGGACCATGGGATTTTTTCAGCGCCTGAAGCAGGGCCTGACCAAAACCAGGGGGGGACTGACCAAGAAGGTGGACGAACTGGTGGTCAGCGGACGCCCCATCGACGATGATTTCTATGACGAGCTGACCGATATCCTGATTCTTGCGGACGTAGGTGTCAGCGCCACGGAGGAGATCATCGAAAAACTGAAGGCACGGGTAAAGGAAAAGGGTGTCAGGGATACTTCTGCCTGCAGGGAGCTTCTGAAGGAGATTATCATCGAGGAAATGAACATTCCGCGGCCTAAGCTGCAGTGGCCCCTGGTGATGTTCGTCGTGGGCGTCAACGGCGTGGGCAAGACCACCACCGTGGGCAAGCTGGCCCTGCGTTTCCAGGAGATCGGCCACAGCGTCATCCTGGCGGCGGCGGATACCTTCCGCGCAGCGGCGGACGAGCAGCTGTCGGTGTGGGCTGAGCGCGCCGGCGTGCCGCTGATCCGCGGCGGCGAGGGCGCCGACCCCGCGTCGGTGGTCTACGACGCCATCCAGGCGGCCAAAGCCCGCAATAACGACCTGCTGATCGTGGATACGGCGGGGCGTCTGCACAACAAAAAGAACCTGATGGACGAGCTGTCTAAAATGCGCCGGATCATCGACCGGGAATACCCGGAGGCCACGATGCGCTGCATGCTGATCCTGGACGCCACCACGGGACAGAACGGCATCCAGCAGGCCAAACAGTTCAAGGAAGCCGTTGAGATCGGCGGCATCATCCTGACCAAGCTGGACGGAACCGCCAAGGGAGGCATTGCCATCGCCATCCGCAAGGAACTGGATATCCCGGTTTGGTACATTGGCGTGGGCGAGGGCATCGACGATCTGCAGGCCTTCGAGGCGAGGCAGTTCGCGGACGCACTCTTTGGCGACGACGAAAGCAAAAAAGCCTGAGAAAAACCCTTTCGGAGCTTCCCCGGCAATTCAGTGAACGGGACCGAAACAAGGCGCTGCAGCGGAGCAAAAACCCGCGGCAGCGCCTGTTTATGTGTTTGCGTTTTTTCAATCGAGACCGAACAGCTCTTCCGCCACGGCGCAGCCGGCATTGTCACCCGCGCCATCCTCAGAAGGGATATGAAGGGAGTCCCTGCCGCAGAAAAGGTACCAGTCGCCCCCGGAGGAAGCATAATCGATGTATGACGAGGCGCAGCCCGTCATCCCCGCACTGTCCCATACCCGGACACCGTAGACTTCGCCGTTCGCCCGAAAGAGAGGGCCGTGGGAACGCAGTTCCTCCGGCAGGGGACGGAAGCGGTCCAGGTAATCGGCCGCCTCGTTTTCCGGCAGGATCAGCAGATCGCCCCGGCTGATATCCTCGCCGATCATCAGGTAGGAAAAGGGATGACAGCGCACCATGCGGACGGAGGAGGGCATCTGCTGTTCGAGGGCGTAGGACAGTTCCCTGTCCCGAAGAAAAGTATCCTCGGCGCTGACATAGACGGTCACCTTGCTCCGGGGCGGGGCGTCAGTGAGGAGGTTTACGACAAAATTCCATATCAGTGCGCTTAACAGGAACCAAAGGACCATGCGGGTCAACAGCGAAAGCACGCGCTTTACTTTATTCATGGCGCACCTCGAAGGCCGTGATAAAGCCGTCCGCCGTCATGACGCTGACGGCGCTTCCGGGCCCGGGGAAACCCGGGGAACGTTTTTTGCTGATCAGGAGGCGTTTGCTTCCTTCGCCGGTCTTCAGGATTACCTCTCTTATTTCGATGCTGCCGCGGATGCGCACAGGCGCGGAGAGACGTTCGACGAGGCCTGAAAGGCAGGCGGGTTCCTTTTTCAGGACGCGTTCCGCGTGCAGGTATTCCGCCCGGGCGGGTAACCAGTATACGTCCGCGGCCGTCAGGATAATCCAACCCGCGAGGGAGAAAATGAGGGTGGTCTGAAGGCGGACGCGGTTCTCATTGAGAACATTGACCCCCGCGCACAGAAAGACGCAGGCGGCGAGGGCCGCGAGGACAAGGAGGGCGGCAAGCCGGGCGCAAAGGGTCAGGCTCCGGCGGGTCTGCGCGTTTTCGAGGGAACTGTACAGCGGCTTCAATGGGATCGCATCCTTTCTTTGTCCGAAGTTTTATTGACAAACCCGGGGAGGAAGATTATCATGAACGGGGATAAACGGAAAAAACAATAACGAAAGCGGGGAAGGCATATGAAGACGAAACGGTTCATCGCGGCCGCGGCTGCGGGCTGGATGCTGCTTGGGAGCTCAGGGGCCGAGGGAGTCATGGATCTGAGCGAAAAGTATTACCTGAACGGGGCGGGAGAAGCGATTATCGACGACGTCGTTTTCCCCGATGAAGCCCTGCCGGATGACAACAACCGTGTTTTTTACGAGATATTCGTGGGTTCGTTTTCCGATTCCGACGGGGACGGGATCGGCGACCTGAGGGGAATCATCAACCGAATGGATTACCTGAACGACGGCGATCCCGCCTCGGGGCTGAGCCTGGGCGTCGAGGGTCTGTGGCTGACGCCGGTCTTCCAATCCCCGTCCTACCACAAATATGACGTGACGGATTATTATACCATTGATCCGGACTTCGGCACAATGGATGATTTGAGGGAACTGGTTTCGCTCTGTCATGAAAGGGGTGTCAAAGTCATCCTTGACCTGCCCATCAACCATACCGGCACCGGGCACAGATGGTTCAGGTATTTTAAGTTCGCCCAGACGGTAAACGACGAAAAGCATGATTACTACGATTTTTACGTCTGGGCGCCCGACGGGGAAACGCCCGCGGGGCGGAGCTTCAGCCATCTGGCGGGAACGGGCGTCAGTTACGAATCCAATTTCGCATCCTCCATGCCGGAGCTGAATTTTGACAATGCTTATGTCCGCGGGGCTGTGCTGGACGTGGCGAAGTTCTATCTGGACCTGGGAGTGGACGGCTTCCGGTTCGACGCGGCAAAATACATATATTACGGGGACACCGAATCGAGCGTCGCGTTCTGGCAATGGTACACGGACGAACTGCGCGCCATCCGCCCGGACGTTTATCTGGTGGCCGAGGTGTGGGACAGCGACGGCGTCACCGGGAAATACGCCGTATGCATGGACTGCTTTGACTTTACCGTTTCCCAGGCCGGCGGGCTGATCGCGGAAACCGCCAAGGCAGGGAATGTGGACAGATACTCCGCTTATGTCGAAAAATACATCGGCGGCATTTCCGCCGCGCGGGAAGGCGCGATGTATGTCCCGTTTGTTGCCAACCACGATACGGACCGTGCCTCGGGCTATCTGACCGCGGCCGGCGGTCAGATGAAGGCCGCGGCCAACCTGTACATCCTGGGGCCGGGTTCGCCCTTTATCTATTACGGCGAGGAGATCGGACTCAGGGGTTCCCGAGGAGGCGCAAATACCGACGCCAACCGGCGCCTGGCCATGCGGTGGGGGGACGGGGATACCGTGCGGGACCCGGTCGGGACCACCTACGATCCCGCCAAACAGACCGAATCCACCGTCAAAAACCTGAAGGGCTACGGAGAGAGCCTGTACAGCTATTACAAGCGTCTGATCATGCTCAGGAAGGCCAACCCCGAGATTGCCCGGGGGACCTATACCGCCGTTCTGATTCCCGAAAGCAAGCTTGGCGGCTATATCGCCGAATGGAACGGGAAAAAAGTGATGGTGATTCACAACACCACCCTCCGGACCATCGAACTTGATCTGACGGAGGTTGCCGGAGGCGAAGGCTTCACGACACTTCATGCGTTCATCGGCGTCGGTGAAGCGGCTCTTGACGGAAAGCTGCTCCGCATCGAGGGACAAACCAGCGTAATCCTGCGCTGACAGGACAAGCACGGCGGATGGCGTAACATGGAGTGATTGACAAATCGCTTGTGAACATGGTAGAATCGCACAAGTCAGCACAAGCTGTCCGCCGTGCCTGCACAAGCAGGCCATCAGACCCCTTTGCTCCGGAAAACATCCGGCGCCGACAAGACGCCGCAGGTCATCACAAGATGACGGCCGGAGCTTTTTTGCGTGCAGGCGAAAACGACCGTTCACTTGGAGGCTGAACATGAACATGATGAAAAAAACCATGGCAATGATTCTTGCGCTGGGTTTGTGTCTGTCATTTGCCCTCGGAGAGGGAACCATCACCTTTACGGACGCTCACGGCAACGCGGTGGAACTGGACGCCTCGCTTAATGCCTATACGAACTGCGTTCTTCTCGGCGCCGATAACGCGGCCCGGGCCGGCGAAACCAACCTCGGCGATTTGTGGACCGACGCGCTGCGCTGGTTCGCGGTGTCCGGGACCATCGCCGAGTACTTCGACGAGGACGACGTTGCCGCGGGAAATAACTTTGTGGACGCCGACGCGGAACACATCGTCGCCCTGTGGAACGGCGGAAACCTGCGCGCCGACATCCCGGCGGGCACATTCGGCGCGGAGGAACTGGCGCAGGTCCTGCCTTATCCCAACAAGGTCGCCGTGGTCTATATGACCGGCGCCCAGATGCTTGAAGCGCTGGAGGCCGCGTCCCAGGGCCTTCCCATGACAGAGGAATCCGAAGCGGCCTGCGCGTCTTTCATGCAGGTGTCCGGCATTGTCTATACCGTGGATACGTCGGTCCCTTATGACGCCGGGGAAGCTTACGGCGAACACTGGTTCCGGGCCGCGAGCCTGGGAAGGGTGACCATCGAGGAAGTGAACGGCCTGCCCTTCGATCCCGAAGCCGAATACGCGGTCATAACAAGCAACGCCAATTTCAACGGGATGGATTCTTCCTATATGTTCAGGGAAGCCCAGGAGGCGAACCCGAAGAGCACGGTGACCGCAGCCGTCGTCAGGGATGTTGTCTGGATGTATATCGGGAGCGAACTTGACAGCGTAATCGGGGATGATTACGCCGGAAGCGAAGGACGGATCACGATCAGGTAATCGTTCCGGGCGGACGGGGCGGCCTCGGGAAACCGGGCCGCCTCATATATCATGGGATATGCCGGGGGAATCAGGCATGAGACGCACGATGGAAAAGGTTCTGGACGAGGTTGAAAAAGCGATATCCGGCAAGCGGGAGACGGTCGAAAAGATCCTGCTGGCTTTTCTTGCCCGCGGGCATGTTCTCCTGGACGATGTGCCCGGAGTCGGAAAAACAACGATGGCCGGAGCCATGAGCCGGGCCGTGGGGCTTTCTTTTCGCAGGGTCCAGTTTACCCCGGACGTGATGCCGTCGGACCTGACGGGTTTCAGTATGTATGACCGCGGTTCCGGCGGTTTTGTGTACCGCCCCGGCGCGCTGTGCGGCGTGAACATCGTGATGGGGGACGAGATCAACCGCGCCTCCAGCAAGACCCAGTCCGCCCTTCTTGAGGCGATGGAGGAAAAACAGGTGACGGTGGACGGGATTACGTATCCGCTTGAAAAGCCGTTCCTGGTAATCGCAACTCAGAACAGCGTGGGGGCCGCCGGCACCCAGGCACTGCCCTACGCGCAGATGGACCGTTTTCTGGTGCGGCTGTCTCTTGGTTATCCCGATTACACCGCCCAGATGGCGATGCTGAGGGAAAGGCAGGATCGGGAACCGATGGAAGAGGTTCACGGCGTCCTGTCAGGGGACGAAGTGGCGCAGATGCAGAAAGAGGTAAGCGCGGTCACGTCTTCGGACGCGGTGCTGGATTACATCACCAGGCTTACCATGGCTTCAAGAGAGCATGAGGCCGTGTCGGTGGGCGTCAGCCCCAGAGGCGCGCTGTTCCTGGACCGGGCGGCGAAGGCCAGAGCCTGGGCAGATGACCGGGATTATACGGTCGGGGCGGACGTAAGGAATGTCTTCAGGGATGTTTGCGCCCACCGCATTCTTGTAAAAGAAGGAAGCGGAGAAACGGCGGAGAGCGTATGTGAGGATCTTCTGAAATCGACGCAGTCGCCGGACCGGCGCTCTTTTCCCGGACGGTGGAAAGCATGATAAAACGCCTCATCGGATATTTCGCCTGGCTTTTTGCAGCTGTATGCCTGTATTTTTTTGAAAACAATCCGGGCACGCGCATTGTCCTGTGCCTGACGGTGGGTTTTGCGCTGATCCCCGGCTTTCGGCGCGCGGTTCTGCGCCGGCCGGGCAGGGAAGAAACGATCGTGAAAAAGGAAAAGGATCCCTTATCTTCCGGGCCCGTTCTTGCGGAGGAAGGGGATCCCGGCGCCGGTGTGCGCCAGTACGCACCGGGCGATCCGGTCGGACGTATTCACTGGAAGCTGTCAGCCCGGTATGATCAAATCCTGACGCGGACGGAGGATACGGAACCGGCGGACGGGGAAAAGGAAAAAGAAAAACCGGCTTCCGTCAATCCATCGGGCAGGAGACGGACGGCCCTTTTGCTGTCGGTCCTGTGGCCTTTGGCCGCGCTGGGCTGCCTTTTGCTTGTTCCCTGGCTTCGCCAAAGCGCCGGCGCTTTGTGCAACCGGCTGTTCGAGGAAAGCGAGAGGGTGAACGCATACCTTTATCCGCGTTTTCCCGTTCCGGAGGGACAGGGAATCCTTCCGGCGGCAGTCTGTCTTTGTCTTGCCTTTGCCGGGCCTGCCTCCGTCGTGATTTTGACGCGCAGCAGGACGGCGGCCCTGTGCTTTATGATTGCTGCGGCCGCTTTTCAGGTGTATTTCGGTTTGAGCCTGCCTTCGCCGATTAACGTCGCCCTTTTTCTGATCTTTGCGCTGTGGTGCACGGGCGACAGGGAGGCGATCGGGAAAAACGCGCGTATCCTGGTCCTTGCGGTTCTTTCCGCCGTTCTTGTCACCGTCCTCTTTTTTCCGGGGGTGAACGCGGCCACGGAAGCGGCGTCTGAGAAGGCAAGGGATCTGCTGGCGGATTTCGCCGGGACGGACGCGGGCGCGGCCGACGAATTGCCCGGATCGGTTACGGAGACGCGGCATACCCATATCCTTTCCCCCGCGGAAGGCGAAGGAGAGGCAAGGACAGAAAAGGTATACCGTCCCGTCTCCGTCGGGGAGGAGCAGATCTCCGGGCCCGACCGGACCGACTGGGTCAGGGCGATCCTTTTGATCCTTTTGGTCATTGCGCTGCTCATCCTGCCCTTCCTGCCGTTTGCCGCGCTGAACAGGCGCAGAAAAAAAGTGCGGGAGACCGAGGCGCTGTTTGAATCCGGCGATACGGCCGAGGCCATATGCCTGATCTTCGGCAGGGTAATCGCATGGCTGGACGCGATGGACTGCGGGCAGGGCAACCTTCCCTGCCGGGACTGGGCCGAAGGTCTGGCCCGGACCGTTTCGCCGGGTTACGCCCTTCGTTTTGCGCGGTGCGCCGCGGCATTCGAGGAAGCGGCTTACGGCACCCGCGCCCCGGAGGAAGAAAAAAGACGGGAATCGCTCAGCCTTCTGGAGGAGACCGGGAATGTCATGCTTCAACGGGCGAAGGGCTTCCGGCGGCTCAAACTGAGGTATATCGATTGCTTATGGGTATGATCAAACCGCGGTATCGAAAAGCTCTCCTGCTCTTGCTTATGCTTCTGACGCTGACCGGATGCCGGGAGCGGACGGGAGGCATGCGCTCACCGTCGGGTACTGTTTCCCGAAGCATCTCGGGACCGGCGGCGGACGCGGGCGCCTCCGCGGCGGAGGAAGGGCCCGGAGGAAAAGAAATCGACGAGATGGGGGAAAGAACGCAGGAAAATCCCGAATCGTCAAGAAAAGAATATGATGAGAACGCCCCCGCTGAGATCACGGCGGGCGCTGACAGGCTTGTCCATACCTCCGGAGAAGGAACGGGCATGCCTTTGGACGCAACCGACGCGGAGGAACGGGTGTCCCGGCTGGACGGGAGCGCGTCAGAGACGGCGACGGAGACCGTGACCGATCCCGACGCGGAGAAACTGGGGGTATCCGAGGATGCGGAAGAGGCGGACTCCGCGCTGAAGTACTATACGGCGCTTCTTGAGGACAGGCTCGGTATACTGTTTGAATGCAAGCGGGTCTATGTGTACTGGGAAACGCCTTCGGACTGGGTGACGGTGCACAGGTCATCCCCCGAACATGCCCTGATCCTGGGAGCCGGAGCATACGACGTATCGGCCAGGCTGCTGGAGGAAAACCTGCTCGTGGACGACGGCTGGGTCGTGCGGAAGGATCCCGGCGTCATTGTGAAGGTCGTCGAAGGCGGCGTTCTCGGCGCGGGCGTGACCGATACCTCCGGGGCGGAAGCGGTTTTCGGGGAAATGGTTTCAAGAAACGGCTGGGAAAACATCCCCGCCGTAAAAAGCAGGAGGGTGCTGATCCTCTCGTCGCAGCTCCTTGAAGCGCCGCACCTGACGGTCGCCGCGGAACTGATCCTGGCAAAATGCGCCTATCCCGAACTGTTTGCCGACGCGGACCCGGACGAGGCAATCGCCCTGCTGTGCGCGGAGGCCGCGGGAAACGCGCCTGAGGGGATATATTATTATATGACGGAGGGCAGATGAATGAAGATTCTTGTGATCGACGGGCAGGGCGGGCGCCTGGGCCGCAAACTGACCGAAAGCATCCGAAAGTCCTGTCCCGCCGCCTTCATTACGGCGGTGGGAACAAACAGCATCGCCACGTCCGCGATGATGAACTCCGACTGCGCCGATCGCCTGGCCACCGGTGAAAACGCGGTGATTGTTGCCTGCCGCACGGCCGATATCATCGTGGGCCCCCTGGGAATCGCCACCGCAGACGCCCTGATGGGCGAGATTTCGCCCGCCATGGCAAACGCCGTATCATCCAGTCCGGCGTACCGGGTGCTGATTCCGATGAATCTGTGCTCTACTTATGTGGCGGGCGTGTCCGGGAATTCAGCCACCATCCTGGAGGACGCCATAAAGCACATACGGACGATCTGCGAAAAGGAAGACCATGACCGGAAAGAATAAAAAACAGAAACATACGGATACCCTGCGCCTGACGTATTCGGCGCTTTATCTTGCCATCGCCATGGTGCTGCCCCTGATCACGGGACAGATTCCGGAAATCGGGAAGGCGCTTTGTCCGATGCATATCCCGGTTCTTCTGTGCGGCTTTGTCTGCGGCTGGCCATGGGGCCTGGCGGTGGGCCTGATCGCGCCTGTCATGCGATCGGTGATTTTCGGCATGCCAGCGATGGTGCCCGGGGCGGCAGCCATGTCCTTTGAGCTTGCGGTTTACGGCGCCGCCGCGGGGTGGCTTCATTCAAGGCTTCCGGATAACCCCGGCCTGATCTGGGCGGAGCTTCTGACGGCGATGATTCTGGGGCGCGTCGTCTGGGGTGCCGCGAGGCTGGTAATCGCGGGGGTGACGGGGAACGCCTTTACCTGGACGCTTTTCATTTCCGGGGCTGTCACGACGGCCGTTCCCGGCATCATCCTGCATTTGGTCCTGATCCCGATTCTGGTCATCGCGATGGAAAAGGCGGGGCTTTCGCTCAACCGCGGAAAACGGAAAAAAATTGCTTGATCTGTTTATTTGCGCAGAGGAATGGGAGGAGAGGAAAAATGAAAACGCTGTACCTGGAATGTGCGATGGGCGCGGCGGGCGATATGCTGATGGCGGCGCTTTCGGAACTGTCGGAGGACAGAAACGCGTTTCTTGAAAAAATGAATTCCCTGGGCCTGCCGGGCGTCAGGGTGGAGGCGGAAACCGCGGTCAAATGCGGTGTGACAGGGACCCATATGAAGGTGACCGTGGACGGCGCGGAGGAAGAATCCGAAGACGTTCACGACCACGATCATCATCATGATCACGACCACGGTCATCACCATGAACACGATCACGGTCATCACCATCACGCTTCCCCGGCGGATATCGACAGGATCATTGACGGCCTGGACGTATCCGACCGGGTCAAAAGCGACGCGAAGGACGTATACGCGCTGATTGCCGACGCCGAAAGCCGGGTGCACGGGCATCCGGTCAGCGAGATTCATTACCATGAGGTCGGAACCATGGACGCGGTGGCGGACGTAGTCGGCGTGTGTCTGCTGATGGAGGAGATTCGCGCGGACCGCGTCGTCGCCTCGCCGATACATGTGGGAAGCGGGCATGTGAAGTGCATGCACGGCATTCTCCCGGTACCCGCGCCTGCCACGGCGCTGATCCTGACCGGTGTTCCGACCTACGGCGGACAGGTGAAGGGCGAGCTTTGCACGCCCACCGGCGCGGCGCTCCTGAAGCATTTCGTTTCCGAATTCGGCGACCGTCCCGTCATGGCCGCGAAGGCAGTGGGCTACGGAATGGGGAAAAAGGATTTTGAACGGGCCAATTGCCTGAGGGCTTTCCTTGGGGAGAGCGAAGGAAAGCGGGAAAGGATCACCCGCCTTGAATGCAACCTGGATGACATGACCGGGGAAGAAATCGGCTTTGCCATGGAGCGCCTCTTCAGCGCAGGGGCCAGGGACGTGTACACCCGGGCCATCGGCATGAAAAAAGGACGGCCCGGGACGGAGCTGAACGTGATCTGCCTTCCCGATGACGCCGATGCCCTGGCCGGACTGATGATGAAGTATACCACCACCCTGGGCATCCGCCGCCAGGATATGAGCCGCTATGTACTGGACAGAAAGATCGAAACGGTATCCACGCCCTGGGGCCCCGTGCGGATCAAAACAGCGGAGGGCATGGGGGTAAAAAAACGGAAAGCGGAATATGACGATCTGGCGGAGCTTGCGCGTCGGACGGGCCTGTCCCTCGAAGATATCCGAAGGGAACTGGAAATAGAATGACGGGCATTGACGTGAAGGGCAGGTTCCCCGATGCCACGATGAACGGG
The DNA here is from genome assembly GCA_902789365.1 of uncultured Eubacteriales bacterium. Classification (GTDB taxonomy): domain Bacteria; phylum Bacillota; class Clostridia; order Christensenellales; family Aristaeellaceae; genus RUG756. The sequence continues at coordinate 60,186 of CADANQ010000003.1, forward strand.
GAAGGAATACCGCCGGATTTTGACGGGATGCCGCCCGGGCTCAGGGCGGCCTGCCGGGACGCGATTGACAGGATCGTCAGAGAAAAAGAAAAGAAGCAAAGGATTCTTGTGGCCATTGACGGGCCCTGCGCCTCGGGCAAATCCACCCTGGCAGGCATCCTCGCCCGGGTGTTCGGCGCCGGGACGGTCCATACCGATGATTTTGTGATCCCGCATTGGCTGAAAACACCGGAGCGCCTTCAGGTGCCCGGGGGAAACCTGGACGATCAACGCCTGATCGGGGAAGTCCTGGAGCCATGGAAAAGAGAAGAAGACATTATTTACCAAAGGTATGACTGCCATGACAGGCGTTATGTACCCGCCGATCCCATTCCCCGGGGGGACATGCTTATCCTTGAGGGGAGCTGCGCTCTCCTTCCGTCCATGTTTTTCCTCCCGCGCACGGCGGGAGTCTTTTTTTTTGCGCGTCGGGGCGGCAGGAACTGTTTTTTTTGTGTTTTTTTGAAGAGAACAAAAGAAAATTATTCATGTCTATGTTAAAATATTTGCATCAAAAGGGCGGCGGACCGCGAAAACGGATGCGGACCGGGTTTATTATGCAAGATGACCGGGGCGCCTGTCCCGGCCGCGGGCCATGCCGCACAGAAAACGCATACATGAGGAGGAAAGCAAATGAAGAAGATTCTGGCCCTGATCGTTGCCTCTGTTCTGGCGCTTTCCGTGGCGATGACCGCCGCGGGCGCCGCGGGAACGACTTTTTCGGAACTGTACTCCAGCGAGCTGCAGACCATCGACTATGTGGACAGCACCGTGACCGCCCTCACCACCTTCGCCATGAACTGTGAGCTGGGTTTGGTCTATTTTGACAACTTCGGCCTTCTGCGTCCCGGCGTGGCCAAAAACTGGTCCATTTCAGAGGACGGAACCGTGTATACCTTCTATCTGCGGGACGACGTGTGGTGGGTGGACTGCACCGGCAAAAAAGTGGCCCTTGTGACCGCGGGCGACTTTGTGACCGCCGCAAAACATATCCTGAATCCCGACGATCCCAAGTCCGTTGCCAACACCCTGTACAACAACCTTGTCGGCGCGAAGGACTATTTCGACAAGGCAACCGATGACTTTTCCACTGTCGGCATCAAAGCCCTTGACGACACCACCCTTCAGTACACCCTGATCGGTCCCAGCGCCTATTTCCTGAGGATGCTGGGCAACAACGTGTGGTATCCGGTCCCCACCGATTTCCTCGCCGAGCATGAAGAGACTTACGGCACCAGCTGCGAGGATCTTCTTTATAACGGCGCGTATTACTGCTCCAGCTTTGAGTACGAATACGAGCGCGTTTTCGAAAAGAACCCCTGCTACATCAACGCGGATCTGATCTCCATCGATATGGTGATTTACCGCTACAACAAGGAAGCCACCTCCAACGGCGCCGAGCTCTTCCTGCGCGGCGATACCGACAAGGTGAGCCTGACCAACGATATCGCCAAGGAATGGATGGATGATCCTTCCCGCAGCGACAAGTACTGCTCCGCTCCGCAGAACAACATGTCCTACTGGCTGATGTTCAACTTCGATCCCCGGTTTGAAGCCGAATATGAGCCCGACAACTGGAAGGCCGCCGTCAACAATGTCAATTTCCGCAAGGCGTTCTTCTATGGCTTCGACAGCTATACCTACAACGCGGTTCTGAACCAGTGGAATTACCAGGCCAACACCCAGACCACCTTCTCCCGCCCCGACCTGGTATCTGTCGGCGCGCTGGACTACCTGCAGCTGAGCGGTCTGGATGAGTATTATGACCAGAACAGCCTTTACAACGAAAAACTGGCTCTCCAGTACAGGGATGCCGCGAAAGCTGATCTGGAAGGCAAGGTGACCTTCCCCGTCAAGATCAAGGTAACCTACAATACCTCGGGTACCACTTCCACGCGCTATCAGGTGCTCGAGCAGCAGCTGGAAAAGCTGCTGGGTACGGACTTCATCGATATCATTCTCGTCCCCTACAGCGGATCCAGCTTCAACAGCGACGTGCGCAACGCCGGCGACTGGGCGATGCTGGAACTGGGCTGGGGCCCCGACTACGCCGACCCCATGAGCCAGTTCGACCCTGTGCTCCTGACCTCCATCGGCAAGAACTGGGGCAGGCTCTACCTGGCTGAGGAATATTTTGACGAGTCCGTCGGCTACGGCGACGTGGAAAAGAAGGCCTTGGAGGCCAGTGCCATCACCAACGATTTCGACCTGAGGTATACCACCTTTGCCGAGGCTGAAAAGATCCTTCTGGACGAAGCGCTGGTCGTCCCCTGCTATCGCGGCGGCGGCGGCTTCCAGGCCACACGCATCGTTCCCTTCACCCAGTGCACCGGCCAGATGGGTGACGGCGGCGCGCGCAACGCCATCGTGTTCGCGCAGATGTCCGATCATCCCATCAGTGAAGTAGAATACCAGGCCCTCAGGGAACAGTATCTCATCGACCGCGCCGCAGCCCGCACCGCCTATGTGGAGGAAAGCGCCGCATATCAGATTCCGGTAAAGTGAATAAAAGGTCCCGCTTTGGGGATGCGCAGCCCTTTTCCCGGGACACGGACAGAACCGTGTCCCGGGCGGGAGGCCCGTGTTCCGGGACCCGTACCGGGGGACATGATATCCGGTTCAGCCGCGGCTGAGCTCCTTATCATGCCCCCATTCGGTTTTTATTTCAGACCCGGAAGCGGTTTGAACAGCGTTCGGCCGCGCCCCAGGCTTTCATCTCACTGACAAAGGGGAGACCCCTATGTTCAAATATATTTTAAAACGCCTCCTCCAGTCCCTCCTGACATTGTTTATCATTGCCACGGTGGTTTTTTTCCTGATGCGTCTGATGCCTGAGGAAGGCTATTTCGGGGAGAAATATGACAAAATGGAGCCTGCCCAGATTGAGGCGGAGCTCAGGGCCATGGGCCTGAGGGACCCGCTCCCCGTTCAGCTTTTCCGTTATTACGGACAGCTATTGAAAGGGGACCTCGGCAAATCCATCACCGTTCAGCCGAAGAAGGCTATCGTGAATATTATCGAAAAGAGAGCGCCTTATTCTATCCGCTTCGGCCTGATTTCCGTGGGCATTTCCCTTTGCGTGGGAATCCCGATGGGCACGGTGATGGCCCTGTTCAAAAAACGTTTGCCGGACAAGCTGGGCAATATGTATATCATTTTCATTCACGCGGTGCCCGCGGCGGTGTATTACCTGTTCATCCAGCTCTACGCCTCCGGGTTGTTCAACCTTCCCATCCTATATAATAACCGGGATCCCTCGTCCATGTGGCTTCCCATAATCAGCATGTCCCTTGGCGGGACCGCGACTTACGCCATGTGGACAAGGCGTTATGTGGTGGACCAGATGAACAAGGATTACGTCAAGTTCGCCCGGGCCAAAGGCGTATCAGAAAGACGGATTACCTTTGGGCATATGCTGCGTAACGCCCTGGTGCCCATGGCGCAGAACCTGCCGGCCAGCATCCTGCTGACCATCTCCGGCTCCATCTACATCGAATCGCTGTATTCCGTTCCTGGCATGGGCAATCTGTTGCTTTCGGCAATCTCCAAGCAGGATAACCCGCTGGTGCAGGCCCTGGTGCTGATCTATTCTTCTCTCGGTATCTTCGGACTTCTTCTCGGCGATCTTCTGATGGTGATCTGTGACCCGAGGATCAAACTGGAGAGAGAAAAGGAGAACCGCTGATGAAGAAAAAAATCGAACGCCTTGAGGGCAGTATCGACGAAAGGATCCGCGAGATCGGCGGAGAAGGAGAATTGTTCTCACCCGCGCCATACGATCCAACCCAAGCCGAAATGGGCGGTTACAGCAATTATTCTTACTGGCGCAGCACCCTGAAATCCTTCCGCAGGAATTATATGGCCATGTTCTGTCTGTTCCTGCTGGCGCTTCTTCTGCTGTTTACGATGATCCAGCCGCTGCTCCCGGGGCAGCACGGTCCCACCGAGATCAACTGGCTGGAGAACGGCCGGACGGACTCCAATCATGCGCCGGACGGCACATTCATTTTCGGCACCAATTCGATCGGTCAGGACCTGTGGGCCAGGGTATGGAGCGGAACACGTACGTCCCTTCTGATCGGCCTGTGCGTTGCCGCGTGCAATGCGGTGATCGGCATCCTGGTAGGCGCTTTGTGGGGATATGTCCGCAGCCTGGACCGCTTTCTTACGGAGGTCTATAACGTAATTCACAATATTCCCAGAAACATCATCCTGATCCTGGTGTCTTACCTTGCCAGGCCCGGCGTCGGGACCATTATCTTTGCCATGTGCATCACCGGCTGGCTGCCCATGGCGCGGTTCATCCGCAATCAGATCGTCACCATCCGCGACCTTGAATACAACCTGGCAAGCCGCTGCCTGGGTACGCCCACGGGCAGGATTATCACCAGGAATCTTTTGCCATACCTGGTCTCCGTCATTACCCTCAGAATTTCCCTGGCTATCCCGCAGGCCATCGGCAGCGAGGTGTTCCTGACCTACATCGGCCTGGGCCTTCCCGTGACGATACCTTCCCTGGGCAACCTGATCAATGAGGGCCGGGCCGTGATGATGGCCCCGGCGTCCAGATATCAGCTGATCTTCCCCGCGATCATCCTTTCCGTCATCACCATCTCCTTCTACGTTATCGGGAACGCTTTTGCGGATTCGGCTGACCCGAAGAACCATGTCTGAGGAGGCGCCCATGGAAGAAAAAGAGGTCATTTTATCAGTAAAGGACCTGAACGTCATTTTCGACCTGCGCGGTCAGACACTGACGGCGGTGCGGGGTATTTCCCTGGACGTATACAGGGGCGAGAGCCTGGCCATCGTCGGCGAATCCGGCTCCGGCAAATCGGTATTCACCAAGTCCTTTATGGGTATGCTGGATAAAAACGGCCGGGTCAGCGGCGGTGAGATTCTGTACAAGGGGCAGGACCTTGCAAAATTCACCACGCAGAAGGAGTGGCGGGAGATCAGAGGCAAGGAAATCGCCATGGTGTTTCAGGATCCCATGACGAGCCTGAATCCGCTGAAGACGGTCGGCAAACAGATCTGCGAGGCGGTAATGCTGCATCAGGGTCTGCGCGGCAGGGAAGCGAAGGAAAAAACCATCGAGTACCTGAGTGACGTGGGCATCACGATGCCGAAATTACGCTACAATCAGTATCCCCATGAATTTTCAGGCGGCATGAGACAGCGCGCCGTAATCGCCACCGCCATGGCCTGCAATCCTGAAATCCTGATCTGCGACGAGCCGACCACGGCGCTGGACGTGACCATCCAGGCACAGATTATCGAGCTTCTCAGGGACATGCAGAAAAAATACCGCCTGACCATCATCTACATTACGCACGACCTGGGCGTAGTCGCCAAGGTGGCCGACAGGGTTGCCGTAATGTACGCGGGCGACATTGTCGAGGTGGGCACCGCCTATGAGGTCTTCTACAACGCCAGACATCCCTACACCTGGGCGCTGCTTTCATCTCTTCCCCAGCTGGGCGTCAAGGGCGAAAAGCTGTATTCCATCGAGGGCACGCCTCCCAATCTGTTCATGGAGATCCGGGGGGACGCTTTCGCGCCTCGCAATCCCTATGCGCTGAAAATCGATTACGAACTGAGGCCGCCGTATTTTGAGGTGTCCCCGACACACCGGGTGCGGTCCTGGCTGCTGGACGATCGCGCGCCGAAAGTGGAGCCTCCGGCGACCATCCGCAGGATGCTGGAGAGGTGGAAGGAGGTGGAAGCACATGAGTGAGGAAACCCGGGAAAAGATCCTCGAGGTACGGGATATTCACGTATCCTTCGGCAGGGGACGGAAAAAATTCGAGGCCATCAAGGGCGTCAGCTTTGATATATATAAGGGAGAGACATTCGGCCTGGTGGGCGAGTCCGGCTCCGGAAAGACGACAATCGGCCGGGCTATTATCCGCATCAATCCCATCACCTCGGGCGAAATCCTGTATCACGGAAAAAGGATCAGCGGACGGATCGACAGGGAAACCAACAGGAACATCATACGAAACATCCAGATGATTTTCCAGGACCCGATGGCGTCCCTGAACGAGAGGGCCAAGGTGGATTATATCGTTTCCGAAGGCCTGTACAACATCGGAGGATTTACGGATGAAAAGGACCGGAGCGAGAAAGTGCGCAAGGCCATGCTGGACGTGGGTCTTCCGCCGGAGTTCGCCTCCAGATTCCCCCATGAATTTTCCGGAGGCCAGCGGCAGCGTATCGGCATTGCCCGTACCCTGATTATGAACCCGGAACTGGTCATCGCGGACGAACCCATTTCCGCCCTGGACGTTTCCATCCGCGCTCAGGTACTGAACCTTCTGACGGAGCTTCAGAAGCAGTACGGCCTGACCTATCTTTTCATTGCCCACGACCTTTCCATCATGCGCTTTATCACCAACCGTCTGGGGGTCATCTACAAGGGTGTAATCGTCGAGATGGGAGATACGGAGAAGATATTCCAAAATGCCGTTCATCCCTACACCAGGGCGCTGATATCCGCCATTCCTCAGCCGGATCCGCTGACTGAAAGGGACAAGCGGGTTTACAGGTACGATCCGTCGGTGCATCACTATGAGAACGATCCCCCGGTATGGACCGAGATTGAGGCGGATCATTTCGCTCTGATCAACGGGGAGGAAAAACGCGCATACGAGGAAGGCCGGGTCCGCGGCTGAAATTGTGGGCCCGGAAGGGCAGCTGAATTGGCTGTTTTAAAAATGATCTGTATGAATACAAAAAGCAATAAAAACGCGCCTCCGACAGGAGGCGCGCTTTGTTCGGCGCGGGAATGGCACGGTTATTCGGCAAGGACGTCGTACATCGCGTCAAAGGAGGTCTTAATCTGGTTCTTCTCGGTCAGGATGCCGCCAAAGGTGGAGTTCAGCTTCCAGGTGTAGGTGTTGTACGCGTTGGGGGTTACGTCGTTGACGCCCCAGATGGTCACGGAGGTCAGGCAGTTCCAGCCGATCTCTTCGTTGATGCCCCGGAGCATGTCAAACATCCTGCCGTAGAACGCGGCGTGTTCCTTCCCGAGGGCCTCGTCGTAGTTGCGCAGGGCCATTTCGGTGATGTGCACTTCCATGCCCATGGAGGCATAGGCGAGGATGCTGGCCTTGGTGTTGCTGATGAGGTCCTCGGACAGGCAGCCGGACTGGACCCCGTAGCCGCCCATGTAGCCCTGCATGCCGATGCCGTCGATCAGGACGCGGTATTCGCCGTTTTCGTCGGTCGCGAAGGTGTTGATGCTCTCCACAAGGTATTTGGCCGCGCCGCGCTTGTCGGCGTAGAGCATGTTGTAATCGTTGTAGAACAGTTTGATGTCGGCGCCGAGGCTTTCCACGGCATTCCGGGCGTAAAGGAAGGAATACTCGACGTAATCGTCGCCCACATAAACGTAGAAGGGATTGGGAGCGCCGTTGCGCATGGTGCGGATGTGGCGGGGATCGGCTGCGTCATATTCCGAAGCGTTGTCGCCGATGGCCTCGTTGACCACGTCCCAGCAGTAGATCACGCCGGGGAACTCGGTCTCGAAATGGGTGACTACCTGGGCGATATAGCTTTCCATCCGGGCGAGGATGACGTCCCTGGAAGCAACGGGTTTATTCACGTCGTATCCTTCGTGGAAAAACCATTCGGTCATATAGGCGTCCCAGGTCAAAACGTGGCCGCGGACGCCGATGCCGTGATCCATGGCCCATTTCACCATCCGGTCCGCCATGTTGTAATTCATACGGGGCATGCCGTCGCTGCTCAGCTTGGACGCCGTCTGGTCCAGAAGGGAATAGGCTTTGGTCTCGTTGGTGCAGGTGGTGGTGTTGAAATGTCCGGTCAGGAAGGAAGTATAGGCGGAAACACCCAGCTGGTTGGGGCTGAGGCAGATGCCGATCCTGAAGCCGGCCTTTTCGGCGAGTGTATACAGCGGCACGGGATAATCTTCGGCTGTACGTTCGCTTGCGTCGGCCAGGGCAAAGGAAAACTGGAAAAGCATCAAAGCGCAGAGCAGAAATGCGAGGAATGTCTTCATGACGGCTTCCCTCCTTGAAATTGTTTGCGGTCAGACAGTATTTTAAAGACCTGCAGGCGCGGTGTCAAGCGGCATTCGGCAGGATGCGGAAAAAGTAAAACGAAAGTCAAAGCGAAAATGTAAAATGGATCCCGGAGAAATGAAAATGACTTGATTTGGTATTGCGGGGGAGAACGGCCCGTGATATGATAAATCCGTATATGTCAAAAAGGAGCAGATCGCCCGATGATCGCAAAGAACCCCCCCTTCCGCCTTCAGATGTTGACCGCAGTCCGCCTGCTTGCGTGCGCCGTGTGCCTCGCGGCCCTTTTCCTGTCGGGTTATGCCCTTTCGGAGGAAGAAAGCGGCCTCAGGTTTATCGCCGTACCGGACATAATCCATCCGGGAAAGGCCGTGCGGATGTCTTTCATATCAGACGAGACGGGGCCCGTCGGCATTGCCGTCGAAGCTCCCGACGGCACAGTCCATCCCGTAATCGATGGGTACCAGGCCATTGCGGGCACAAACCATATCACCTGGGACGGTATTTTCAGGGACGGGAGCATACCCGCGCCCGGGGAGTATACCCTGACCATGAACATGGACGAAAAAACCGCCGAGGCGACGATAAAGATCGGCGGCGAGGCCGTCAGGATCATTGAAGTCTCTTTCCCGTCGGGTCTGACGGCCGGAAACAGCGCGGACATTATCGTCGAGTGCTCCGGGGCCGGGCGCCTCGAGCTGCAGATGTCCGGGGACGGGGCCGAGTGGCGTACCATCGCCGACATCCGGGCTGCGGCGGGGAGGAATACCATCCATTGGGATGGCTTTTTCGGAGAAGCGGTCCCGGCGGGAGGAAGGTATGCGCTGAAGGTGACCGGGTTCAGCGAGGACGGCGTCGAGGGGACCGCGAGACAGATCTCCTTCGCTCTGGCGGCCCCGCCCACTCCGCAGCCCACCCTCGCGCCGACTCCCTACATCCCATCGCAGGCCGACTCCGTCGCAGGGGAGGGACTCAGCTACTGGTCCCTTCCCATCGGAAACCTTGAGGATACGAAGGCAATCTGGGACGTGATGATGCAGCCGATCATCGTGATCAACGGTCCCCAGAAGGAGACCTACAAGCTTCGCGCCACCCCCTCCAAGACCGGGGGCAGGGCCAATATCGTCGGGGAGGTCACCTATGCCAGTCAGGGCGTTCATGTGATCAGGGACAACGGAGACGGCTGGACGCTGATTGAGACCTATAATTCATCATACGGACCGGACTGCGATTCCAGACCGGGATACGGGAAAACCGACGAACTGATCACCGGATACGTGGAGACATCGCTTCTGAAGGAGATTACCCCCTGGCCGGAATACGCCCTTCTGATCGACAAAATGGACCAGAAAATGTACGTCTTCAGCCAGGGCGAGATTGTCGGAACCCTCCTTGTATCCACAGGCAACCCCACAAAACAGCAGCCATGGAACGAGACCCCGTCCGGGGAATTCCTGATCGTTTCCTGGGTCGGAGGGTTCTATGCGGGAAACCTTTTCTGCGATATGGCCCTCAGGGTCAACGGCGGGTGCCTGATCCATGAGGTACCCTATATCGGGGATTACGACTATTCCTCAACCGTTCCGAAACTCGGCTCCAAGGCCAGCCACGGATGCATCCGCGTGCAGAAGGACAGGAACGAGCAAGGCCAGAATATGCGCTGGCTGTGGCAGAACCTGAAAATGAACACCAAGGTGCTTATCTGGGACGATACCGGCAGGAAGATCCCGTATCCGTCCGACGATACGGTGGTCTATTATAATCCCAAGGGCGGCAAGTACTTCCACGAAGACCGGAACTGTTCCTCGGTGAAGAAGACCTATCTTCCCCTGGCCAGGACGACCTACGGCGCCCTGGAGGAGCTTTTTGACAACCCGCTGCCCTGCCCCTACTGCTGCACCATCAAATCAAAGGCCCAGATCGACGCCCTCAACGAATCGCTGAAATAACATCGAAAGCGGCGCACAGACATCAGGAGAGTACGCCTTTTCTCAAACCCGACTCCTTATCTGAAAAAAAGGACGCGCACCGCGGCCCACAGCCGCCGGAGCGCGTCCTTTGTTCGTTAAAGGGTCACCTGGCCTTGTTCCTGTTGAAATTGATCAGGCAGCCGGCCTTGACGATTTCCCTTTCCTCCGCCGTCATATCGCGGATGCAGAGCTCGATCTTTTTTAAACCGCCGTTTTTAACGATCCAGGCCGGGATCGACGAAAGGTCGCCGTCAAGGATGGTACGGATCCCGGGAACGAAGATATAGTCGCCCACCTCAATATCATCCGGACTTCCCTTGAGATGGAAGGGAAGCATGCCCCAGTTGATCACATTGGAGCGATAGCGTTTGGTGGCGTAATCCTGCACGATGTTGGCAAGGCCTCCGATGACTCTCTGGCAGCTGGCGGCCTGCTCTCTGGCGGACCCGTCGCCGGGCCGGTTGGCATAGATGACCGAACCGATTTCAACATCCGCCGGGGACAGGTTTTCAAAGCCCGGCAGGGTGCGGACCGGACCGAACGCTTCCGCAAGGGCGGGATCCAAAGCAAAAACGTCTCCGCCCTCTTCGCGCGTTTTTTCAAGGGCTTCCACAACCTTGGTGCGGCCCACATAGCCCGGATCCCGGCGGCTGAGGGTGAATTCGGCCAGGCCAAGGGGATTGGAACGGTAGGAGGAAGTCTCGCCGGAGGGAATCAGTTCGTCGGTGGTGGTCACCTCGTCCAGGATCTTGCTGCAGACCTTCAGCAGAATGTGTTCCCCGAGAGGCGCTCTTTCGGGCCAGTCCTTGATGTTCGGGCCGTAATGAAGGGGTGTTTCGCTTAACGCGTTTCCGACGCCGTTGTAAACCCGTGCGCGGTAGGGAGAGGGGTCAAAGCAATAGGCGGGTTCCTCCGCGAAGCATTCTGCATATCTGTCCGCACCCGTAAGGATGCCGCCGCTGGCGGCCGTCGCGGCGATGGAGCGGGCGTCCATCAGCGCCACTGCGCTCATCTGGCCGTTTCCGGGCTTGGAGCCCTCGCGGTTGGGGAAATTGCGGGTGGTGTGTCGGACGCTCAGGCCGTTGTGGCACGGCGTGTCACCCGCGCCGAAGCAGGGGCCGCAGAAGGCGGTTTTGATTACCGCGCCGGCTGCCATCAGGTCCGCCAGGGTTCCTTTCCGGGTCAGGTCCAGGAACAGCGGCATGGAGGAGGGATATACGTCCAGAGAGAAGCTTCCGCTGCCGCAGCTTTTCCCGCGCAGCACGTTGGCGGCCTGGATGATGTTGTTGTACGTACCGCCGGCGCAGCCGGCGATGACGCCCTGCTGGACACGAAGCGATCCGTTTTCGATTTTATCGGTCAGGGTGAATTCGGCGCGGCCCTGGCTGACTTTTTCGGCCGCTTTTTCGGTCTCGCGCAGGATATCCCCGAGGTTATGATTGAGTTCGTCGATGGTAAAGGCGTTGGAGGGATGGAAAGGCATGGCGATCATCGGCCGAATCTTGTCCAGGTCGATTTCCATGCATCCGTCGTACCAGGCGACGGGCGCGGGGTCCAGAGGACGGAAGTCGTTTTCCCGGCCGTGGACCTTCAGGTATGCCCTGGTGTCGCCGTCGGTGCGCCAAACAGAGGAAAGGCAGGTGGTTTCGGTGGTCATCACGTCCACGCCATTGCGGTAATCCGTTGTCATGGATGACACGCCGGGACCGACGAATTCCATGATCTTATTTTTGACATACCCGTTTTTATAAACCGCTCCGCAGATGGCGATGGCGATATCGTGGGGACCGACAAAAGGCTGGGGCTTTCCCTTCAGGTAAACGCAGACAACGCCGGGATAATCGCTGTCCCAGGTGTCACCGAGGATCTGCTTGTCCAGTTCTCCGCCGCCCTCGCCGACAGCAAGGGTACCCAGGGCGCCGTAACGGGTGTGTGAATCCGATCCCAGAATCATTTTGCCGCATCCGGCGAACATTTCCCGCATATACTGGTGAATTACGGCCATATGGGGCGGCACAAAGACGCCGCCGTATTTCCGCGCGGCGGTAAGGCCGAACATGTGGTCGTCGCTGTTGATGGTGCCGCCCACGGCGCACAGGGAGTTGTGGCAGCAGGTCAGCACGTAGGGCATCGGGAACCGGGTCATACCGGAAGCCCTGGCGGTCTGGATGATGCCGACATAGGTGATGTCGTGAGAAGCCAGCGCGTCGAAACGGATTTTCAGCTTTTTATCGTCGCCGCTTACGTTGTGGGAGGAGAGGATCCCCCGGGAGATGGTGCCCTTTGCCGCTTCCTCCCGGTCGGGAGCCAGTCCGGTCAGGGCCGTGACGCGGGCGCTTTCGCTTTCCGGAACGATTTCACTGCCGTTCACCAGGTATACGCCTTCGTTATACAGTTTGATCATTTGACGCCTCCGGATTATTGATCGTCATCCGGGTTTTCGCCGGTGACCAGCTTGTGCATCGCGTTGCGGATATGCCGGATGGTCAGTTCCTCCGCCGCGTCGGCGTCGTGCCGCGCAATGGCTTCCAGGATCTCCAGATGCTCTTTAAGGGAATGCTCGGCGCGGGTACGGGCACTGATGGACGCCCTGCGGTATTTGATAATCCGGCGGTGCAGCGGTTCCAGGGTGTAGCGCAGCACCGGCGAGGAGCAGAGGCGGTAAATGGTCTGGTGAAAGCTGTCGTCCATGTTCCGGATGCCGTCCGGGTCGCCCTTCTGGGTGTAGAATTCCTGCAGGTCCAATGCCTTGCGGAGCTCATCTACGCCCTCCTCGGTGATCTTTTCGGCGGCCAGGCGGCTGGCGAGGCCCTCGATGCGGACGCGGATCTCGTAAATGTCGCGGATATCCTCGTCGGTAATGCCGAGGACGTACGCGCCTTTGGGGGAGATATCGATCAGATGCTCCTGGCTGAGACGGAAAAAGGCCTCGCGGATGGGGGTTCGGCTGACGCCGAGTTCATCGCTAAGGCGGCTTTCGGTAAGCAGTTCGCCGCGGGCATATGCGCCGGACAGGATCTTTTTTTCCAGTTCGTCAAACACCTGGTCTGCCAGGGATACCATTTTATGATCCATAACGGTTTCTCCTTTCAACGGTTCTTATACCCGGCTGAAACGGCCGCCGGAAATCGCCTCGATCTTTGTTTCCAGTTCGTTGGGGCTCAGGGACGCGACGCGGCCGGAGGCAAATTCGCCGTCGATCCATTCCTTGAGGGAGACCACCAGGGGATCGGTCTTGGTGATGGCTTCGTCGCCTTCAAGACGGTAATTCTCGTTGATCCAGTAGGCGATGCCGGCAAGGCCGCTGTTGGGGCCGATCATGACCAGCGGGGCCTTTTTGAGAATCTTCTTGGTGTTGAAAATGTTGTAAATTTCTTCGTCCTTCAGCAGACCGTCGGCGTGAATGCCCGCGCGGGTGGCGTTGAAGCTGGAACCGACAAAGGGAGTCATCGGGGGCACCTTGTAGCCGATCCTGCGCTTGAAATATTCGGCGATATCGGTGATGACGGTGGTGTCCATGCCGTCCAGGGAGCCGCGCAGGGAGGCGTATTCAAAGCACATGGCTTCCAGCGGGATGTTGCCGGTCCTCTCGCCGATGCCCAGAAGCGAGCAGTTGACGGCGCTTGCGCCATACAGCCAGGCGGTGGAGGCGTTGGCCACAGCTTTGTAAAAATCATTGTGGCCGTGCCATTCCAGGTATTCGCTGGCCACGTCGGAATAGTGCTGCAAACCGTAGACGATGCCGGGGACCGAGCGGGGCAGGGCCACCTCGGGGTAGGGTACGCCGTAGCCCATGGTATCGCAGGCGCGGATGCGCACCGGGATTCCCGCGTCCCGTGACATGTTCATCAGCTCATTCACAAACGGAACCACGAAACCGTAAAAATCGGCGCGGGTGATATCTTCCAGGTGGCATCGGGGCATTACGCCGGCTTCAAAGGCCAGGGACACGGTTTCCAGGTATTTTTTCATGGCCTGGCTGCGGGTCAGCTTCATTTTTTTGAAAATGTGATAATCGCTGCAGGAGACCAGGATGCCTGTTTCCCGGATGCCCAGGTCTTTAACCAGCTTGAAGTCGTCCTTGGTGGCGCGGATCCAGGTCGTGATTTCCGGGAATTTCAGGCCCAGCTCACGGCATTTTTCAACAGCCTCCCGGTCTTTTTTGCTGTAGATGAAGAATTCGGTCTGGCGGATGATGCCGTAAGGGCCGCCCAGCCTGCTCATCAGCTTGTACAGGTCCACAATCTGATCCACGGTATAGGGATCCACGGACTGCTGACCGTCCCGGAAGGAGGTGTCGGTGATCCATATTTCTTCGGGCATTCCCATGGGGACCCGGCGGTGGTTGAATGGAACCTTGGGAATGCTTTCATAATCATAGATATCGCGGTACAGGTTGGGTTCCGCCACGTCCTGGAGCGTGTAACGGTAGTTTTTCTGCTCCAGAAGATTGGTTTTGGGAGAAATCTCAAGCACAGTAAACACCTCCATGCAAAGGAACTTTAAAATACATGTATACAAGTATACTCAAAACCCAAGCGTTTGTAAAGTATACGGAAGAACAAATTGCGAGAAAAAGACGGAATGGGTGGTTTTCACGTTCATAGCCGACGGATGCGCGCGAAAAAGGCCGCCGCGGTAAAACGCGGCGGTCACGGGATAAACGGGAATCATTCCGCCGGGCTGTCCCGGGAATCGGGATTCCTTCCGGCGGTATTGATCGTAATCTGATATGTCAGTCCGTGTCAGTCAAGAAATTCTTCCCTCAGGGTTACGCCGAATTCCCTGGCGATAGCGCGCAGGGCGTCATCGGTGATGGTCTGCAGTTCCTTCAAACCCGTGGATTTCTGCAGCACCCAGATCTGGGCGCTCTTTTCGATGGTGTGCATCAGGCCGAAGGTGATATCAAAGTCCGGTCCGGAAACAAACAGGCCGTGCTGCGCCCAGACGGCGGCTTCGAAGTCCTTCATTTTCTCGCAGGTGGCCATGGCAATATCGGCCCCGCCGGGGACCATCCAGGGCACCACGCCGACGCCGCCGGGGAAAACGACGGGGCATTCGGTGGCGCTCTTCCAAAGGGCGCGGCTAAAGTCACGGTCGGTCAGCGGCAGGACATAGGTCATGGCGATGACGTTGGCGGGATGCGCGTGATAAATCACCCGTGTGACGCCGCCGGTGGCAGCCGCCCGGACCGAATGGTTCATAAAGTGGGAGGGGAATTCGCTGGTGGGACGGCCCCCGTTGACCAGGCCCCAGACCACGCGGTAACTGTCGCCCCGGTCATTGATCTCGACCACACAGAGGCTGTCCTCCGGGTAAAGGATGACGTTGCGGAAAAACTTCCCGCTGCCGGTGGAGATAAAATACTCTCCCGCCAGGTTCTTTCCCGTTACGCCCATATTGACCCAGGGACGGGGTTCCGCGTCAAAGAAGGGCTTCATTTCGTCCGCTTCTTCTTTTTTGAGACGGTAGGTCAGGTTGCCGCCGTTGCGTTCGTGCCAGCCCTGCAGCCAGCCGTCGTTGCACATGCGGATATAGCGCTTCATGATGTCCAGATCAAGAATGCCCATGATTATCATCCTTTCCAAAGGTAATTGGGTTTAAAGCCGCGATGCCTGCACCGCAGGGGAACCATGTTCATCGGGTAATCACGTCGACCGGCACATTGAAGATCTTGGCGACCTTCAGAAGGGTGTCGATGTGCCTTCCGACGCCTGCGGCCATATGATGGGTGGGGCCGGCTTCGCTCCACCTGTTGCAGAAATCCCTTGCGCCGCAGGTAAAGCGCATGCGCATGTTGGTGTCGCCGAAGGTGAAAATGGGGCCCTCCTCGTTGACGCCCTCGGCCACGACAAACTTGAAATGCCCGTCCCGGTCCTGGGTGATTCCGAGATAGGTGATGGGGGTATTGACGGGCGGATAGAACTGGGTCAGGTATCCGCCGCCGGTCTTGCCGTGGAATACGGGCACGATTTTCATGGTGGGCTTTCGGGCCTGAGAGATGTCGGCGTCGCCGGAGCCCGAATGGCCGATGATGCAGATGTCACGGTCAAAATCGATGGAATACATTTCGCTGAGCTGGCCGGTGCCGGAAATGACCTTCATGATGCCCATGGCCATGGCGACCTTGATGTCGCCCTCCACGGCGCAGGCGGTGCCCTGCTTGATCAGCATGGAGAAGGCGGGGATCAGCATGCTGTCCAGCTTGCCCGCGACGCCCTGGGCGAACCCGTCGTAATGGGAGGCGACAAAGCCGAGCTTTTCATCCCTGACCCATTTTTCGAAGGCGACAACATAGCGGGCCATGTCCCATACCTTTTCGACCGTTCCGCCGCCCTCGATGTCGAAGGTCGCCAGGATGTCCCCGGCTTTTTCACGGATGGTTTTTTCATCGGTGACGTCGTCGGCGATGGCCCACATCTTTTCCCAGTCGAACTGCTTGGTGTACAGCCACATGCGGTGATAAAGGTTGGTTTCGTCGATGTACAGATCCATCATACCGGGATAGGGACGGCCGATCTGGGCGATGTTCAGGTCGCGGAAGCGGCGGCGCACCTGGGCAGCGCGGCACCAGTCCTCGATCTCGGCCTGGGCCTGGGAATCCCCGCCTTCGACCACGCCGGTGATAACCGCGTGGCGCTTGCCGGCCCTCTCCAGGTCGGCGACCATTTCGCCCACGGCGCCGCAGGCGTAAAGCTCGCCGAGCCAGGTGGGCGTGTCGGTGTTTGCGTAATCGGGGGCTCGCTTTTTCTGCAGGTTGACCAGAATCACCGGCACGTCCAGGTCGCGCACGGCGGGCAGCATGTTGTAGGAGGTGGCATAGGTGAGCAGCTGCATGACGACCAGGTCCACGTCCGCGGCGCGGAATTTGTCGCCGGCGGCCATGGCCATTTCCTTGGTGGTCACAAGACCGCCGTCTATGACCTCAACGGTCGGGGGCAGGCGCTTTTTGAATTCGGCGTACTGGCTTTCGAATTCAGGCACCAGGGTAGGGAACTGGGGAAGATAGGCCCCCAGCGCGATGGAGAATACGCCGACGCGTGCTTTGGTATCGACTAACATGGCTTGACCTCCCGTCTTTTTTATGGATCGACTTTCATCTGGATCTTCAGGTTGCCGAGGGCCGTGGCTTCAATGGGCAGGGCGATGACTTTTTTGCCGGAGAACTCCTCCGTGAGCCTGTTCAGAAAATCATTTTTCGCCCCGCCGCCGACGATGTATACGCGGCCGAAGGTTTTCCCGGCGGCCTGTTCCAGTTCTTCCAGGGCAGATCTGTAGCTCAGGGCGAGGGAGCGGTACGCGCAGCGGAAATAATCCGAAGTATCGCCGGGCCTGGCGGTGAGGGCGCCGTCAAAGGCCGCTTTCATGCTTTCCGGAGACAGGAAGGCGGGGGCGTTGGCGTCCACCGTCTCGTCATAGGAGCTTTGAGCGGCTTCCCGGACGATCTCTCCGAAGCTTTTCCCGGGACAGATCTCATCCCTCAGGCGATTGACGAGCCACATCCCCATGATGTTCTTCTGGTAGCGGTTGTAGCCGACGCCGCCCTCGTTGGACCAGTTGAACTTTTCGCTGCGGGCGTCGGTGAGGGGACGGTCGGTTTTCAGTCCAAGAAGACTCCAGGTGCCGGAGGAGATGTAAGGCGCGTTTTCGTCCATGGGGATGCCCTCCACCGCGCTTCCGGTATCATGGGTGGCGCACAGCACCACCCGGATCCCCCTGTATTCCCCGATCACCTCCCCGGGTTTTCTGAGCTTTGGGAACAGCTTTGGCGGAAGGCCCAGGGAACGGATGATGTCCGGGTCGTATTCGCCGCTTTCTGCGCTGACCAGGCCGCCCGTGGTGGCGTTGGTATACTCGTGGACCGCCGTTCCGCACAATTTGTACATCAGGTAGCAGGGTAGCATCAGGAAATCGGTGACCCCTTCCAGCCTTCCGGTAAGCTTGTCCGCGAACAGCTGGTACAGTGTATTGAAGGGCTGGAACTGGATGCCGGTGCGGCGGTAAAGCTCTGAGAAGGGCATCAGGGCATGCGCCTGCGGGATTGCCTCCGCGGTGCGGTCGTCCCTGTAGGCGTAGCAGGGCCACACTTCCTCGCTGCCCCGCATCAGAACGTAATCCACGCCCCAGGTATCGATGGACAGGCTCACGATATCGGGATACGCGCCGAGGGCTTTTTCGATGCCTGCGGTCACGTGCCCGAACAGGGCGGGAATGTCCCAGGTCAGATGCCCGTCGGCGCGAGTCACACCGTTGGGAAAGCGGTAAACCTCCTCGGTGCGCAGCGCGCCGTCTTCCTCCCAGCCGACGATATGCCTGCCGGAGGACGCGCCGATGTCAATGGCAAGATAACGTTTTTTCATGTGCCCGTACCTCATGCTGATTGATTTGATCGGGATCGGTCCGCTGATCCCTGTCCGGACACGCCGGCAGGGAAACCATATATGGATATTATATTTATTCTGATATTGATTCGTCAAGGGTGGAAATCACCGGTGAAAGCAAAAAACCGATGAGGACAGCAAAAAAAATCCGTATATCGATCCGGGGCATTGCCAAACCCGCGAAACCTGATAAAATGGGACCTGCGGCCCCGGAAGCCGCGTTTATCAAAACGGAAAGCGCAGGAAACAGAACCATGTCCGACCTCCGTTTGAAACCGGGAGAGAAAAAAGAGTTTTACCTTCGGCTTCTGACCATTGCCGCGCCCATATCCTTCCAGAGCCTGATGCTGGCCCTGGTGGCGGCCGCGGACGCCCTGATGCTGGGACGCGTCGCCCAGGAGCAGATGACGGCCGTGTCCCTGGCGGCCCAGATCCAGTTTGTCCAGAACATGATCTTGATGGCCGTGACCGGAGCCGGTTCCATCCTCGGCGCCCAGTACTGGGGCAAGGGAGACCGGACGACGATGCGGAAGCTGTTCCGCCTGATGCTCAGGGCCAACGGAGCGATATCCCTGCTTTTTTTCGCGGCCTGCGAGGCGGCGCCGGGAATCCTGATGCGCCTCTTTACCCATGACGATATTCTGATCGATATCGGCGTCACCTACCTCAGGATCGCCGGCTGGTCGTATCTGATGACAGGTATATCCCAGTGTTTCCTTGCGATGATGAAGGTCACGGATCACGTGACCCCCAGCGCATGGATCAGTTCCTTCGCCGTGGTGATGAACATCATTCTGAACGCAGTTTTTATTTTCGGGATATTCGGCATTGAAGGCATGCAGGCCCGGGGCGCGGCTCTTGCGACCACGTTGTCGCGCCTGGCGGAGCTTGCACTTTGCATTGCCGTCACCATGCGCGGGGATTATATCCGGCCCGGCATCCGTTCCCTGTTTTCATCCGAAAAGCGTCTTGCGAGGGATTTTGCCCGGCAGTGCCTGCCGCTTTTGGGCGGTTCCCTTTTCTGGGGCGTGGGCTTTACGTCCTATACCGCCGTTATGGGGCACATGGGCTCCGACGCCGCGGCGGCGAATTCCGTCGCCGCCGTGGTCAGGGACCTGGTGTGCTGCGCCTGCAACGGCATCGGAGCCGCCGCGGGCATCATGGTGGGCAATGAGCTTGGCGCGGGAAAAATGGAACGGGGGAAGCAATACGGCATCAGGCTGATGAAGCTTTCCTTTATTATCGGCTTCGCGTCGACGCTGCTTGTTTTGGCGGTGACTCCGCTGATTGTCCGCATGGTGGTTCTGACCGACGAGGCGAGGGCATACCTCACGGGCATGATGGTCATCATGGCGGTATACATGATCGGGCGATGCGTGAATACCGTCACCATCAACGGCGTACTGGACGGCGGGGGAGATACCGTGTTCGACGTGATTTCCCTTGCCGTGTGCATGTGGGGGATTGCCATTCCCCTGGCGCTGCTGGGCGCCTTCGTGTTCCGCTGGCCCGTGCTGCTGGTCTATGCCTGCACATGCCTTGACGAGGTGGGGAAGATTCCCTGGGTTATTTACCGTTTGTACCGTTTTAAATGGGTGAGGAACCTGACGGAACCGAACCCGAAGACAGAAGCATAACCTGTTTCGGTTTTCATTCCCTCCGGACGGTATGAGCGGCCCCATTCCATACGGAACCCTCAGGGCCATGATGCCGTCCCCGAACGGGACAAAAAAAGATTTACGATTCCGCCGCGGTATGTTAAACTGAAAACAACAGATGATCGGCGGACGGCCGGAAGGCTTTCCGCGGGGTTGGTTTCGATGATGATACAGGCGGCGTCCGGGGGTCCCGCGCCTGCGGCCGGACCGGGCGGCGCATCGGTTTCGCCTGACGGATTGGCGCTGTAATGGGAGGATTAAAATGAATCAGGACGGTATCAGTATCCGGGCAAAGGCGATAGCTCTGTTTCTGACGGTATGCGCCGTCGTTTCCCTTCGGTCCTCTTCCGCCGGGGCCTCGGCTCCGGTGGGGTATATGCCCGGTGTGACGAAAGAAATGACCGATCCCGCGTTCTGGTCCGGCCTGACGGAGGATCCGGACGCGCTGCTCGCCACACCGGAGGAGATTGCCGCCATCAACGCCGCCGCCGCGGCCGGGGAGGGCACCAATCGGCGGGACATGCGGACCCTGAAGGGGACCTACAACGGCATAGCACGGAACGAATCGCTGAAAAGCAGCGCAATGGACGACGCCAAGTATTACCTGGGCTGGGTCTGGGACCGGACAGGCAAGAAAATGGAACAGGAAGATTTTGACGCAATCATCGCCAATGTGATCGATCCGGACGCGAAGGAAGAAATGCCGGTGCGATGGGGCGTCGCGGCGGTGCGCACCGAGCTTCTGACCTTTCCCTGGGACGGACAGCTTCTGGACGATCCCGTGGATTATGATTTTGATTACCAGCCTCTCGTGGGCATCCGGGTGAACGAGCCGGTGGCAATCTACTCCGCGTCGGCGGACGGAAAATACTTCAGCGTGTCCACATCCTGCTGCACGGGCTGGGTACGGGTAGAGGATGTCGCCGTCTGCAGGGACAGGGAGGAATGGCTCTCGGCCTGGGACATTCCCGCGGAGAAGCGCCTGGTGTTCTGGGGCGACAGGATGTACACCGATTATTCCAAAACCGCCCCTGAAACCGTTTGCCGAATGATCACCATGGGCACGGTGCTGGAGAGAATGGACGAGCAGGACCCGGACGCCCTGGTCATCAACCGGCTGCCGCTGCACAATTACGCGGTCTACCTGCCGGTAAGGAACGAGGACGGCAGCTACTTTAAGACGCCGGCTCTGATCAACGCCCGGGAGAGGGTAAGCGAGGATTATCTTCCCCTGACGCCCCGGAACCTGGCGATGGTGGCCCTTGCTTCCCTGGGCGACGCCTACGGCTGGGGCGCCGGGCTCAATAACGAGGACTGCACCAGCCTCAACCGTTCGGTCTTCTGCTGCTTCGGCCTGGACCTGCCCCGCAACGGTACCTGGCAGTGGCTTATGGACTTTGCCAGGGCGGATATCACCTGGTATACCCTGGAGGAGAGGGAAGCGCTGCTTGACGCGCTGCCCATGGGAACGCTTCTCAACTTCCCCGGTCACCAGATGATGTATCTGGGCAAGACGGCGGGCGATTACTATGTGGTCAGCACAGTCAGCAGCCTGATGAGCCCCTACAGCGGTCAGCGGCAGCGTACCCGCGACGTACAGATCAATACCCTGGGAATCAAACGAGCCAACGGGAGGACCTGGATGCAGTCGCTTAACAGAGTGGTTATTCCCTGGAAGATCCTGACCTCCGGGGAGCTGGCGGCGCCCGCAATGCCGCCGTATCACGACGATACCGCCTTCTGCCTTGAAAAAGGGCTGATCGATCCCTATCCCACCGGATATTTTCTTCCGGACCGGGCGGCGACCCTGGCCGATGCGGCCGTCATGCTGTGGCGTACCGCCGGGAAGCCGGAGCCCGATATGGCCGGAGAGGGCTATTCGGACGTCGCGGCCGGATCGGAGCTTGAAAAGGCGGCGCTGTGGTTAAAACAGGCGGGAATTTATACGGGTTCCGAAGGGAAATTCCGCGGCGGCGAAATCCTGACGTGGGACGTTCTTAAGAAGATGACAAGCGGCTTTTTATATGAGGACGCCGTCGAAGAGACGACGGAAGCCCCGGTGACCAGGGCCGCCCTCGCGGGCGTGTCCAGGACGGTGTGGGAATTGTACGAAGCGCAGAAAATGCCCGTTCCCTTCGGGACCGCGAGCGCGTCGGCGCCGTATTATGCCAAACCCTGCGGCGAACGCCTTTCCTCTCTGCCGGAGGCCCTGATGCGGATGGCGGAAGGGGGTTATAACTGGGAATACGAGTATGTCTCGGACAAACCCGCGTACGCGCTGACGCTGATGGATTACGCGAACATCTATTCCTTCATCCGCACCCATGACCTCGACCCGGCCGCGGTTCGCCTTGTGCTATCCGACGCGGACCTGATGGTGCACCGCAGGGCGTTTACGGATGAGGAGATCGATCTTTTGCTTGGGGACGATGAAGCGGCGGTCATGGCTCATTTCGCTTCCGGCAGCACCATCGTGACGGGAAAGAAAGGCTACAGCGTCAAATGGCTGTACGATCATCCCCTCTGGGCCTGGCGGGCTGAAGGCATCACACCCGAAATGGTCGTTTCCGTCCTGCCGAACTATTACAATCCCCTCTTTACCCGGGAGGCCGCAAATGCTTTTTCGCAAAAAATCTATCGCTTTACCGGCGTCCTTGAGCCTGTCAGGCTGCGGCAGTGGGAACCCGGAGACCGGCGGCCCGACGGGTCCTGTCAGGAAGAGGAAGGAGCTGAAAACGGCGTTCTTCTGGACGTCATGGAATTCTGCCAGTACCCGGATTATCCCACCGGCTGCGAAAGCGTTTCCCTGTACATGCTGCTGAAATATTACGGCGTCGATGTGACGGTGGAGGACATCTACGGCCTGCTCCCGATGGGAGAACAGCCATGGGACGATGAAGACGGTGTGCGCCACGGCGCGAACCCGGAGAGGGAGTTTGTGGGGGACCCGAGAAGCGAGTATTCCTACGGGGTGTTCAACGGCCCCATCGCTTCGGTGGCGGAACACTTCAGGCCCGGTGCAATGACGAAGACCGGAGCGACCGTCGACGACATCAAAGCCATTCTGGACACCGGCAATCCGGTCCTGGCCTGGTATGTTTCCGCGCCGATGCGCGATATCATGTACCGGTGGAGCTGGCTTGACGGGGAAGGAGAGCTGGTCCGCTGGCCCGGCGGCGAGCATGCCGTCGTGATCTGCGGCTATGACGGCGCGTCCCTCACATACCGCGACCCCAACGCCGGCGGGACGGTCGTGATCGATTATGAAACGTTTGAAAAGAGCTTCACCGAACTGGGCGGAAGGATCGTTTACTATACGGACGGTGAAGAGTAAAGCCTAACTGGTCTCCCGGTTTTCATGCGGTACGGAAGATCGATGACCGCGGTATTCGGGCGACGTGAAGTGCAAAAGTAACTTCCAGAGTGTAAGGGAGGAAAAGAGAACTGGAAGTTAGTCGTACAGGAGAGAAGAAAAAGCGAGGGAAAAGCCGGAAA